>CAYZWC010000133.1:0-1609 GCA_964482065.1 uncultured Gammaproteobacteria bacterium | reverse complement strand
CGGAGATGGGACGCTCGGGCGGATCGCCGAGTTCGCGGATGGCGGCTTCGGTGATATCTTTGATTTTCCAGAGATTCTCGTTGATTTCCAGAAGCTTTTTCACTTGCTCCTCGGGCGGGGTGAAGAGGCGGTGGCGCAATACAGCCGCCATGATCTCGGCGCGCATTTCGCCGTTTTGAGCAATGGCTTTGAAATCTTCCGAGGTCATGCCGTCTCTCTGCAAGAGACGAAGAGTCGCTAGCAGGTCGCCGACTGGCAACCCCTGTCCGGTTAATGTGGGTTGATTGGTCGTCATGACGATCGCTCCTTTTGTGTTTTAGGCGGGTCCGAAACGGGCTGGCCAATTGTTGTGATTTTGTCCATGTCCACGAACATTATGAACACAGACGGTAAAAAGAACTTATCAAATTATATTAACACATTTTGTTGAAAATGTCAATAGCGGTTATTTTGGCTAATTTTAGGTACCCACATTAAAAAGAAAATAGTTCCTTTTTAAAATAGTTCTTCTAGCTTTTGTACTTCTCTAATAAACTGCTCCCCCCTATCAAATTCATTCACAAACAATCCAAAGCTGGCCGCACCGGGAGATAGTAAAACAATGTCGCCTTTACGCGCAATTTCATAAGCTTTGCTAACGGCTTCTTCCATACTTTCTACACGATCATTAATATTGGATACTTGCCCGCCGGAGAGGCGGGTTGGATATTGGATATTTTTTAACTGCTTTCTTAGCTTATTACTGGCATTGCCGCGAACCAAAATAATTTGTTTGCAGTGTTTTTTAATTTCTTTGGCCATTTCTTTAAAATCTAAATTTTTGTCCGCTCCGCCGGCAATAAGAATTATATTTTTTGAATTCAAGGCGCGGAGGGCGTTAATCACTGCTTCCGGCGCCGTGGCGGTAGTGTCATTTATAAATTTAACTCCCTTGATCTCTCGTACCAGTTCCATTCTTCCCCAAAGCCCGGTAAAATTTTTCACAGCTTTTCTGATGTGGAAACCGGGCACGCCATAAATCATCGCCATAGTTACCGCGCCCAAAACATTTTCCAAATTATGTTCGCCAATTAACTTAATATCGGACAATTTTAAAACCTTGGTTTCTTTCCCATCTTTTCGGAAAACTATCCACCTGTTCCCTGCTCTCTGTGAACTGCTCCCTGAAACAAAGCTGCCGTTTTCTTCTTTGAAATACTTTTTTGAAAACCAAAAGCGGCGGGAAAAAACTTCCTGACCAATCTCGCGCGTGCCGGGATTATCATAATTTAAAACAATAAAATCAGCCGGGGTCTGGAAAGTATAGATTAACTTTTTAGCTTCCGCGTAGGCCCGAAAACTTTTATAGCGATTTAGATGGTCAATGTGCAAATTAGTGATAAGGGCAAGGTGCGGACTTTTTTTGACCAAAGGCAAGCCTTCCAGCTGCCAGGAAGAAAGCTCCAAAATCACGGGCGTATCTTTTTTTATTTTGCTTAAAAAATCCAAAGGCGACTTGCGGATATTTCCGCCAATCACCGTTTGTTTTTTCCATGATCTAAAAATCTCGCCCGTAAGAGTCGTAGTCGTGCTTTTCCCTTTGGTGCCAGTAATGCCGATTATCGGCGCC
>CAYZWC010000132.1:0-1917 GCA_964482065.1 uncultured Gammaproteobacteria bacterium | reverse complement strand
ATAAAACCCAAAGTAGGACATTTCTATAAAATCTTGACACTTTTTTATTTAGCCTTGACAAATGTTAAAAATTATGATATATTATTTTGTTAGCTTTCCTAACCTAAAAAGAAAGGAGGTATCAATTGGGAACGCTAATGGATGAGTTATTAAAGGCCGGTCTTGTCCCAAAAGATAAGGCCAAAAAACACCAAGAAGTACTAGAAACTGAAAGGAGGCTAAGAGAAAGAAAAAACCTGAAATACATACAAAAGGAACATATTCCGTACATTGATGAGCTTGATGCCTGTACCACTGTCGTAGATTTCAAGCAGGCCGCTAAGAAGATTCTGTTGCAAGATTCCACCTTAATTCAAAAGGTGATACAAAAAGCTCACCGTCTGCAGAGCGTTGAGGGCGGTAAAAAACTTATTTGGTACTTGTACCAAGTGAAGGCCAATTTGGAGAAATGCCCCTCCGGAAAGGTTGAACAGTATATCAACAGGGCATTGCGTCGTTCGGGCGGAACATTTGAACTTCCCGGATAATCATCAACAATCAACACAAGGAGGCTACTATGGCCACCAAAGTTTAAAGTATCTCCCCGGTTCCTCAGGGGAGTTTTTTTATTTGCCGCAATTAGCTATACTATATAAATATGATAAATGCTTTGCTTTTAATTATTTTCTGCCTGTGTTTTAGTGTTCTTGCTTGGCGGAAGACTCTTTGGGGGGTGCTTATAATTTCCGCACTCCTGCCTTTGTATTTGATCCGTTTTCATATCGCCTTTTTGCCCATGACGCTCCTTGAAGCAATGATTTTGATTTTATTTCTGATTTGGTTATTTAAAAATAAGTTTTCCCGACATAAAGTCGGGATCTCCGCTTCGCTCCGACAAGACAAAGTGTGGTTGGCGTTAATTATTGCCTGGCTTATTGCCGCTACAATTTCTGTTTTTACCGCGCCTGATTTAGAGACAGCGCTTGGACTTTGGAAAGCATATTTTATAGAGCCGATTTTATTTTTGATTGTTTTTGTGGATACTATTAAAACAAAAAAAGATTTGTATAAAGTTTTTATGGCGCTTGGGATTTCGGCTATTTATATCGGAGCGCTTGCCGTTTATCAAAAATTTACCGGCTACTTAATTCCCAACGCTGAATGGTACGCGCCGGAAACGCGGAGGATTACCGGGGTTTACGGCTTTCCCAATGCCGTCGGCCTTTACTTTGCTCCGCTTGCCGTTTTATTTTTTGGCTTGGCTATAAAAAATATTAAAAAAGTTTTAATTTTTATTTTTTATGCCGTTGCTTTTATTTTGTCTTGTTTGGGCATAACCTTTGCCGTTTCCGAGGGGGCGATAGTGGGAGTTGTTGCCGGAATTTTCTTTTTTCTTCTCATAAATAAAAAGACGCGTATTCCGGCGATTGTCTTGGCTATAATTTTAATTATTGCTTTGCAGTTTAATGTTCCGCTAAAAGACAAAGTTGCGGAAAAACTTACACTGCAGGATTTTTCCGGGAAGCTGCGTTTGGAGATGTGGGGAGAAACTTTTGAAATGCTAAAAGAAAGTCCGATTTGGGGAGCGGGTCTTGGCGGATACCAAGAAGCAGTCGCTCCGTTCCATAATAAAGATTATATTGAAATTTATCTTTATCCGCACAATAAATTTTTAAATTTTTGGAGCGAGCTTGGAATTTTTGGCCTTATTATATTTTTCTTAATTTTAATTAAATTTTTCTACGACGGTTTCATAACTAAACAAAATAAATTTTTAGCCATAATTTTAATGTCGGCAATGGCGGCCATGCTGATCCACGGACTTGTTGACGTGCCATATTTTAAGAATGATTTGGCTGTCTTATTCTGGCTTATAGTTGGGAGCTGTAAAAATTTTGTGATAATGTCCTAATAGGATTAAATAGAAATGTCCTACAT
>CAYZWC010000131.1:0-1919 GCA_964482065.1 uncultured Gammaproteobacteria bacterium | reverse complement strand
AATATGTTAACACCTAATGAATTCGCTATGTCGCATTTGACATGAAAGAGAACGCGTGACGGCAATCTTCCGGTAATCATGAACAATGAAATCCAGACCAAAGCGATAACCAAAGAAAATTTCCATCTTTTTGAGGCCATGATGTGGGGATATGCAAAAATTCTCAAAGAAGCGGGCATCGTAAACATATCCGGCGAAATTGCCATTATGAAGCATAGCATTACCGCTTTTTGCGATACCGGTGATCCGCGCGAACTGGTGATGACCTGGGGCGGTACCTGCACGGGATTACAACATGCCGAAAAATATATCAACCGAAAACAAATAGAACCCGGACAGGTAATCGTGGGCTTTTGGGAACCGGGCTACCGCTGCAACGGTGGAACTTTTTTTACCAATCTCCTGCTCCTCAAATGGGGTCCGGAGCCGGAAAAAATCCGCGCCAATCCGGAAGCCATGGAATTCGCCAACAAACTCACCATTCCCTCAAAAATCTACGCTCCAACCATCACGAGGATTTTGGGCTGGACGTCAGCCGGAGCCACCTTTCCACACCCTCTTGCCAAAATCTACGGCATTGCCCACATTACGGGCGGAGGTATCTGGGGAAAATTTGGAGAAATGCTGCCTGAAGGCGTGGGCGCCGAACTCACGGATATGCCCGAACCGTGCACGCTGCTCCGGGAAGCGCAAAAATTGTCCTGGGACACGGAACTGCGACTTACCGACCGCCAGGCCTATGGCACTTTTCACGGCGGCTGCGGCATGCTGATAATAACCAGTGAACTGGGCGCGGCAAAAATAATCCGGGAAGCGAAAAAAGATGGTATCAAAGCGCAAATAGTCGGTCAAACTACAAAATCCAATGACCGGGAAATCTATCTGAAATCGCGGTTTAAGGAAAGCGGAACAATTCTCTATTCCGCCAAAGAGAAAAAATTTTTCTAAAAAACAAAACAAGCCGAAAAGCGGACTTCTAAAGTCCGCTTTTTATGTCGAAACTAAAACAATAGCGTCAGCCCGGGTAAAATGCCATTAAAATTTAAGAAGCTATTATTTTTACTTTTTCTATCAATTCATTCAAGGTTTTATCAGACTTAATCCAATAATCCACAACTCCGAGTTTTTTGGCTTCATCCATCTTTTGTTCATCACTCAAATTGGTCAAAATAACTACCGGAACCTTTTTCCCGTCCTTATCTTCGCGGAGCTTACGCAGCATGGCCATACCATCCATAACCGGCATCAAAAGATCGAGCAAAATCAAATTTGGCCTTTTCTTTTTAAATTCCCGAAGCCCCTCCTCTCCGTTGTGAGCCCTTATAACTTCAAAATCGGATTTTTTAAAACACTCATTCAAAATGTTAAGCAAGGGCTCTTCGTCCTCTATAATTAAAAGAATTTTTAATTTTTTAGCCATAAAATTTTTTATTATTATTCAAGTTGACGAGAACCCTCTCTCGCCTTCATGCCCGAAGCGGGCAAAGTTATGTAAAATTTTGAACCTTTGTTTTCGGTAGATTCAAAATAAATATTTCCTCCTATATAATCAAGGATTGATTTGACGATATAGAGCCCGAGTCCCGTTCCGGTGGTACTTTTTTGCTTAATATTATCCGCGCGGAACAATTTTTCAAAAATTCTACCCTGTTGTTTTTTGGGTATTCCGTAGCCCGTATCGGAAACGATAATTTTTATATTTTTATCTTCTTTTTTTATACTCAGTTTAACTCTGCCGCCCGCTGGAGTATATTTTATAGCATTGCCCAGAATATTTCCTAAAATAATTTCAGCGAGTTTTTTGTCCAGTGAAACTTTTCTGCCGATTTCCATTCCATAATTTTTCTTAAAATCAATATTTTTATTTTTGGGTCTTGCCCAGAAGAATTTAGTTATTGAGGACAATTTTAGTTAATATT
>CAYZWC010000130.1:0-1968 GCA_964482065.1 uncultured Gammaproteobacteria bacterium | reverse complement strand
CAATATCAGTCCTCTTTATCTTCAAAATAGTCACCCTTGAATGTTAACCGTACAGACCTAAAACAAAATATTTATATTAATGAATTTTTGGCTAATTTTGGCTAATTTTTAATAAAAAAACGGGATTCCAAATTTTCGGAATCCCGCTAAATGCCTTGATAAGGGTTATTATCTGGCAAAAATAGGTATGGCTTCGTTACCGATATAGACGATAGTTTTCGCCTTTAAACGGCCCTTGGACAGGCTTTTCCTTACAGTCCGGGGCAATTTTCCCGCTTCCGGCAAGATTTTGTAAACCACTATTTTCTCGCCGTTTATGGTATGAATTTCAGCCGGCTTACGGGCCAAGAGAAATTCCAAACGTTCAATGCTCGCTCCGGAAACATCCAATTCATAATAATCATCGGGGATCATAACAACAGAATGTCGCAGAGGCTTTTTCTTTGGAACGGTTTTTTTGACGCGCTCCGACTCCGACGGCTGGTCCCGACTTTGCCGTTTTTTCTTTAGATTGTCTTTATCGCTCTTTTCGGCCGTGTATTTGGGGGGAAGATCTTTTTTGTGAAAACGCGGCTCTTCGCCGGAATCTACCGGAGGAGGCTCAACAATCTTTTTTTCAGGCGTTTTATCGGCTGAAGGCTTGGCCAAAGGAGATTCTTCCGCTGCTTTTTTTTGAATTTTCGGTTCGGGCTTTTTAGGGCGAGAAACTGATTTTTTCTGTTCTTTCTTGCTATCGACCGGTTGTTCCCGCTTTTCTTTCTTGGGCGTGGAAATTTCCTCTTGTTTTTTTGGCGGCTCGGGCAAAGCTTCTTTTGAAGCCGGCTTGGCCTTGACCGCCAAAGCAACCGGTTTCTCTTTTTCAACATGGTAGCCAAAACGCAAACCCAAATGCTTATCACCGGCTTGAAACACCTTATACGGCACTTTCTTTTTGAGCGACAAAGAAACCAGGCAAATTGCCGGCGCTTCCCAGCGTTCATCTATTACCGATTCGATAAAAACTCCATCTACAAAATAAAGATTCAAATCATCGCGCATAGTATTTTCGCAAGCGCAATTAATAAGATAAAGATCAAGCCTTTGACCGTCTTCAGACAAGTCAATGCGGTAATCCGGCGGCGCGGAAGTAGTCATCTCTATCTGGGTGCCTCTTTTATCTTGATTAAAAGAAAAATTATCCATTCTATAAAGCAATCCGCTCATAATAACCCGTAATTCTCCGGGGGGGGCTTCTTCAATATAAGCACGCGAGCCTTCAAACATTTCAAAAATGAGATCGCCTCCGCGCTCTGTCTGCCGCCAAACCAGAGATTTGGCATGGCCGAAAGGAAATTTATCCTCTATGCCGGAAAGCGCGCTGGCAGTATCCAAATTTAGGATAAAAATGTTTCCTTTGAGAAGATGGCCATAATCGGCTTTTTTCTTGGTCCGGATGGTAAAAATCGTCTTCATATCCTTGAACTTCATATTAACAGCGCCTTTGAGAACAAAATCATTGGCCGGAGCTTTGGAAGCGGGCTTTCCGGAAATATTTTCCCGAATAGCTTTTCGCGCTTCTTCCTCACTAAGGCCGCTTTCAGCTTCGGTATCTTCCTTTTTCTCCAATTCTTTAAAATCCGGCAAATTAAGGTTGCCCATTTTTTCTTCACCGGCTTTTTCAAGAGACTCGCTGATATCGCCGGTTTGCGAAGATGAGGTTCCCGTGGCCGGGCTGTTCATATCATTAACGCTTTCGATGAGGTTCATCACACTTTCTTCGGCACCGGCGCCAAAGGAAATCGCAAAAACGAGAAAATAAACCGCAAAAATAGCCTTTTTCATGACTTTTCCTCCAAGCTTAATTTTGGTTTTCAAACAACTTTTTTGATATTTGATAATAACATAACAATAATAAAAAGTCAAGGTCAAAAAAAATATGTCAAGATTTTATAGAAATGTCCTACTTTGGGTTTTATAGAAATGTCCTAC
>CAYZWC010000129.1:0-2030 GCA_964482065.1 uncultured Gammaproteobacteria bacterium | reverse complement strand
TCTATTTGGCTCAAAGTATGACATTTCTAAATGGTCTTGACATAGGAAAAATAAAAAACCTGCACTCAGGGCAAGTTTTGATATTAATTATAACAGCAAAAATTATGAAGAGAACTCTAAATCTTGCATAAATAAATGCGCTTTTCTAATGTACCCAACTCCTAATTCCCTACATACATCTGGAATTTTATATAATTCGTGATTATCTTTTCTTGATCCTTCTCTAGTAAATATCAATAAATTATTAATTTCTGCATAAGCGACTATATATGTATCGACTTCAGATTTACCACTAGCTTCATCTATCATTGGATATTGATCATTAATTTCTACAGCTCGTTCTCTAACTTTTTCATCAAGCGCAACCACTACACCTTTATCCTTTTGATTTTGAGCCCACTTTTTTATTTCTTTTGGATACTTAATTTCGTCAACAACAACATCTAAAAGTATCCACTTTCCACTATCTAAAAAATTCTCTAATTGAGACCAAAAAGCGGAGCTAAATTTAAAAGGACACCAATGACAAAATTCCACTAAAACATTAGTATCAACCACATATACTTTTCTACTATCATCAATATTCATAAATATCCACTGAAAATTTAAGAAGATTGGAAGCCTCAACGTGACCTATTTTATTTTCAAAATACAAACTAGTAACAATTCTGTTGAATAATTCTCCATTGGAGTCTTTCATATTATTGTAGTAATTTCCGCCAGAACTAGTTTTCTTTTTATTTTGTTTTATAATATTTTCTTCCGATTCTTTTTTAATACTATCCTCTAACTCATCTAAATTTAAACTGTCAATTTTCCCCAAATATTTTAATCTATAAAAAACAAAAAGTTTGCTTAATTTATATTCTTCCGCCAATTTATCTATGTCCTCTTCATGATAAATATTTTTCTTTAGCTCATCAATTGGCAAAAGTAAATTTGCGGCGACCTTATTGCAAAAAACTTCTTCAGAGTTTACATTTCCATCAGAATTTCTAAAATCCATGCTATTTGATATGCTATCACTTTTTCTAAAAAAATGTGATAATTCATGGATAAATGAAAAAATTTGTGCTGATAAAGCATCTTTTCTGTTTAAAATAATAAAAGGACAGTAATCATTTGATATAAAAAGTCCTCTCATGTGTTTTACTGGTATTTTATGATAAGAAATAGTCTTGCCTACAAAAATTCCATTATTTTCAGCTTTATCTATCAAATAATCCAAAACTTTTTTGCGCGCACCAAACCCAGATATGGATTTAATTTCTTCTGTGCTAATATTTAATGTTTGTGCAATATATTGAGCTAACTCATTAGGATTACTAATATTTCTGCCAGATCCCAATAATTTATTTTTGGAGCCGCCACTATTTTTAATCTGTTTTTCTAACCACATCTGTCTTTTCAAAACAAGATCAGTTAATTTTTTAATCTCATTTTTTTCCTCTTCGGCCACTCCAACTCTAAAATCTGGTATTTCTCTGTTTTCTTGTATATTCTTTTTAGAAACTAATAAAAGTTCAGAAATGTTATACGCCTTGGCTAATTTCCTAAGCTGTACCCAGGTAGGCAAATCCTTACCTGACTCCCATAGCGCAACACAATCTTTTTTTGTTGACACCTTTTTCGATGCACGATAAACATCCATTCCTACGTTTTCACGAGCAACTCTTAAATTATATTTATTCACAAAAGTGACCTTTTTCATAAACTAAAAGATAGTAAAAATACTGATCTTCATTAATTATATTATAACATATAATATAATTTAGTCATCCCCCTTGTAATTAAAAGCACCAAAATTTATTGGTGCTTTTAAAGAATCTTAGACTTACATTAGCCACACGGAAAATGTGTATTTGCTCCGTACTCTGAACGAAATCCGAACTTTTTTCAAAGAAAATCCAGAACAAGAATGAAGTGCGTTTCCGCTTGCCTCCGCGGAGTTTATCCCGCACGCTTGCGTTGCGGGGCTACGGCAAACCAAAACAGAAAAATTTTCTCTACATTTTTTAATTTTTTCGCGC
>CAYZWC010000128.1:0-2060 GCA_964482065.1 uncultured Gammaproteobacteria bacterium | reverse complement strand
TATTATGCCACAAATCTCACTTTTTAGCCCCACCAAAATGTCTAGTTACTCAATTAAAAGGATCCCTCGGCTCCCCCGCATTTGCGGCGTCGCTCAGGATGACAATAAAGGGGCTTGACTTTTGAAAAATAAAACGAGGCATAGGCCTCATTTTATTTTATTTAAATTTATTGATTCAATTCATCAATATCTTTCTGATAATCGTCGGCCATGGACACTACACTGTCTCCGTAAAAACTGTAAGCCGGATTGGTACCCCCGGAAAAATAACGCATGGCGGCGGCCCACTCCCCGTCTATTGAAGTCGCGCCGTCGTGTCCGAGCTTGATCGCCGAAGCAAGAAAGGCGTCGCGAATATCCCAAGGGTCGGCCGGTTTGCCGGTAATGGCGGAAACTTTGCTGCTATATCCGATCCAGGTGGATGGAATAAACTGCGCCGGACCCATAGCCCCTCCCCAGCCGATTTGATTGCCGTTCTTATCATGCATCGGGCAGGAAATCGGCGTCTCGTCCGGATTACGCCCAAGCGCCGCTGTAATTTCTAAAAACGGGGGCTGGTCGCGGGTCGGATGCATTACCACTTTATAGCTCTTCTCGAGTGGATCGCCGGCGCGGTTGCAGGTACCGACGTTTTTTCCAAGATTTGATTCCTGTGTCAAAATAGCAAGAAGAAAAGCGGCGCGCACTCCGGTGTGTCCGCCGGCCCATTCGGCAATCTGCATGGCCTGGCCGAAATTAATTTGCTTTTCCACTTCAAGCAAAGAATAAAGCCGACCGCGGATTTCCGCCGCCTTGGATTTAGCATCCGCCAAATTGGCTTGGTAAACACTCTCCTTGCCCTTGGTCTCTTTTAGCAAAGTATTTTGCTCCGCTGCCGAGGCGGCTAATTTTTCTTCTTGCACACTTTGAATAGATTGCAAATCTTGCGCGGCGAGCTGTTCTTGCTCCAGTTCTTCGGCACTGGCCGCCAATTGCAAATTTAATTCCTTGGCATCCGCGAGCAAGCCGGACAAGCTATTTAACATCTGATTATTCTCTTCAATCTCCGCGTACACTTCTGACAAATTATTCTTGCTGAATATAATATAGTATAAGGGCCGGCTGTCGCTCTGGTAAATTAAATTAAGAAGCCGGCTCATCTGCGCTTTGATGTTCTCGCTCTTTTCCATATTTTCTTGAATGGCCGCCTCCGTATCCTCTATTTCCAAATCAAGTTTTTTTAATCTAATATCCGTGGCTTTGATCTCCAGCTCCAGCGAGGACTTTTGGCTGTTCAATTGGTTCAGCTTATTCTGCAAAGTATTTTTCTCTCCCTGTACTGTTTTTAAATCTTTCGCGTAGGCGTCAATTTGTTTTTGAATTTCTGCAAGCTCCGACTGTAATTCACTCTGCTCGGCTTTGACTTCCTCCGCTTTGGCATCCAAATCTTCATCGGTGATCGCCGCCCAGCTGTAATTTATAAACAAAACCAAGCCGCCGATCATGAGCGGAATAAATGCCAGTGGTAGAAATTTTTGATGAGTTCCTTTCATATTATAGTTATATCATTTTTGGGCAATTTTGTTTAGGGTAATAAAAAACCGCCTATTAACACCAGCGGTAAACAAAAACAAAAATTTTATTTAATATTATCGACAAAATAAACCATATTTTGGTTTACCAATAATTGGTGATGGTGAAGAATATAAAGTTGTAATAATCTCTCTTGAAAATGGATTAAATGCTGTTGCACATCCAAAGTTACGGCTATCAATCGAAAATGGATATTTACCCAATATGTATTTATAATAAAAACTATTAAATAATCTAACATTGCATGTTATAAAACCATTTTCCTCTTGAAAAGTAATAATATGCATATTTTTTTGTTCTAATGAGGTATCTATATAAAAATCTGGCCTGTATTTTTGAGCGGGCAGATCACCATATCTTATATAATCTCTCATATCATCAAAAACTGCATCAAACAAAACATCTTCCATATTATCCTTTTTGGCACAAAAAGAAAATGTCGTAGCCATATGATAATGTCATAGTACAGCCATTTAGAAATGTCATAC
>CAYZWC010000127.1:0-2276 GCA_964482065.1 uncultured Gammaproteobacteria bacterium | reverse complement strand
TTTTAAAGGGTAAAAAATAACTTTATTAGCCCCACCAAAATGTCTAGTTAACCAAATATGTTATATTTAATGGGTTAAAACGCTCTGTTAAAACCCAATCAATGGAGGTGACGAAATAATGATGGAAAAAACCTGGAAAATATTTTTGGTGTGCTGCGCGGGCGCCGGCATCGGCTCTCTCGTCGCACTGGAACTAAACCACAACTTCTGGTGGGTCGGACTCATCGTCGGCGCGCTCGTCGGCTATCTGTCCTACCAGTGGCGTGAAGTGATCGCGGCCATCCCCGCGGCTTACCGCGCCGCGAGGAAAATAAAAATCAACCAAGGAATAGGTCTATACCTATTAATTCAAATTACTGCAATATCATGGTTGCTTATTATTCGTCTGGGATTCGACCAGCTATCTTCAGCAGAAAAATTACCAGATTATACTCTCATGTTTGCTATGTGTGCCGGGATAGCATGGATGACATTAATGCTCTGCTGTTTAACACATCCTCTGGAGTTACTAGGAGACTATTTGAGCGGTATCTCTACTGCACTGGCACGCATGCGCAAAATAGCTGCCTTGGTTTTCCCGCCCACTGCAGTGTTGCTCTTAATTGTCTTTTTCGCACGCAGCATTATCTTCTTCGTAAAAAACTTCAAGATGATTGCCAAGGAAGTCGGCTATGTGTTCGTTGCCATCTATGTATTCTTCTCGACTTTCCTCTGGGAATTTTTTGTTCTCGTCCATTCACAGGAACGAGTGATCTGCGCTCTGGACTCCGCTCTCGGTGCGGCTATCGGCTACTTTGCCGGATCGGCAATCATCGGCGCGGTTGCCGGCGGCATCCTCGGCGTCGTAAACTACACCGTGGTTACCAAGCTTTGGCTGGAGCCAAACGGCTACATCAAAAGAGAGTAACGAAACTCTCGCAAGAAAACAAAACTCCTCGAGTCAACAACTCGGGGAGTTTTTTATTTTAGAAAATCTTTATTTTATATATTCACAATCTCTTCCCAGGGATAGGCGGAATTGGTGAAGTGGCCATAGGCCGCGGTTGGAAAGTAAATCGGACGGCGGAGATCAAGCATTTCAATAATCGCTTGCGGGCGAAAATCAAACTTTTCCTGCACAAGCCTGCTCAAATCATTACCGCGCGCGTCTTTAGCGCTAACCATCAAAGGTTCAGCCTTGCCAATAGCATAGGCCACACTCACCATAGCGCTTTTAGCGTAGCCATTAGCCACCAAATTCTTGGCAACAAAACGGCACATGTAGGCAGCGCTGCGGTCAACTTTAGAAGGATCTTTCCCGGAGAATGCTCCCCCGCCGTGCGGCATTAAACCACCATAGGTATCAATCATGATTTTTCTTCCGGTAAGTCCGGCGTCGGATGCAAAACCGCCGACTGAAAAACTTCCCGTCGGATTTACCAAAATATCAACTCCGGTCAAATCTCCTATTATATATTCAATCAAATCATGTTTTATTAATTCTTTAATTTCTTCACTCGTCATTCCTTCCTTATGCTGAGTGGAAACAAGAACGGTTTTAATCCGTCCATTTTCGGAAGTTACCTGTGTCTTACCGTCCGGTCCTAACCAGGAAAATTTAGGATTATTTTTTCTCAAATCGGCCAAGCGCCTTGCGAGCTTATGTGCCAAAATTGAAGTCCGCGGCAAATACTCCGGGGTTTCCGCTGTGGCATATCCATACATTATTCCCTGGTCCCCTGCTCCGCCGGTATCAACACCCTGGGCGATTTCCGGCGATTGTTCCACAATATGTGAGACAATTTCCAATTCATCCGTATAACCGATATCTTGATAAACTTCCCGGGCGATATTTTCCGCGTTAAATTTTGCCTTGGTGGTTACCTCTCCGCCGAGCACCAAAAGGCCGTGGCTGCCAAAAGCCTCCACTGCCACACGAGAACTCGAATCTTGGCGAAGGCAGGCATCCAAAACCGCGTCTGAGATTTGATCACAGACTTTATCAGGATGCCCCTCGGTTACGCTTTCGCTTGTTTTTAGCATAAAAAGTATTTAATAAAAAATCCTTCCTCCCGGGAAAGATAAAAATTTTTCTTATCTTCCCCATAAAGGGCTGGAATTGGCACCTTTCCCAAATCGGATGGTTGCCGGTGGGTCAAAGGGCCAGTTCCCTTACCACACTCTTGATAAATATTTAATTATTATACACAGTTTAGCAAAGAAAAAATGAGCTGTCAAATAATCGTTCTCTTTCATGTCAAATGCGACATAGCGAATTCATTAGGTGTTAACATATT
>CAYZWC010000126.1:0-2338 GCA_964482065.1 uncultured Gammaproteobacteria bacterium | reverse complement strand
CTCCGATGGAGATAGCGGCCAATTCGCTGTCGGTAATGGTCTTGACTGAAGAAAAGTCTTCATACCAAGACATGTAAGTTGTTTGGTTGGGAAAGACATACCTGTTTCCGTCCGAAGCGTAGTAGTACACAGCCGGTCCGCTGGCTTTGATAAGATCGCCGGCATAAAAAGAAGCAGCCGAAACCGGCTGCTTGTGTATTAAACAAAAAAATAAAATTAAAAATAAAACCGAAAAAAATTTCTTTAGCATAGTATAAATGTAGAGACGCATTGCAATGCGTCTATATGATAATTACATCCATAGATTTTCCGAATTATTCCTATCCCTTTCCCAATTTTCCGGATTTGTCTGTATGTAGTTTTGGATATTAAATAAAGATTCTTCGTCCCGTATAACATGGTCGTAAAATCTGGATTGCCAGGAAAAATGCTCGTAATTATTCATAGTAGACCATTTCTTTAAACCCGCCTTATAGCCGCGGATAATTGAAGATAAATTGCGCGATTGCGGCCCAAATTTATTTTTATATATTTCATCATGTTGTAGAGACGCAAAATTTTGCGTCTCTACGGCGTCATTTTGCTTATTAATTATAATAATACCGTGGACATGGTTAGGCATGACAATAAATTCATCCAACGAACAATCGGGGAAATGTTTGGGAATATCCAACCAAGATTGGACCGCCATCTGGCCTAAATCATTTAATATCATTTCTTTATTTTCTACATTTCCAAATAAACATTTTCTGTTTTTAACGCAAATGGTTACAGAATAATCTCCGTCTTTGCTGTAATCAAATCCGGGTAATCGTGCTGACGCAATGCGGTATTTGTTTTTAAACAAGCCCTCCATGTTTTATGTTTTGTAGAGACGCATTGCCAAATGCGGGGCGTCTCTACAATATTTACAGACCTTTATTAACAGCAATTGTCGGGACTTCTGATTTAATAACGTCCGGCTTAAACTCTGCTGATGAAGAAATTGGATTGCCAACGGTATAATTTACAAAAAAAGCATCGGGTACATCATCAATCATCCGGCTCCAATTTTCTCCGTAAAGAGAAGTGGCAATTTCGGGGGTCTCTACCCAGCGGAGAATTCCGCCTTGGTCAACGGCGTAAACTTTGGGATCGGTGGTAATTTTTACCATCTTTACTCCCGGACGATAAACCACATTGCCCCCAATCGGCACCGAAGCCAATTCTTCGTCGGTTATTTCTTTGACCAAGGAAAAATCATCATACCAAGTTTTAAAAGTTTTTTCATTGGGAAAAACATAGCGTTTGCCATCTTGACCATAATAATAAACAGAATCACCGGAAGCCTTAATCAAATCGCCAAACTGAATTCCGGGAATAATTGACTCCGGCTCCAGCTCGGGCTCCGGCTCAGATGCTTCTACGGTTATGGTAATGGAAGAAGTTTCCCCGGAATTACCCACCTGATCGGAGTGTTTTATCGCTATACTGTGGCTGCCGGCGGAAAAATTGGCAACATATTGCCAATCAAGATAATTATTGTTTGTCTCCACCGGATATTCCTCGCCGTCTATTATAATTTTTACATAAGACATAATAGACCCTCCCTGATCCTTTGATTTTCCGGTTATCACATATTCTCCTTCTTCAATAACATCTCCATTAAATAAATTGGTTATATTTGTTTTGGGGTCATACTGGTCTATAAAAGCTTTATACAAAGTTTGTATGTTTTGATTGACAATCCCCTCGTCGGTAGGCCCATCATTATCCGAAGCCACAAAAATACCCTTATCACCCAAATCAAATTCGCCATTAGTATTTTTATCATCCAAATTTGGTATTGTCATCTTTATATAAGAGGATGAAGAAAATGTATATGGAGTTTCCACAGTAGCAAAAAATCTCAAACCGCCAACGGGAATCTCTTGAGATAAATTTTTCACATACCAGTATTGCTCAAGCGCATACCAAGTTGCCGTTCCCAATTCTTTATCAATTCCCAAACCCTGAAATCCTTCCGGACCTTCATCAACCCAAAATTTTATTTTTTCAATTTCAAAAAGATCTTCGGCCGTTCCCAAATTTTTCATGGTAATGGCATTTAGCTCATCAGGAGAACCATTATTGTCGGGAATGGTAAAATCCATTACCAAAATATCAAAAAAAGACTGGTAATAATTATCTTGCGGCGCGTTATGGTTTGTAAAATCTTCAATTTGGGAAGCTTGCGCGCCAAAACCGAAAATCAGAGAAATTATAACGGCAAAAATTGTTTTTTTCATAAAATAAATATTAATATATTAGGTTAACTAGACATTTTGGTGGGGCTAATAAAGTTATTTTTTACCCTTTA
>CAYZWC010000125.1:0-2396 GCA_964482065.1 uncultured Gammaproteobacteria bacterium | reverse complement strand
TTGTCGTTATAAATCTCGCAAAGAAATTTCCGGTTTTAAGATTTGGAAAGTTATTACCGTAGGATTTATCGGGGCTGTTGGAGTCGGTACTTTAAGCGATTCGATTGTTCCTTTTTGGGGAGAAACTCTTCTTGATATGCCGCACCGTCATGCCCATATCGGGATTTTGGAAAAGCCCTGGCTGATCACTTTCGCGGCTGTAGCTGGAATTATTCTCGCTTATTTTCGTCCGACGACCAAACATCCCCATGCCGGACATGTCCTGATCAGCACCTGGGCATCGCTTTTTCATATGCTGATGGCTTCGCATCATGATCATGCTGTATCGTATTTCGGCATATTTATCTTTGAGCCATTTCCGTTTGCTTAGGGCATATTTCATCTCTTTTCTGGCTTGTTTTTCAAGAACTTTTTCCGAACGCTCTTCTTCTTTGGTTAGTTCCTTTTTATTTATTTTACCGCTTTCTTCGTATTGATAAAATTGTCCGGCTCTTTTTTGCAAACGATCGGAAACTTTTTTATCGCCGGCTTCTTTAAAATTACCCGATTCAATATTTTTAATTAATTTCCAAGCATCGGTTTCTTTTTGCAAAACCGCTCCGGCCGGAGTGCGAACTTCTATGGCAAATTTAACATCCCTTAAATCACGATCGTCTTCAGAAATTTCAACCGGTCCTATTATTCTATAAGTAAAACCCTTGGCTTCAGATATAAAACGGCTGCCTTTGGATATATTGTAATAATCCAATTCTCTTTTCAATTCATCTCGACCGGTCGGTTTTTCTCCTATTTCGGAAACAGCTGATGATACCTCTCCTCTCTTCTCTTGATAAACACCTTCTTTTGATTTATCAGGTTCTTTACTTTTTACTTCTTCTTCATTCACCTTTTCGGAAGTATCACCCTCCTTAGGTATTTCTTGCTCTCTCATATCTTCAATTTGGTTGTCGTCTTTTTCCAAAACATCATCATCCTTTTCTTCGGGTTCTTCGGGAACCGGAGGATAATCGGGAACCGTATCTGGTCTTTCCCGGATCTCATTTTCTTTTTCCGCGCCGTTCTTAAAAAAAAGATCATCCAAATAATCAGATTTTTCAATAACATTCGCTTCAACCAAAATATCCAATATTTCTTTAGCCTGATCTTTTGGTATGTCAAATTGATCTACCAGCTCGCTTACTGTAATAGCTTCGTCATGTGATTTTTTTTCTTCAACAAAAGAAAAAGCTTTCTCATAAAGTTTATTAAAATCTTCTATTTTTTCTTGTTTAGACATAGAAATATATTAAGATATAATCTTTTTATGCACTTCTCTCACGCGGGCGGATTTTTCTTCTTCGGAAATTTGTGCTCTAAAGATTTCCAAATCATTAATAAGTTGATCAATCCTATCAAGCATATTTTCTTCAAAATTATCCTTTTCTCGCTTAACTTCAATTTTTAAATCATTTTCACGTATTTTCTGTTCGGAAATAAATTTATCAACCTCTTTATATAATTCTTTTAAATCTTTCTCTTTTAACTCAACTGATAATTTGGATATTTTTTCTCTCAAGTCATCAGTCAAATAAGGAGATTCCAATATCGCTTTGAAACTTTTATTTTTATTTATTTTTGCCATAAGTGTTGACTAATTTATATAAAAACTGTATCATATTTATACACTCTTGTCAATTTATAAAAAGTAGTATATATTATATTCAAGGCTTTTTTAGGTCTTTTTGTTTTAAAAAAGTATTTGGCGCTAAAGCGGGCCCGTAGTGTAGTGGTTAATCCCGATGGCTATCGGGATCACGCAGAACTAATGTATGGAAAAATATTATTTATATATAATACAAAGCTTGCAAGACAATTCTTATTATGTGGGTCAAACTGAGAATTTAAAAATTAGAATAAAAAAGCATAATTCCGGAATGGAATTTTACACCAAAAGAAAAATACCCTGGAAATTGGTTTATACGGAAAAATATAATAGTAGAGGTGAGGCAATAAAGCGAGAAAAACAAATAAAGAAAAAGAAAAGCAAAAAACATATAGAATGGCTTATTAAAAAATAAATTAGCGCTAAAGCGGGCCCGTAGTGTAGTGGTTAACACGTCTGCCTGTCACGCAGAAGATCGAGGGTTCGAGTCCCTTCGGGCCCGCTTTGGCGCTAAAAGAAAACAACTCCGATGAATATCGGGGTTGTTTTTGTGTAGTGGTTAATCCCGATGGCTATCGGGATCACGCAGAAGATCGAGGGTTCGAGTCCCTTCGGGCCCGCTTTGGCGCTAAAAGAAAACAACTCCGATGAATATCGGGGTTGTTTTTGTGTAGTGGTTAATCCCGATGGCTATCGGGATCACGCAGAAGATCGAGGGTTCGAGTCCCTTCGGGCCCGCTTTGGCGCTAAAAGA
>CAYZWC010000124.1:0-2579 GCA_964482065.1 uncultured Gammaproteobacteria bacterium | reverse complement strand
TTGGTTTTCAAAAGTGCTTACTTTGTTAATAATGTCATGAAACTAAACAATTATTATTTAAGTTATAATACTACTCTGCGACAATAACTTTGGCCGGCACAACCACTTTGCCGTCAGACTTAAAACCGGTGCTTACTTCTTCCAAAATCTCATCGGTCTTTTTGCCTTCTTCCTTTCTTTTACCGACCGCTTCATGCAGCTCCGGATCGAATTTTACTCCTTCAGTTTTTATTTCTTCTATTTTAATTTGCTTCAAAAAATCATCAAATTGTTTTTTAATTCCCACAACCCCCTGAATCCAAGGCTCATCCTTGTGCTCTTCGGGAATATGGGCGATGGCTTTTTTCAAACTGTCAAATATGGGCAAAATATTCAAAACCATGCCCGCAGTAGCCAAATTCAAAAGCTCAGTCTGCTTTTGTTCGGCTTCTTTTTTTAAATTAATATAATCGGCCTTGGCCCGCTTCCAGCCTTCCAGATAATCAGCGGCCTGTTTTTCAAGTTTTTCTATTTCATTTTGCGGTTTGTTTTTATCTTCATTCATAATTAAAAATCATTTATTAATTCTTTGGAATATTTTATAAGTGAATAATTGGCTTGATAATCCATACGCATGGGGCCCAAAAAGCCCATAACTCCTTTTTTCTTTTTATTGTCATAAGAAGTAATAAGCGTTCCACAAGCTTCTCCAAAAGGATTTTCTTTACCCAAAAGTATTTCCACTTCTGCGCCGACATTTGAAAAAACATCATTTAAAACTTCGTCCATCCTGTCAATTACCGCCGAGATATCTCTCACTATTTCCATATCGCTGAATTCGGGCTGAGAAAAAAGATTGGATAATCCCGTATAATAATGGTCATTCTTAGAAAAAGCGAAAATCACCGCCACCGGCGTAATTTCCGCCAAAGTTTTGGCTAAAATTTTATAAACATTCACGTTAAGCTCGTGTGCTCGTGATAATTCTTTTCTTATCACTTCTCTCTCCCGTCGTCCAAGCTCTTTTTCTTTAAGAAAATTATTTATAAAAAATCTGTAGCCTTTTTCCGTGGGCACGCGGCCCGCCGAAGTATGAGGCTGGTAGATATAACCTTCTTTTTCAAGATCGGCCATTTCATTACGCAGTGTAGCCGGGCTTAAATCAAACCTGCCGGTTCCCGCCAAAAATTTGGAACCGACGGGCTCTGCGCTCCGATTGTATTCGGATACTATGATATTTAACAAATTTTTTTGCCGATCACTTATGGGCATATTTTTTAAAATAATTCTATTAGCACTCACTTATCTTGAGTGCTAATTTTATTATAAACCCCTAAATTTCCTATGTCAAGTATATAAGAATATAAATTTATAAAAACAACAAAAAAATAAAAAAACCGGACACCTAAAAGGCATCCGGCGATAAAATTTTTCCTCCCGGGACTGAACTCTCAGCCTGCAAAAAATCCGAAATATAATATGTAGGCGGCTGCTGTGCCGATTAGAATCCAGATTACGGCGTCGCGAAAACACTGGTCATGGTCGGCTTCTACAGCCATTTCCGAAGGAGCGCTACCGGCCGAAAAAGGCGGTGCATTATCCTGAAAATTCTCAGAATTTTCGGACTCCTCCTCTTCGTCGGTAAAAAAGTAAAACTCTTCATGCGACGATATCACTACCACGGAAGGCTTTCTCCCGCTTTTGGATTCCGCATCGGTTTCTTCCGAAGCCGGAGCTTCCGGAGCCTCAGCTTGCGGATTTTGTTCTTCGTTCATTGTTTCCTCCTTGTTTCGGGGTATAAAATCCGGCCGAAAAGTATTGATGTCTTCTTCTATGTTTCTGGGTTTACGCTCTTCTTTTACCGCTTTATATTCCCTCGCTTGAGGTCTTTCCTCATCGGGAACCTCGGGAACAGAACTCGGCTTTTTTTCTTCAGGAACCGGTGGCAAATCCGATCGGCTTTCCTCACTGTCGGGAAAATCCAAATCAGGCTGCGTATTTGTAGATTCTTCCGGATCAATCCTCGGATTCAATTCAATCTCCGGCGGAGAAGCTTCTTCCGGAATTTCCGACATTCCCACGGCAGTGCTTTGCGGTATTTCAACCGAAGATTCGGGACGAAAAATACTGGTCTCTTTGGGAGTAATTCTCAGGTCTTTTCGCAAAGCTTCAATCACCTCTTCTCTTGATAATTTTTTCTCGGTAACGACGGGAAATTCACCGGACGTCGATCTTATGTAGGTTTGTTCGGTTACCCTGCTCGCGCAAGCATTGCAAATCAAAATACTGTAACTTTTACCACCATAATTAATGGGCGTGAAAGTAGCGTCTCCCGGCTTTCTCTCCAGACAAATTTCACATGTTTCCTTGGTCTTCTGATCTTCCTCTTTCTGCAAGCATGACCCACAAAATCGGCTATCTGCCAAAGCCAGTTTTTGACACTCGGGATTAGCGCATTTGGACATTTTCTACCCCTTTCTGTGAAATTGTGATTGTTCTAATTATCAATATAATATAACAATACCCTTTTGATTTGTCAAGGATACGTTCTCTTTTGTCGTAGCCATATGATAATGTCATAGTACAGCCATTTAGAAATG
>CAYZWC010000123.1:0-2625 GCA_964482065.1 uncultured Gammaproteobacteria bacterium | reverse complement strand
CATTTTTCCACATATTGCACCTCTTTAGTGTGAACTGTAACATGAACCAGTGCAAGTATTTGACCTGTGGATAAGTATATGTTATAATATAAATATAAAGATAAGTCTTCTACTAGTGAAAGTCGGCTCCATGCCGTGCTTCCGATTCAATTCGGAACTAGCTATAGAGGGCTTATTTTAGTTATATTAAATTTATTACTTCGACTATAAAAATTTTTGGGATAGTTTTCCAGGTCATAAATATCAACTAAAAAACTAATCTTTTCTTCTACGAATTTAACATAACGGTCTTCACCTCTTATAAAAGCTCTTTGCACTGCCCAATTCATATAATCAATAATCTGTAAGCAAGGTTCTCCTAGGGGAGACTGGGGATAAATATTTATTTCTGAATCATTCTTCATCATCCATTTTTTTTCAAATGATGAAACCGCGGTTTTTATAGCATCCTCAAAAGGAGCTTGGCGCGTCTTACTGCCTCTGACTGCAAAGTATATAAAATTTCTCTTTGCTACATGTAATTTATTTTCAAAAAGTTTGCTTACCAAGTCGTCATAAAAAAGATTCTCATTACCTTTATGTTTTCTTTTAAATAAGCTTGGTATCTTTCTGGCCACTACAAATTCTGCTTTAAAATCCAAACCTAACATTAATTTATAAAATTTTTCTCTTACTTCCGGACAATCATCTTTCGCGTGAAAATAAAGTTTTGTCTTTTTTAAAGATGGAATCTTTTTTAAATACGGATCTCCCACAATTTCATCACGAAGTTTTAAAACCGACCCTCTAAGCTGATCGGGATTTTTAGTTTTTATGAATCCCAAAAGCAGAATTTTTGAACAGCCCTCTTCTCCAACTATGCATTTTCCGTGTTTATTATAAAAAATCGGGTCCCCAGCCTCATCAACAAAAAAATAATTTAATTCATCTACATTATTTTTCATAATAAATACTCCTCTAAAGCTTCTTTCCATGACCTCATTTTGGGTAATTTAGTATTTAATAAAACGGAAAACTTTGGCCGCTTGGCCGGACGGGCCCGCCCTTCGCGAAAGGCGAGGCAGGAAAATTTTTCAGAACTTATGGGCTCAACCTCAACATCAATATTTTTAATTTTAAAAATTTCTTTAGCAAATTCATACCAAGTGCAGGCATCGCTATTTGTCACATGATAAATGCCATATGGAAGGCGCGATGGCGTCATCGCGCTTTCAATAATCTCCTTTGTGCGAGCGGCAAGGTCAGCTACATAAGTGGGGCTCGCGTACTCCTCATCAACCACCTCTAACTTATCACGCTCGGCAGCCAATTGCAACATTATGTCCACAAAACTTTTTTTAGCCACTTCACTCTCGCCAGGTTTTCCAAAAAGTTTGCAGGTACGAAGAATATAATATTTTTCTCCTTTTTCCTGCACCCGCTTTTCTCCTAATAATTTTGACTCGCCATATTTATTTACCGGGTTGGGAACATCATTTTCTTTGTAGCCTTCTTTTTTAATATCCGCGCCAAAAACATAATCGCTGCTGTAATGCACAAAAACCGCGCCGGATTTTTTTGCAGCGGCTGCCAAATATCCCGGTCCCTCTCCATTAACTTTTTTAGCAATCTCAAAGCCCTCTTCCGTTTCGCATTTATCAACCGCGTTATAAGCAGCGGCATTAATAATAATATCAGGTTTTAATTCTCCAATTTTTTCTTTAACTTGTTTTTCATCCGTAATATCAATATTTTCTAAATCCCATAAAAAAAGCTCCTCGCCGGCAAATGCATCGGCCAGAGCCCCTCCGAGCATTCCTTTTGATCCTATGATTAATATCTTCATAAAAAATATAAATTATGGAACGCAGATCACCATGATTGCCATGATTTACGCAGATACTAATCATGGTTTATCAGGGAAATCGTGGAGATCAGCGTTCTATTTCATTAGTCCAAACTTTTCTTCTGAATTGTGGCTTTTTACCAAAATTTAACAACAATCCCACTTCTATATCTGTAGCCCTTAAATAATTTAAAAGCTGCGCTTCATGTTCTTCACACAAATTTTCCGCCGCCTTCAATTCAACTATAATACAATTATTAACAATAATATCAGCAAAATACTCACCAACTAAATATTCTTTATAAGAAACTTTTATTGGAACTTGGGCGCTTGCGCTTAAACCTAATTCAGCGAGTTCAATAACCAGGGAGTTTTCATAAACTTTTTCTAAAAAACCATAGCCCAATTTATTATAAACATTGTAAAAAGCTCTTATAATTCTATCTGAGATATCACTGTATTTATAATCCATAATAAATCATGGTTTATCAGGGAAATCTTGGTAATCCGTGTTCTATTTATTATACTGCTTTTTGTAATACTCTTGGTATTCGCCGGACTTAACTCTCTTCCACCAATCCTCGTGTGTTTTATACCATTCAATGGTCTGCTGGAGCCCATCCTCAAAGCTATATTGCGGCTTCCAACCCAATTCATTTTCTATTTTGGAGAAATCAATGGCATAACGGCGGTCGTGTCCCGGACGGTCTTTGACATATTCTATATATTCTTCTCCCTTATCCATGAGCTCCAAAATCTTATGGGTTAGTTCTTTGTTGGAAATTTCACCCTCTCCCCCC
>CAYZWC010000122.1:0-2658 GCA_964482065.1 uncultured Gammaproteobacteria bacterium | reverse complement strand
TTCTGTATTTGAAGGTTTAATTTTAATTTCAAAATCATTTGATTCTCGCTGTCTTAAATTATTTTTTAAATAATCTTCAAAATTTTTCTTCAAAAATTTATTCGTTTCACGCTGATCAATGCAAATTAAAACCTTACGACCATCTTCTATAATTTTTTTATTGTGCAATCTGTCTAGTAAAATATTGGCAGTATAATTATATAAATAATTTTTTGATTTTGTAAATCTATATAAACTTTCTGTTTATTCAAAACAATACATAATATTTTTAAATCATCTTTGTCTGCTAACAATCTAAGCATCCTCTTTTTAGTGATGGCGTCAGAATGATAAGCGTGAAGCTCATTCACGTTTTTAAATTTTTTCTTTAATCCTTTATGTACTTTCTTAACACACTTTTCTACTTTCCTATGATTATTTGTCAAAACTATAGTTAAAATAAACCAACGGCTTTACCTTTTGCTAAATCCTAAATCTCCACTTTCATCTAAAAATATATAATACATAAACTAACTACGATTTTTAATTTCTTCCATCTTGCGCAGAGAGTTTTTAAACTTCTCCAAATTATTTCTAACTCTCTCGGAAATACTCGCTTTCTCCAAATTCTCTGTCTGCGAGCGCAAAGATTCCACGAGCCCCGAAAAAACTTTTGATTCTTCCGAAGACAAACCGCCCACCAAATCATAATTCATGGAACCTAATAATTTTTCCAGTTCTCCGGTAGAAAGCGAAAGGCAAAAAATCGGGATATTCTTTAATTCTTTTTTTACTAATTTCTTTTTGCCATCTTCGGTTTCAAAAGTAAGCCCGTATTTTAGCACGGCTCCTTCCTTGTTTGATTTCTGCCTTATTTTTTTTATTTTCTTCTCGTACCTCTCCCCTCCCTTGTCGTCATTCACACCGTCAAAAGCACAAGCCACGTCGCCGGTTTCTTTATTCACAATCACATAATCAACTCCGTTTGCGTAATCATCATATGTAGAAGAATGAACCACCACAAAATCTTTATTCAAGGCCTTGTACAAAACACCGAGCAAAGCATGCTCCAAAACATTACCGCGGGTTTTGTCTTTTCCTTCTTCCCACCTCGCTACCATTTCTTCTTCATTATCACAACCAAATGTATCTCTATAATATTTTTGGACATTTATGTCCGGCATTCCTTCGTCATTCCAAATTCCACTGAAAATCTTCTTGCGCTCCAAGACAAATTTTTCGTCCTCGGAAACGCCTCCCTCGCCGGTTTTGGAAAAAGGACCATCTTTCTTGCGCAAAAATCCGCGCATAAAAATATGGCCGTCGTGACCGATTATATCCTTACCCTTTTCATTATCAATGAATTGGTTTAGATATTCATTGGTTTTTGCGGCAATGCTCCCGATTAATTGCTCAAATTTTTTCGGGCCGCCATGTTCCGCGGCCGGAGTTTCAAATGAAAGTTTAAACATATCTATATTATAGCAAAAAATCGCCCCTAAGGCGATTTTAAAATTTATAAACTTCAATTTTTACTAAGGCAAGCTTTCACAGGTTTTACCATCTCCATCTCTGTCTAACCTATGAATATCATACCCGACTTGAATCATGCAATAATCATGAGCGTCTTGTGATTCTTGTTGAGTTTTAAAATCCGAACAATTATAATTATTGCCGCTACAATCATACGTCCCCGAAAAATTTGATGCCGGTTCCGCTGGTTCTTCTTGCGAAGCTATCTCTTCAGAACAGGCATCGGGAGCCCAAAGCCCTTTCTCGTTGGTTTTGGCATATTGCTCCGCTGACTTAAATTCGGCCTGGTATTTGTATGGCAGGTTATAGGTATATTCGTAGGCGTAGCCCTCGCTAATCATAAGCTTGTTAAAGTTCGTGCCGTCCTGCAAAAAGATGTAGCGAAGCAATCTGCCATACTTATCCCTCTCCCCTTGCGAGGAATCAGCTTCCAGCTTGACCATTTTGCCGTCTAAGAGCTCTTTGGCTTTATTTGAGGCTTCCATGCCAAAACATTCCACCGGCTTGCTCGGATGGACGGTTTCGGGCGTGTCTATGCCGATCAAGCGGATGGTATCCTCTGTTCCGTTGATGCTTACTTTCATCGTATCGCCGTCAACAACTCGAGTAATTAGAAATGATTGATCACTGGTATTTTCGGATTCCGGCTCCGGAGCGGGAACTGGTTCAGAAGCCGGGACAGTCGGAGCGCTGTCCTGGTTTTTGTTTTCCTCGGCTGGCGGATTATCTTGAATTGTCTCTTCTGTATTTAAATTTTCATCAACTTCTGCGGGTTGAGCTTCTTCAGCATTGTCGGCCAGTTGCGGTTCTTCTTGTTGTTCCGTTTCCTGTTCAGCAATTCCATTATTATCTACAACTTCTTCCATTTCTTTGACTGGTTGTGTAATGTCGTCTTTCTCTTCAACGGGCGGTGCCGTAATGAGAGATAAGGTGAACAAGACAAAAAACCCTCCCACAAAAACGGCTGAAATCTTTTTTCTGCCAGGCACAGCTCTAAAAACTTTTTTAAATATTGCGGGCCTAATCAAACCCACAATTAAACCAATGAGAGAAAACAAAGCAAGAAAGAAAAATAAAATAAACATAATTATTTAAGGGGCTTGCCCAGAAGAATTTAGTTATTGAGGACAATTTTAGTTAATATTT
>CAYZWC010000121.1:0-2724 GCA_964482065.1 uncultured Gammaproteobacteria bacterium | reverse complement strand
ATGACATTTCTAAATGGCTGTACTATGACATTATCATATGGCTACGACAAGTAAATAAAAAAACCGCCCTGGTAAAGGAAGGGCGGTTTTTTATATAAAACTATTTTTTCTTTTTGGTGACTTTTTTCTTTTTGCTTTTTGAGGTTCCTCCCTTTAATTCTTTTTCGATGTTTTTCCACTGGGATTTTAACTCGCTTTTAATTTCTTTGGCGGTTTGGGATGATACTTTTTTGCCGGACTCGTATTCATCAACGACAGCATCCACCACTTTATCAAAATTACTTTTTGTCATGCTGCGTAAAGACTGCATTCGGGTGATGATTTTTTTAGTCAAATCAGTTACTGTTTTTTTGGCCTCAGCTTTTGTTTTGGGACTTACTTTTTTATTGACTAAAAAAGCGGCTCCGGCGGCCAAAGCTGAAGCAATCAAAGCGCCTTTAAGGAAACTTTTGGTTTTCATAATATTTATAAATTAATAATTATTGCACTTTTATTATAACATGAAAATCTAAACGCCCAAAATAAGCTTTACGCCCACAATAAGCAAGGCAACCAAAATTATTTTTCGAAAAATTTCAACAGGTATTATCTTGACCAACTTTTTACCGCCATAGGTTCCTATGAGGGCTATTATAAAAAGAATCGGCAGATAATAGTAATAATGCATTGGCTCCATAGAGCCAAAATTTTGCCGCAGGTAAACCATAATCCTGGACAAATCAATAACAATGGCAATGGCTGCCGAAGTGGCTATGTATTCCAGCTTGGGCAAAGAAAATGCATTAAGAAACAGAGCGCGAATAGCTCCGCCGGTTCCTATAAATCCTGCTAAAAATCCCGATCCTATTCCGCCGCCAACCGCCGAATAATTATTATCCGGTAATTTTATTATTTTTTTAGAAAACGAGTATATGACAAAAACTATCAAAAATACGCCAAAAATAATTTTTACCGTTCGCGACGGTATATAGGAAATCAAATAAGCTCCGGATAAAGACGCTATAATGCTTGGCAAACCGAATTTCAAAAAAAGCGGCCACCTGATTTTTTTAAAAATTATTATTTTAAATAAATTGCCAAATAAATGAAAAAAAGCTACCAAAACGATGGCGATTTTTATGTCTACAACCAAAGAAGTAAAAGGAGTTAAAATTGTAGTGGCGCCAAAACCCGTTATGGCTGCCACCAGTGCCGCAACTAAAGCTATTCCGAAAAATAAAATATGCGACATGATTATACTCCCTCCTGCCAGGCGGGCTGACGGTCAATAAAATTTTCGGCTTCTTTTTGCGCGGCTTCTTCCGAAAGGCCCATCTTATCCATAAAATAATTTTTCTTTACTCCTTCAATAGCTTGCTCTTTGGAAATTTTTAATTCTTTACCCTCGCCGTCACCACAATGTTCACAATAAATTCTTTCTTCGTCCATAGGCATACCGCAAGATTCACAGTTAAAATCACTCATATATTTTATTAAAAATTAATTTTATACTATCAAGCTTTCTTTAAAACGCTCTTTTCTGCCGAGAACTATGTCTTCTATCTTAAATGACCCGAGCTTGGGTACTTCGGTAAAACCGTGCATAGCGGCTCTGGCTAATCGTCCGTCATTAATCCAGTCAAAAAGCCACTCATGGGCGTATTCCGGGCGTCTCTGGGTTATTCCCGCAGCATAGCTTTTGAGCCAAGAACGATTAAATTCTTCCTGCGAGCCTATGGAAGGCGCCATGATAATGGGAAGGCCGAGTCCGGCGTAAAAAGAAACTTCACTCGGTTTGGTCCAGACAATATCGGTTTTTCTCAATCTTTCATTAAACAATTGAAAATAATCCCGTCTCTCGCGGCAGTAGAGAATTTCCACTCCCTTGCCCAGCTCTTTTTTCATACCGGCTCGCAAAACTTGGTTTTTAAAATAAGTGGAAACCTCGCTACGACTGCCCGCCACCAGTATTAATTTAATTTCATCATTTATTATTTTTTTCTTCAAACTTTTTAATATGGTCTCTCCTATTTCCCGCTGCGCGCCCGCTCCTCCAACCGCGAACATCAGAGTCAACGGATGATCGCTCTTCTTGGGAAAATTTTTAGCGCCCAAATATGTTTTTATAACCGAGCCGTATTTTTTGGCATAAACTTTTTTAGGATCAAGGTTGTAGAGACGATGGCTCATATCCTTTTTCAAGGTGGTAAAACCGCGGCCGTTTATATTTTCTTTGGGTAGAGGAAATCCGGACAAATAAATATTTTCTTCTTTTACTCCATAAAGTTTAAGGCGTTCGGCCGCCCTTTGGCAGGGAGCTAAATATTTAATTCGCGATTTTTGAGGATTTAGAGGAGCCCAATTGCGGCTGATGTCAGCATCACAGACAACGCAATAAATATCATTTTTGTAGCCAAAAACTTCGGCGGCAAAAGCCGTAAAGAAAAAAGTGCTCACCAGAGGCCTCGGATCTTTATTTAAATATTCAATTAAATCCCTGCCCCATTCTTTTTCCTGTATCATTTCATAAGTTTTTTTGGTCTGGTAATTAGGTTTGGACAGGTCGCGGCGAGGATAAAATTCCTTAATTTCCTGCCATTTGTCAAAAAGCTCAAAAATCTCATCTCCGATAATCGGCAAATGACTGGCACGCGATACCATTTCGTAAAATTTTCTACTATCTCGCCAAAGATTGCGGTCTTTTTTGGGAATACCCTCATAATCATTGGCAATCATAATATCGCC
>CAYZWC010000120.1:0-2814 GCA_964482065.1 uncultured Gammaproteobacteria bacterium | reverse complement strand
TTCAGAAAACTTCGGCTAGCCCGAGACGTTATCCAAAATGTCGCTCGCTCCGCTCCTTTGAGTGAAAAATAAAATTTATAATTATTAATTTAATTCTATGGCAAACACAGAAAACAACAAAAATACCTGGGCAATTGGAGGCTCTTTGCTCTTAGGCTTGGGACTCGGCTTCTTTTTCCTGCCAAATGCCCTGGCGTTTGTAGGCTCTTTGCTCTTAGGCTTGGGACTCGGCTTGATTATCACCTCCCTGCTATCCAGTAAAACTAAATAAACAATATGAAAAAAATCTTTACATTAATTTTGCCTTTGTTAATCCTCGGCGGATGTTCTTTTAATTTTGCTCCGATAGAAAATCAGGAAAATCAAAACAACAGTATGACCGAAGCCGAAGCACGCGCAATTGCCGAAAAAGATTGTATTAAGGGGGGTGAGACTCTGGACCCGGGATCTTATAATGAGAACAGCAAGACCTGGTGGTTTGACGCCAACCTGAATGTCGAGAAAGAAGGATGCAATCCTGCCTGCGTGGTTTCCGAAGAAACAAAAACCGCAGAAATAAACTGGCGCTGCACCGGTTTAATCCTCTCTGAAGATGAATCAGCACAAAAATTAATAAAACAAATTTTTATTGAAAAATATCCGGAGTATGCGGATACAATTGAAATAAAACTAACGCATGAAACTGGAGATTACGTGCGCGGAGAAATTACTTTTGTGCCCGGGCAAGGAGGAGGAATATTCTTGGCGGTGAAAGATGACGGCGAATGGCAAATCGTCCATGAAGGCAATGGCTCAATTTCTTGCGATTTAGAAGAATACGGCTTCCCGGAAGATATGCTCTATGACTGCGCGGAATAATGAATCTTTAAAATGAATATTATTTCACCCTTGGAAAACTTATCACGTTGGCTTACTTTTTCCGTATTTAAAATACAAGAAGGAACAGCTCTCGCCGGAGCTCTGAGCTTTTTTATTTTGGATACGCTAAAAATTTTTATCCTGCTCATTGTTGTTACTCATTTAATGAGCCTGTTGCGCTACTATCTTCCGGTGAAAAAATTCCGTGATTTCCTCGCCAGCCATAAACTCTACGGACTGGATTATTTTTTATCAGCTTGCTTTGGAGCCCTCACTCCATTTTGTTCCTGCTCTTCCATCCCGCTCTTCATCGGCTTTTTGCAGGCTGAAATTCCACTGGGAGTTTCTTTTGCCTTCCTTATCACCTCTCCCTTAATTAATGAAATTGCCATCGGCCTTTTTATTGGACTCTTTGGCATTAAAATAACCCTACTATATTTAATATCAGGAATCGCCGCGGGCGTAATCGGGGGATTTATTCTCGGCAAGCTGAAAATGGAAAAATATATTATCAGCTTATCTGACAACAAAAAAGCGCCATGCTGTTGTTGCGGTGGACAAAAACCAAAGTTCAAACACGTAGCCAAATATATTTCCAATGAGGCCTTTGGCATCACAAAAAAAGTAAGCCTCTATATTATAATAGGCGTGGCGCTGGGGGCTTTGATTCACGGCTATGTGCCATCGGGATTTTTTGAAAATTATCTCGGGCAATCCGGCATTTGGAGTGTGCCCGTAGCCGCCATTCTTGCTGTGCCGCTTTATTCCAACGCCGCCGGCGTGATCCCGATCATCAGCGCGCTTATTGATAAAGGCGTGCCCCTGGGAACAGCACTGGCCTTTATGATGGCCATTGTCGGACTTTCCCTGCCCGAAGGATTGATGCTAAAGCGTGTATTAAAAATGCCTTTGCTCCTAAGTTTCTTTGGAGTTGTTACTGTGGGAATTATTATAATCGGATTTTTATTTAACTATTTTGTATAATAATATGCCTAAACAAAAATACAACAAATTAACCAAAGAAGAAAAAGAAGTTATTGAAAGTAAGGGCACAGAAGCGCCTTTTAGCGGCAAGTACTATAATTTCCATGAAGATGGAACATACACCTGCAAAAAATGCGGCGCGCCGCTTTATAAATCAAAAGATAAATTTGACGCGCATTGCGGCTGGCCGAGCTTTGACGATGCCATTCCCGGAGCGATTAAGGAATCGCCGGATCCGGACGGCCTGCGCACCGAAATAACTTGCGCCAAATGCGGCGCCCATCTCGGACACATTTTCCGCGGAGAGAGATTAACCAAAAAAGATGTACGGCACTGCGTAAACTCTATTTCACTGGAATTCTCTCCCAAAGAAACAGACAAAATCCAAAAGGCCTATTTTGCCGGCGGATGTTTTTGGGGTATGGAATATTATTTTCAAAATGAAGAAGGGGTGATTGCTACGCGCGTCGGCTATATGGGCGGCGAGGCAAAAAACCCGAGCTACGAAGAAGTGTCCGGCGGGAAAACCGGACACGCCGAAACTCTGGAAATTACTTTTGATACCCAAAAAACCGATTTTGAAACTTTGGCAAAATTATTTTTTGAAATTCATGATCCGGGGCAAAAAAACAGACAGGGTCCCGATGTCGGCAAACAATACCGCTCGGCTATTTTCTATACCAACGACAAACAAAAGAAAACCGCCGAAAGTCTGATTAAAATTTTAAAAGAAAAGGGGCACAAAGTGAAGACCGAGCTAAAAAAAGCCGGCCAATTCTACGAAGCCGAGGAATATCATCAAAAATATTATGAAAAAAACGGCGGGGAACCCTATTGCCATGTGCGGATTAAAAAATTCTAAGAACACCTGAAAATTCCCCACCATAGTGGGGAATTTTTATTTTCTCGGGCAAGGGCGTAGTATTCTAATTAAAAATGCGACATAGCAATGATATAATTAGGTTATCTAAC
>CAYZWC010000119.1:0-2827 GCA_964482065.1 uncultured Gammaproteobacteria bacterium | reverse complement strand
CCGCTTTTTAAGCAACGAGATGGAACAATCTCTGATGATACGCAAAACGCCTGAAAATGACGAGGAACATAAGAATTAACTGACAATCCAACAATTATGATTGCTAAAACAACCACTGCCAAAAATGACAAAGTAAGTTTCCATTGTAAATTAAACTTAATTCTTTTCATGTTTTTAATTTATAACCGACACCTTTTATCGTAATTATTAAATTCTGGCTTCTGTCATTTAATTTTTGCCGCAAATTGGCGATATGAACATCTATTGTTCGGTCAAAAACCACTTTATCGTCAAAGGTATAAATTTTATGCATTAAATCAGACCTGGAAAAAACAACTCCCGGTCTTTGGGCAAGGGCTAGAAGCAGGTTAAATTCGCGCCGACTAAGATTTATCTTTTTACCAAGTCTTTGAACTTCAAATTTTTCCGGAATTATTTCCACACCGTTTATTTTTATGGTTTTTTTATTATTTCCCAATTTATCTGATGAGCTTCTTCTCAAAACCGCTTTTACTCTGGCTACCAGCTCTTTGGGACTAAAAGGCTTGGCAACATAATCATCAGCTCCGATTTCCAACCCAACAATTTTATCGGTTTCTTCATCTTTGGCGGTCAACATAATAATCGGAATATTATTTTTTTCTCTAACTGATTTTGCTATGGTTAGCCCGTCTATTTCAGGCAACATCAAATCCAAAATAATCAAATCCGGATTTTCTTTAACAATTTTCTCCAGTCCCTGTTTGCCGTCATTTGCTGTCGTAACCTTAAACTCGTCTTTTTCCAAATAAAGCTTCACCAAATCGGATATTTTAGTATCATCTTCAATTATTAAAATTTTTTCACGCATAAAAATTATTTTATTGCTTTAAGAGAGGCGGATATGATTGGCTCCGCCTCTCTTAATCCGTGCTCTTACTGATGGCATCCGCCACCACATCCTCCGTGGCCAAACCCTCGGCCACTATTTTCTACTTTTCTCTCTATTTTTTCTTTCATCCAATCTACCTTTTCATTTGCTTGTTCTTGAGTCAGATAGCCGCTTGCTACTGCCTCCTGAAACCTCTGTTGTTTCGCTTCCAGCATACTGTTAACTAACATTTCTTTGTTGATATCTTTTTCTTGGGCAATTTCCGCAATGCTTTTACCGCCTTCTCTTTCGGTTTGAATTTCTTCTTGGCTCATACCTAAAAGATCGGCAATCATATCAGACATCATTCCATATCCTTTTTGGATTGTCTGTCCGCACTTACCAACAAAAGAATCAACGCTAGATGAATCATCTGCTGCCATAACAGCAGAGACACCGAATGTCAGCATTAGGGTGAGGGCTAATACCCCCAGCCCTAAAGATATTTTTTTGTTCATAATTGTTGTAATTGGGTTTAATTTTTTAATTGCCGGATGCGCCGACCTGCTGATAACTGCATAAAAGTTATCCACACCCTATTATACAGTTTATCAGTTCTATATTTTCTTATTATGATTTTAATGTTAAGAAATTGTTAAGTCTAATTATTAATGCGTTGTTTATTTTACAATAAATTAATCAAATATTTTATAAGATATTGCAAATAATAAATTCCCGTAATTAAGAATATTGAAGCGACCAAATATCTCATTACTTTTTCAACTTTCTGGACTATCTGAAACGCCTTGCTGACTTTCTGCATTGAAAAAGCGATTAAGAAAGAAAAAATAATGACCGGCAATCCCGTGCCCAGAGCGAAAATTGGCGGCAATATCAAACTCTCTGTTGATTTTAAAACCAAAGGAATTAAGGCGCCGAAAAACAAGACTCCGCTGTAAGGACAAAAAGCTAAAGCAAATAAAATACCCAGAAGCAATGAACCGATATATCCTTTGGTAGAAAGCCATTCTTTAAGCTTTTCTATCTTTTCATTATGTCCGTTAAACTTGATTTTTATCACCCCGAACATAATAAGGCCGATAACAATTAAAACCGGCCCCAAAACTTTATCGCCCCAGCCCTGAAAAATTCTGGATATTTGGAATGACGATAGGCCGAAATATATTAAAGTGGCTAAAAGCGTGTAGCTTATGCCTCGGCCAAGAGTATAAAACAAACCATTAAGTAAAGTATTTTTAATGGTTTTAATCTCTTTTGAAATATAAGCGATAGCGGTGATATTGGTAGCGAGCGGACAAGGGCTAATTGATGTTAAAATACCCAGCAAAAAAGCGGTTAAGAACGGAATGTTGTAATTGTCTATTAAAGTATTTATTAAATCCATCATAATTATTTGCCCAAAAGTTTCTTTAATTTGTTTTCAAAATAATTTATAAATTGGTTTTCGTTGTTCACCAAACGCCAGACTGTTACGTCCTCTTCAATACCATCCTTTTCGTTGGTAATGGCATTAACAAAAAGAGATGATCCGCGAGCCTGATATTTCATAACCATATCTTTGTTTTCTGGTAACTCACCGTTAATATCTCTAAATACAATTGTCCCGCTTTCATATTCTTTTGGGAATTTATCTTTAATTGTTTTTAAGGCGTATTCTCCAACTGTAATGCACGACCAGCACTGCTGAGTAGCATGGAAATGAACGACTTCAATTTTGTCAGCCGGCGTTTCAGCTATGGACATTTGATCTGGAACGTTTGTCGTTGCTTGGTTATTATTTGTATCTTTGTTTGCAACTTTTGACGCGCAACCCGCCAAAACGATAACGCCGACAATTAATAGAGAAAATAGTAATAATTTTTTGTTCATAGTTTTTGTTTTAAATTAAGCCGCCGAATATCAAGCCGGCGATTGTTGAATAAAAAATAACTAATAAAACATAAACGGCTGTTTTTT
>CAYZWC010000118.1:0-2843 GCA_964482065.1 uncultured Gammaproteobacteria bacterium | reverse complement strand
GTTTTCAAAAGTGCTTACTTTGTTAATAATGTCATGAAACTAAACAAATATTAAATATTAAAGTTATTTGCAATTTGGCAGCCAATATTTTAATATTTCAATATTCAATATTTTTTCAATTAATTGATTAGTTTGTATGTTTGCAGCGATACATTATAACGAAATAGGGTTAAAGGGCGGCAATCGTAGTTTTTTTGAGAAAAAGCTTGTAGAAAATATACAAAAAGCCCTAGGAAAAATCCCCGGATCCAAAGTAAAGCGGATGTCGGGGATGATTTTGTTTGAGTTTAAAAATAAAAAAGATAAGGCAAAAGTCCAAGACAAATTAGGAAAAGTTTTTGGTATTTCCAATTTTTCATTTGCCGAGGAAGTAAAACAGGATTTGGAAAGTTTTAAGAAAAAAGCGATGGAGCTTCTAAAAAAAGAAAAATTTAACACTTTTGCCGTGCGGACGCAGAGGACCAATAAAAATTTTCCTTTAAAATCCATGAAGATTGAGCGCGAAGTCGGCGATTATATTTTACAAAATTCAAAAGGTAAAAAAGTTAATCTCGGTAATCCGGACATTACCTGTCATATTGCTATTGTGGAAAAGCGCGCCTTTATTTATTTTGAAAAAATAAAAGGACCGGGCGGCCTGCCCGTTGGAACTGCCGGAAAAGTTATATCTTTGCTTTCCGGAGGGTTTGATTCACCGGTAGCGGCATGGAGAATGATGAAGCGGGGAGCGGAAGTTGTTTTTGTCCATTTTTATAGCTATCCAAACACCTCCAAGAGTTCCATTGAAAAAGTAAAAGAGCTTGCGAAAATTTTATCCGAGTATCAAGGCGGCGCGAAAATTTACCTGATTCCTTTTCTTGATATTCAAAAAAAGATTTTAGCATCGGCTCCGGCTAAACTCCGCGTTATTCTCTATCGGCGTTTTATGGTGCGTATTGCCGAGATGGCAGCAGAGAGAGAAAAGGCCCTCGGGCTTGTAACCGGAGACAGCTTGGGGCAGGTTGCTTCGCAAACTTTGGAAAATATGCGCGCGGTTAGCGAAGTGGCAACGCTCCCGATCTTCCGTCCTTTAATCGGAGACGACAAGCAGGAAATAATTGAATTATCAAAAAAAATCGATACCCATGATATTTCCAAGGAGCCGTTTGATGATTGCTGTTCTCTTTTTACGCCCGCTCATCCGGAAACACGGGCAAATCTTCAATTTGTTAAAAAATCAGAACAAAATTTAGAGATTGATTTAGTGAATATTTTAGATAAGGTGGAGATTGTGGAATTTTAAAATTATTGACATAAATTGGATACATTGATAAAATAATAAACCATGTTGGATTGGCTAGCATGCTAAAAACAGGAGGAAAAAATGTTTACGAAAATTGAACAATGAGTAGAGGTATACAAAGCCGCTTGGCGCGCTTTTCTGCAGCATTCGGAGGACATCAAGAAAAAGTATCCCCCCAAAGATTTCATGAGCTATATCTATGATGATCTTCGTGATCAATATCGCCTTTACAATGAGGCTATGGGTATGGCCAAGGCGCTTGGCCTCACCAAAGAAGAACAGGAGTTTTTAAAAATGGAGGCCAAGAACTCAATGTAGTTCTTTTCATGCCGCAATAGCGTGTCGAAAAACAGCCCCCACGGCTGTTTTTCTTTTTATCATTTTCGTAGAGACGCATTGCAATGCGTCTCTACATATTTTATTTTTCCGAAATTACCCAGAATCCGGCGCGGTGTTTTACTCCGCGTTTTTTTATTGCCGCGATTAATTTTTTCAAAGCAACTTTGCATCTGGCGGGCATCTTTTTTGACGGGTCAACGAGAGTAATGGCATTTTCTTTTATTCCTTGAATCAGGGAAACATGCCCATAGTCGCCGAAACCATGAGCGACTTTGTTATCAAAGCAAACTATCATATCATTTCCTTGCTTCAAGTTGTCTTCTATAAATTTTTTAATATCCTTAATCTTTGATAAAGGAAAGTATTTTTCTTGTAGTTGTATTTTGTATTTTTTAAAAAATTTATTAATCGGATATTTGTTGACTTGCGTGCCATAGCCGGCTTTTGGTTTTTTGCCAGCTCTGACCTTAGAAAAAAGATCGGCTTTTTCTTTGGGAACGATTAAACCCAGTTCATAGCCGATTTCATCTTGTGAATTGTTTTTTATTTTCCTTCTTTCCAAAATCATCTTCATACAGGCCGGAACGCAGCAGTATGGTTTTTGTTTTATTCTTTTGTAAGCCGGTTTTATTTTCATTTTATAACACAACAATTAACCACGCTACAACCGCGCCTAAAATGAGTCCGGCGGTAATTTCCAAAGGCGTGTGCCCGAGGCGAGTGGTGATCATTGGGAATTCATCTTTGTCTTTGGTAAAGCCAATTAGTTTTTTTATAGCCGTGCCATGATAGCCGACTCGGCGGCGGAGTCCGGCGGCGTCGCGGATAACGAGAATCGCAAAAACAAGGGCAATGGCAAAAGTGGTGGAATAGAGTCCGTCTTTTAATCCCACGGCAGTAACGAGCGAGCCGACAAAAGCGGCATGTGAGGAAGGCATTCCGCCATAGACAAAAGGATCTTTCCAGGTCTTTTTTCCCTGAATGGTCTCAATTAAAATTTTTAAAACTTGCGCGCCGAAGCCGGCCACGACTACGGCGATTAGGATGTCATACATAAAATATTGTTTATCCTTCGTAGCTTTAGCGAAGGAGGGTTATTTATATAGATATTATTTGTGTATTATAACATAAAATAGAGTGGTAAGCCACAAATTGTAAGTCATAATATATGTAAAAATTTTGTGATAATGTCCTAATAGGATTAAATAGAAATGTCCTACAT
>CAYZWC010000117.1:0-2862 GCA_964482065.1 uncultured Gammaproteobacteria bacterium | reverse complement strand
TAATACGCTCTTTTTTATTGGTATCGGTATGCAGTAATTCCACATCTTTAGAATAACCGTCATTCCTAAATTCCTTTAGCTCGTATTTATAAATTACTTTATTTCTATATTTATCAACCACTTCTTTTTTCATCCAGTCCATCGTTGCAGTAAATTCTAATAAAATATTATTGTTATTTTGTTTAAAAATTTTATTTACAACAGTATTTTCCCAATTTTCTTCTTCAAATAATTTTTGCTGTTTTGTGCCAACTTGAAAATTATGCGCTTCATCAGCTAATAAAACTATTTTTTTATCTTTAAAATCCTCCAGTGTCAGGGAGTTTTCTTTTTGTTCTTTTAATCTATTATGCAAAGTTCCAATAGTATAAAAACAAATATTAATATCTTGGTCGCTGGCTCCGTCAAAATTTTCAACAATTTTAATATTTATTTTTTTATTATCAAAAAATATTTCGTCATTAAACAAATATTTGCTTGATAAATTATTCAGAAAATTATCTTTAGTTTTTTCTATAATATTTCCCAAGCGCGTGAAAAATATAAAATTGCGATAGCCCTTGCTATACAAATATAATATTAAACCTGCCATAATAAGCGTTTTACCCGATCCGGTTGCCATGTTATATAACAAATGGATCGGCGCTTCTTTAAACTCAAAACTGTTTTCAAAATAACAAAAAAATCTTTGAAAAGCCTCTTTTTGGTATTCTCTAAGTTCAAATTTGGGATTAATATTTTCTATCAAAAAATCAGGAATTCTTATTTCCTTTATAGTTCTCTTCCCAAACTCTTCTGCTAATTGTTCGTATAAAAATTGCTGGGGCATGTTTATTTTATTAACTGTTTAATTAAAGCGATCATCTGTTCTTTTTCTTTTGGATCACTTTCAGCAACCAGTAAAGACAAAGCCGTTAAAGCATTATCATTAATTTTCTTTTCACCGCTTTTGCGATAAAGATAATTATTTTTATCTAAAAAATAGATAAACAAAAAGGAGGCAATTCTCTTATTGCCGTCAGAAAAAGGATGGTCTTTAATGATTAGATAAAGCAAATGAGCCGCCTTGTCTTCAATGGTTTGGTATAATTCTTTTTTGGCAAATGTCTGATAAAGGCCTTTGATAATTCCTTCAAATCCGCCGCTCCGTTCCTGCCCAAATAAATCTCCAGCCTCTTTTTTCACAGCTAATTGTTTTTTGACACTAATAACTATTTCCACACAATCTTTATATTCCAAAACAAATTTTGATTTTTCACCCTTGCCGCTTTTTAACTTGCCTTTATCATATTGCTCAAGCAATGACAATGTCTTGGAATAGTCAGAAAGCAAACTCAAAATTTCAGCTTCTTGCCCTTGCAACAATTCTTTTTTTGACTGTTTTTGCAAAAAAGATATTGTTTCTTGCAGTTGATTAAATTTATTTTTTGCTTCCACAAGTCTTTTTTCGTTTATGGCGTATCCTTGCAATAAATATTTCTTCAAAATTTTAGTCGCCCAAATTCTAAATTGCGTAGCTCTTTGTGAATTAACCCGATAGCCAACTGAAATTATCATATCCAAGTTATACAGGTTCATTTTGCGGATTTTACCATCTGCGGCAACCTGTTCCATTTTGGAACAGGTTGAATTTTCCTCAAGTTCGCCTGTTTTATAGATATTATTGATATGTTTAACCACTGCCGGACGGTTAACATCAAAAATTAACGCCATTTGATGCGCGTCCAGCCAAATAGTTTCATTTTCAAACCGCACCCTAAACTCAATCTCGCCTTTAGCTGGCTTATAGATAATAATTTCGCCTTTATTAAATTTTTCTTGCTTTTTCTTTGGCATAATTTTGAACTACTAAAGATTATTTAGTAATTGAATTTTGTTTTATTTTAGCAATCTGAACTATCGGAATTTCCTGATAGTTGAATTTTTTCCCTAATTCTCGCTCTGAAAATACATTTTTTATATGCTCATTGATAGTTCTAACGTCTTTATCAAAAAGCTCGGCCATTTGCTTTTGAGAAAGCCAGACGGTCTCGTCTCTCATTTGCACTTCAATCTTGGTCTCGCCGTCTTCGGTGTTGTAGATGATGACTTGGTTGTTTTTATTTTGGTTATTCATAAAATTATATCTAATGCTTTTTCAAGAGCCCCATTCCGGAAGCACTGTCTAACCTGCCCGCCGAATTGGCTGGGTTGTTCGTATAAAAAATGTTCGGGCATAATATTATTAAATGTCTTGAACTATGATTTAAAATGATTTTTTGATGAACTATGATTCTTGCTAATCATAATTCTAATTTTTTTTCATTAATCTTTTAAACTCCAGTCTTTTTGCTCCGAAATTTATTAATAAACCGACTTCCATATTATAGGCCTCCAAATAATTAATAGCTTGCGCCAAATGAACATCTTCCAGTTTGATAACAGCTTTTATTTCCAGCATAATTTTCCCTTCAACAAAAAAATCCACTCTTCTCGTTCCTATTTTTCTGCCTTTATATTCCAATTCCATTTCCTGTTCTCTTGCGAAAGAAACTTCATTCTCCGCCAGCTCAATCGCCAAAGCTCTTTGGTAAATAACCTCCTGAAATCCATTGCCCAAAGTTTTATGAACTTCCATGGCGGCTCCGATGATTTTTCCAGTCAAATCGGAATATTTATATTGATTATTAACAATCATAAAAATAAAATCACGATAATTCAAAAATAATCATAGTTTTCAAATAATCATATAAATCATAGTTCAAGACTGCTGGGTTTTGAAGATTAGCGTTTGCATAAAATTATTAAAAAATTATAAAAATTGCTGCATATGTCAAGACCATTTAGAAATGTCATACTTTGAGCCAAATAGAAATGTCATAC
>CAYZWC010000116.1:0-2992 GCA_964482065.1 uncultured Gammaproteobacteria bacterium | reverse complement strand
TACTATGTTTATTTTTAATCCTAATGAACTGTTAACAAGGTTGTGAAACTTTACAGATATTGTTATTGTTATAATTTTTTAACTACATTCAATATCTATAACAATAACAATAATCAATGCTAAAATACGGAATTTCAAAAAGAGAAGACGGCAATATGCTTACTTCGATTAATGGAGAAGTTTTTGAACTAGGGTTGAAGAACCGCGAGAAGTTTTTTGCGAAAGAGAATATCAAAAATTATATTACTGCCGGACTTGTTCATGGAACCAGGTTGAAGAGGGTTGATTTATCCGACAATAAAAAAATTATTTGGAAGACAGACGGATTAATTACGAATGAAAAAAATTTGTTTTTATCTTTGACAGGGGCTGATTGTTTCCCTGTTTATTTTTTTGACAAAAAAGCGGGAGCGATCGGTATAGCACATGCCGGCTGGCGGGGAGTGGTTGGCGGGATTATATTGGAAATGATTTATAAGTTTAAAGAAGAATTTTCATCTTCGCCGGAAAATTTGGAAGTGATTATCGGTCCGGGAATCCGCATTTGTCATTTTGAAATAGGGGAGGATGTTTTGGATAAATTTAGTGATTATGAAAAATTTATACAGAGTCGTGACGGAAAAATTTTTGTAAGCCTGCCGCGGATTATAAAAGAGCAATTGCTTGAGATTGGAGTTCAGGCAAAAAATATTAAAGACAGTGAAGAATGTACTTATTGCCTGGAAGAAAAATATTTTTCCTATCGCCGCGAGCAAAAGAAAATTCCTGATGTGATGGTAGCATATATCGGATTGACTAATTAAAATAAATATTTTAAGATAGCTTAATCGTTCATTTTTCATTTCACACTTCAAGAAGAAGCACAATGAAGAGGAGACCGAACCAGAAGAGAAACCCTAATTAAAGGGATAACGGTTTTTTAGGCGGCCCTGCCACGAGGCCGCTTTTTTTGTTCTTTGTTTACAAAAAAATAATTTAGAGTATAATCTATAGCAACGAACAAAATCTCAATTACAAATTACCAGTTACTAATTACTAATATATATGTCATTACAAATAGGAATTGTCGGGTTGCCGAATGTGGGGAAATCCACGTTGTTTAGGGCGCTGACCAAAAAGCAGGCAGAGGCGGCCAATTACCCTTTTTGCACAATTGATCCCAATGTCGGCGTGGTCAAAGTACCGGACGAGCGTTTGGAAAAACTTACCGAAATTTCTAAATCGGAAAAAACCATTCCGACGGTTATTGAATTTGTAGATATTGCGGGACTGGTGCACGGCGCGCATAAGGGAGAAGGTCTTGGAAATAAATTTTTATCGCATATTAGAGAAGTTGACGCTATAGTTCACGTGGTCAGAAATTTTACCGATCCCAATGTAGTGCACGTGGAGGGGATAATCAGCCCCAAGTCTGATGCTGAAACCATAAATTTGGAGCTTATTTTCGCTGATTTGGAAAGTATAAAAACGCGTTTGGAAAATTTGGAGCGTGATACTAAGGGTGGAGCCGATAAGGAATTATTAAAAAAAATTGAAGTGGTAAAAAAGATTAAAGAGACCCTGGAAGAGGGGCGGCTTGCCAATACTTTGGATTTATCCGATGATGAAAAGAAATTGATTGCCGACTTGAACCTTTTGACTTTAAAGCCGATGATGTATGTTCTAAACATTGATGACCCTTCTTCGTCTGAGCGGCGGGAAACTTGCGAATTGGAAAATTTGGAAAACTGCATAGAGGTTTCGGCTCGTACTGAAGCGGAGCTCGCCGAACTTCCAAAAGAAGAAGTGCGGCAGTATTTGGCGGATTTGGGCATCACTGAGACCGGACTTGATAAGCTAATCAAAGCCGGTTATGACCTTTTGGATTTAATTACTTTTTTTACCACCGGAGCAGACGAGACGCGCGCTTGGACGGTTAATCGCGGAGCTAAAGCTCCCGAAGCGGCCGGAAAAATCCATACTGATTTTGAGAAAGGTTTTATCCGCGCGGAAGTTATAAATTGGAAAGATTTGGTAGAAGTCGGGGGTGAGGCCGCCGCCAAAGAGAGGGGCCTCATGCGTTTGGAAGGAAAAGATTACGGCGTGAAAGACGGAGATGTTTGCGTGTTTAGGTTTAGTGTTTAAAATAGAATATAAAGTTGAATATCCCGCATCCGTCCAATAAATTGGCCGGTGCGGGATTAATGTTTATAACTGCTCGCACTGCGCCCCTTGGGCTTGCGCTCGCAGTTAAATATTAAAAAAATACGGACACTCGCAATTGAGTGTCCGCTTTGTTTGTGCAGGCGGTTGCCTATTTTTTCTTGGATTACGATTTTTCTTTTCTGACAACCACGCCGACCACGGTTTTTAAGAGTTCGTCGACCGATTGCGCCATTGCTTCCTGTTCGGCCAGCGTATTTTTCAGGCGCTCAATTTCCAGCTTATTTGTTTTTTTCATATATCCGAGAGCTTCAAACAGTTTATTTTCTGTCGTAAGCACAATCTTGGAGAGCTGGGCGATTAAAAAGGTTATGATATCCTTGTAGGGATCTTGTTCTTTGAACAATTTCCAGACTTCTTCCGCCAAGAAGTATGTCAATGTGGCATCGCTGTCGGCGAAGTAGAAAAAGCGGTGTGTCTCGCCGGTCATTGCTTGTGGGAAACAGATTAGCGAGCCTTTCTGGTAGGTGTTTATCGTAAAGCTGATGTTGTCGGATTCTTCATCAAACAACATTTGTGTAATGCATCCGCTTTTGAGAATAAAGAATCGATCGGCAATATTGCCCGGTTCTATCAATGCGCGGCCACTTCTTATGCTGATTGTGCGCTCTATCAGTCTTGTATTTTCTCCTGAAACCATTTGCACCTCCCAAAGGTTAAATTGTTTGAAATTCAAAAAGATCATTTAACAAAACATCATATATTAAAATTTACGTTTTGTCAAGAGCAAATAACAAAATGTCAAGATTTTATAGAAATGTCCTACTTTGGGTTTTATAGAAATGTCCTA
>CAYZWC010000115.1:0-3020 GCA_964482065.1 uncultured Gammaproteobacteria bacterium | reverse complement strand
TTTTAACAAAAACCGAGATCGCCCCGGCAATAAAAAAAGCAGGCAACAAACAAGTTAAAACATGCTCTCGGGCGTATTCGTTTAACAATTTAAAGCCCGACAGAATCGCCCCCGTGAAAAATACCGACTCCATAGGCATAAAGTAAAACAGCAAAAACAGCCCTATCAGCAGAATGAATATTTTAAATTCTTTATTCATAATGTTTAATCATCAATAGTCATTGATATTATTGATAAAATTATATCCCTGTCATAAAACAGAGATAATTTGCCGACACTTTTATTTAAGCCAGCTTTTTATTTCTTCTACATCGGGAATTCGGCCTGAAGCTTTGACTTGCTCGTCAATCACAATGGCTGGGGTGGACATCACGCCGTATTCGGTAATTTTGGCGATATCATACTCGTGCTCAACTTGAACATCTTTCAAGTCCAGCTCTTCCACAGCTTTTTTAGCGTTATTTTCTAATGTCTGACAATTGGGGCAACCAGAGCCTAAGATTTTAATGGTCATATATTTTTATTGATTATTAATGTAATGGGATAAAAGCGAGTAATATTTATTTATTGCTTCGGAGTTAATACTATAAATCACTTTAGTGCTTTCTTTTCTTGATTCTACCAACTTGAAATCCTTTAACACTTTCAAATGGTGAGAAACCAAATTTTGTGGCAAATCCAAATATTGCCAAATATCGCAGACGCATAACTCCCTCTTTTGCAAAATGCATAAAATCTTCAAACGGTTTGGTTCGGCGATCACTTTCAAAAACTCGGCCGTCTGGTCAAGATTATTTTTTGATTTTTTGGTTTTACAACAGTCAAAATTCATAAAGTTATACACAAGTATCAATGTATATTGATATTATACACAAAAGAAAAAGAAGTGTAAATAACTTCCTTAAGATAAACCTCCCTATTACCCGCTTCTACTCCCTGTTGACCCTGCCTGCCCCGCACTTTGAGCGAAGCGAAATAGTGCTGGGGTGGCTCGTCCCATCAGATATGAAATTATCTAACGGGACAAGCGATTGGGAAGAAATAAGAGATTGATACCCCCAAAACGAGATTGAGAGAATTTGAACGATTTGCTGGATATTTTTTCTATTTCTTCGCTTCAACCTTCAAGCTTTCCAGCGGTATGCCCTGATACTGCCTCTTGCTGATGTCTTTGTCTTCGGATAAAATCCTCGCTTCAAAACCGGCGTCTTTGATTATCTTTAAATAATCGTCTTTAAGCAGAGCTCCGCCTACGCAACCGGCGATTAAATCTTCATTTTCTTTTTGTTCTTTGGTCAGGTTATCAAGCAAGACAATGTCCGAGATATACATCCGGCCGCCCTTTTTTAAAACCCGATAAACTTCTTTGAATACTTTTGATTTGTCCGGGGCCAAGTTAACTACGCAATTGGAAATAACCACGTCTATGGAGTCATCATCAATCGGCAAATTTTCTATATCTCCCAATTTAAACTTTACATTGTCATAGCCCTGCTTTTTGGCATTATCTCTGGCTCTGGCAATCATCTCTTCGGTCATATCCACACCGATGACTTTTCCCGTTTGGCCGACTTTCTTGGCGGCCAAAAAACAATCAAACCCGGCGCCTGAACCCAAATCCAAAACCGTCTCGCCCTCTTTAATTTCTCCCATGCCTGTTGGATTACCGCAACCTAAACCCAGATTGGCCACCCCGACCGATTTTATCTCTTCGTCCGAATAGCCGATGCTTTTGGCGATTTGTTCGTTTTCGGTTTGTCCGCCGCAACTGCAACTGCAACAACCGCCGCCTCCGGCTATCTTGCCGTAATGTTTTTTAACGATTTGTTTAGTTTTATTATTTTTTGGCATATTTTTTAAAATTATTAATTATTCTGTTCCCATTAAAATCTCTCCACATATTTCTTTATTTTGATTGATGATATCAAAAATATCGTCTATTTTAGGCTCTTGGGCTGTTATTGTTTTGCCATCCTTAAAAGTGGCTGTCACTTCCAGACTATGCGTCTGCATGATTGATTTTATTTTACAATCCGCAATGGCTTGCTTTATTAAGTTCCAATTGGAGATGTTAATAAAAGCGTAATTTTCAGCCCTTTTAATTAAATCACCTACGTCGTGATTAAATATCTTTTGCTGAACATCTTCGGGAAATATTTTTTTAATATCTTTAGCATAATCCGCCCCATCCCCGGGAGCCTCATAAGAAAATTTGTTTAAATCATAATATGACAATTCATTCGGATAATTTATCTTTGCCGGCCCCGAAGAGCCGCTTATTGTTTTCAGCTCATTGTCTTGAATAATATACTCTCCACAATAAGCCCAAACATACAAAGGAAACAATTCTTGATCCGGCTTTAGATTTTCAATCGCGCAGAAAGCATGGCTATCGCCTCTATTTCTCCAGCTGAAATGTTCTTCTGTCAAAAGATATCTGATAATGGCTTTTTCAATTTGGTCGTTGCCAAAACTATTTGTTATTAAATTTTCAATTGGTTGTTTTTCAAAATTGTTTGAATCTGTGTTTCTTTGCAGGGCCGAGAATTGATAAAGAAAAACAAACATTATCAATCCCAATACAACAACCGCAAAACCGGCGATTACCAATGGCAATCTTTTCTTTTTCTCTTCCGGCGTTAATTTCCACCAGGGCTTTTGTTTAACAACCACCCAAGCGGACAACCCGATCCCTATGGCGATAATGATATAGCTTATATAGTCCATATGTTTATTTAACAAAATTTTTGTAATAGGCAAAAGCCAAGACAATGGAAACAACACCTGCGACTACATAAATCACGGCTCCGACCGCGTCGTCTTTAATCGCTATATGCCTGACAACCGCGAATGTCCAAGCCAGACCGGCAATAAGCCAAAAAATGGAAAAGAATTTGCTGGTTTTTTTAGTCATATATTTTTTAGTTTAAAAACTCATCCAAAACAGCCAACCGCCCAAAGCCAACAACATAACGGCTTCAATTATCTGATGAGCTTTGAAATGCTGGGCTTGCTTATGG
>CAYZWC010000114.1:0-3022 GCA_964482065.1 uncultured Gammaproteobacteria bacterium | reverse complement strand
TGCCGAAATAAAAGAAAATCTTTCAGATAAAGTTAAAACCGTCGTTAATTTATTCGGTCAATCTTTTGAAGCCGTTAAGGGTATTATAAAATTTCCCGCTTTTATTTTTGCTGATTATATACCCGCTTGGCTGACAACCAGGCAAGAAAAAAAGAAATTTTTGGAAGCCTTGGACAGAGAAAGGATAAAACATGAAGAGAGAGAAAAACTAAGAGAAAAATATAAAAAAATGCCGGAGGTTTTAACTAAGATGAATTTTGAACAATATTTGCAACGAACAAAACAAGAAGGATTATATTTGAGCGAAAAATTGGAAAACCGTCGATGGCAGGCGGAAAAAATGCGAGAGGATTTGGAAGAAATTATAAAGGAGAGTCGGTATTTAACCAAAGAGCAAAAATCTTCTTTAGAATATAAATTGTCGGAAGCGGTTAAATTATATGAAAATTATGGAGAAGGTGTTCGAGGAGGATTTGAAGAAAGAATAAAAGAAATTCTTGATGATTATATTAATATAAGCGCTGACGATATAAAAAAGCTTAAAAAATATGTTGAAGATTTTAAATTATAAATTAAAAAATATTTTATATAGCAAAACAAAAAACCGCCTTAAGGCGGTTTTTAAAAATCAAAAATAAAATATTTTATTTTTTTACTTCTTCAACTATTTTTTTGAATACTTCCGGGTTATTTACCGCCAAATCAGCAAGAATCTTGCGGTCTATCTCTATGTTTTTGGCTTTAAGACCGGCAATAAATTTGGAATAGCTGAGATCGTAGGGACGAACAGCGGCATTTATTCTAATTTGCCACAAAGAACGCTTGGCGCTTTTTTTCTTGCGGCGGTCGGCGGCGGCATGCGCGCCGGCTTTTTTGACGGCAGTGGAAGCCAGCCTAATAGTTTTTTTGCGTCCCCATTTATAACCCTTGGCATCCTTTAAAAGCTTTTTTCTGCGTTTGACATGTGTTTTTCCTCTTTTTACTCTCGGCATATGTTTTTATTTATTTGGGTAAATATTTAAGAATAAGGCATTAACTGCTTTAGATTTTTTTCCTGGGTTTTGGATACTTTTTTGTCGCTACGCTTATTCCTGGTGATTTTTCCGCCTTCTCTGGTATTAAAATGATCCTGACCGGCGGTTCGGTGCAGCATTTTTTTCTTTTTGGTTGTTTTAAACCGTTTGGCAACGGATTTTTGGGTTTTTTGCTTCATATATTCAAATAAAAAAATAACTTTTAGTTATTTATACATTATAAAGATATCTCATTTTTTGTCAATATTTATTTGGCCGGAGCAATAATAGCGGTTACTTGGCCACCTTGACGTTTAACCGGTTGCTCCACCTTGATTTCCATTTCTTTTGATATTTCATCAATATATTCTTTGATTTGTTCTATGGCCACGCCGGTATGCTGTTTTTCGCGCCCTTTTAAAATTATTTCTATTTTAAGTTTATTTCCTTGTTCCAGGAATTTTTTACCTTGATTAAGTCTTACATCTATATCATGTTTGCCTATTTTTGAAGACAACCTTACTCCTTTGGTGTCGGTTTTCTTTTGCGAGGCTTTTTGTTTGCGCATCTCTTTTTCTTTTTGGTATTTGAATTGACCATAATCAAGAATTTTGGCGATAGGGGGGTTAGCCTTGGGATTTATTTCAACCAAATCCAATTCTTTTTGCCGTGCTAGATCCAAAGCTTTTTGTTTTGGCATGGCATCAAGAAAATTACCCTCGTCGTCAATTACTTTTAATTCCGGGGATTTTATTCTTTCATTAACCTTAAATAATTCTTGCGGTTTTTTTTGCGGTTTTTTTCTTACTCTTCTCATTTTTGGTTATTTTTAATTTAAGTTATTATTTGTTTATTTTGTGGAGATGGCGGGAATCGAACCCGCGTCTAGTAAGTTTTTTTAAAATACTTCTACAAGTTTAGTTTGTTTAAGTTATTTAAGATAAAATGTATTAAACAAACAAAATCATTTTACCCGAGCCCATAATTTTCGGAAATTTTCTTCGGGCCAAAGAAAATTCCTATCCTTATATTATTACACCGGTTTACGCTTATAAGGAGTCGGCGGACCGATGGGCTATTGGATTTAAGCAACAGCCATTGCGAGCTTCGGAGCAAAAGCGTTAGCTAAAGCTGCCTTGGCTCTTGAAAATAAGTTGGCACTTATTTTTTTGTTTGGAAATATTTACGAGGGCCCAACCCCCCTCGACTTGCAGCATTTTAAAAGTACTCCTATCGATGCCAATGCATCCCCATGTTGGCGCACCGTTGGAAGACTTGTGCCGAACTGGCTTAAAATTTTTGAAGCCCGGGAGGGCGAAAAAATTTTGTAGCAGTTCGAGCATCCCGCCTTTATGGCGGGACAGCATTTTAAAAGTACTCCTATCGATGCCAATGCATCCCCATGTTGGCGCACCGTTGGAAGACTTGTGCCGAACTGGCTTAAAATTTTTTTCGCATCAGTCTTTTTAAATCTCTTTCAGTTTCGCGGCGTTTAATCGTTTCCCTTTTATCGGCTTTTTCTTTTCCTCGCGCCAAAGCTATTTCAATTTTTATTTTACTATGTTTAGTATAAGCTTTTACCGGTACTAGTGTCAAGCCTTTTTCGCTTAATTTTCCTATCAATCTTTTTATCTCTCTTTTTTTTAAAAGAAGTTTGCGCGGTCTATTGGGGTCATAATCGGGTAGGGGCCCGGCTAGTTTATAAGGTGATATGTAAGAATTTAGGAGATAAAGTTCACCGTTTCTAAGCGAAACAAAAGATCCTTTAAGGCTCAAATGACCGTTTTTAACCGATTTGACTTCATGTCCGCGCAATACCAAGCCGGCCTCGAATGTTTCGAGTATATTATAATTAAATAAAGCATTTTTATTTTTTGCTAAAACAGTCATATATTTATATGATTAATTATAAATTCTACAGCTTAAATAGTAAAATGTCAAGCCGGATTTGCGGATTGTCGTAGCCATATGATAATGTCATAGTACAGCCATTTAGAAATGTCATACTT
>CAYZWC010000113.1:0-3060 GCA_964482065.1 uncultured Gammaproteobacteria bacterium | reverse complement strand
AGTATGACATTTCTATTTGGCTCAAAGTATGACATTTCTAAATGGTCTTGACAGGTAATTTTAAATTTTATAATATTTTATCATAAAGCCCCTAAAAGAGGGGATTTTTTGTTTTTAGTGGTTTATCCACACTATTGTGGGTTGAAAAAGGGGTGAAAATGGTGTATAATGGTAATAGGTGGATAAAAGTGGGGAAAAAGAATATGATTTGTGGATAACTTTTATTTAAATTCAATAATATTAGCATTATTCGCGTTTAATTAGCGATATCCGTAATCTTTATGTTTATTGGAGAATATTCACACAATATAGATGAAAAAGGAAGGCTGGCCATACCCGTTAAATTTAGGGCGGATCTTTCCAAAGGAGCTGTTGTTACCAGGGGACTGGATAATTGTTTGTTTTTATATCCCATGGATGAATGGCAAAAGATGGCTGAGAAGTGGTCAAAGTTGCCCGTGAGCCAAAAGAAATCAAGAGCTTTCGCGCGTTTGATGCTTGCCGGGGCCATGGACGTTTCCATAGACAAACAGGGACGAGTAATGCTTCCAGAATATTTGAGAAAATACGCCGGTATTTCTAAGAATGCCGTAGTGGCCGGGCTTTATGACCGTATTGAAATTTGGGATAGCGAAGCTTGGGAAAAATACAAAAAAACTACCGAAGAGGATAGTGAAGAAATTGCCGAAGCTCTTGGTGAAATGGGAGTTTAAAATTCTTTAAAATAAATTAGTTCTTGGCAGCTCTCGGGCTAAATAGGATGATTCAAAAAAATAAAAACAAAAATCATCAAAAATTATAATCCTTAGCCTTGTAAGAGCGGACTTGCGAAAGAATTATATATTTATTCAGGGGGAGAAGGGAGTAATCTTTTCTCCTCCCTCAAATGCTTATTTTTTTATGACATATCATTACTCCGTATTGAAAGGCGAAGTAATTCGATTTTTACAACCGCAAAAGAATGAAAATTTTATCGACGCCACTTTGGGCGACGGCGGCCACACTGAAGCCATACTTCAAAAAAATGGTCCGGATGGAAAAGTTTTGGCTATTGATTTGGATCCCGAAGCTATAAAAAAGGCAAAGAAACGTTTGGCTAAATATGGAGATAGAATTATTTTTGCCGAAAGCAATTTCAAAAATTTAAAAGAAATTATATATGATAATGGATTTTCTACAATTAATGGGATTGTACTCGACTTGGGTTTTTCACGAGGTGAGCTCCAAGATAAAAGGCGTGGCTTCTCTTTTTTAGCAGATGCTCCGTTGGATATGCGTTTTGGAAGAGAAGGTGGACCCAAAGCTTCCGATATCGTAAATGAATATGAGGAAAATAAGCTAAAAGAGATTTTTAAAAATTATGGTGAAGAAAGGTATGCCGGCCGTATTTCTCGCGCCATTGTCGAGTATAGAAAATCAAAAAAAATCAAAAGCACCGGGGAGCTCGTAGATATTATAAAAAAAGCTGTCCCCAAAAGTTATTTGCATCAAAAAATCCACCCGGCAACCAGAGTTTTCCAAGCGCTTCGCATTGAAGTAAATGAGGAGCTTGAAAACCTTAAAGAAGTTTTGCCGCAAGCCGTGGAAGTTCTCCAAAGCCGAGGAAGACTCGTAGTTATATCTTTCCATTCCCTAGAAGATCGGATAGTGAAAAAATTTTTTAAAATAGAATCAACAGCTTGTATTTGCCCCAAAGAAGTTCCGATATGCAAATGTGGACATGAACCGAGTATACAAATATTAACTAAAAAACCCATAACTCCAAGTGAAGAGGAGATAATGGAAAATCCACCTTCACGCAGCGCCAAATTAAGAGTCGCGCAAAAAATATAGGAGGAGCAAAAAGATGACCAAAATACAAACTTTGTCAAAAATCACCCACGCCGTAAAAAAACAGCCGTTATGGCGCAGTTTAAAAAATTTGAATTTGAATATCATTGTTGCTTTTTTAATTTGCGTTTTATCAGTTGTTTATTTTTTACAGATAAATAGCGCTGCCGCCAAAGGTTTTGAAATAAAAGATTTGGAAATGAAGGTGGAAGAGCTAAGAGAAAGCAATAAAAAGTTGGAATTAAAATCGGCTGAATTGAAATCCATGGCCAGCGTAAAAGAGCGCATTAAGGATTTGAATATGGTTTCCGTAGCCGCCTCGAGCATTGATTTTATGGTGCCGGGTGACAAGGCTATGGCTTTAAAATAAAAAAACAAACCAAAATAAAACAAACAAAATTCACTTTTACGATTTTAAAAACGGCTCCTTGAGTGCTTGCAGGGAGCCGTTTTGTTTTTGCGCGGTTGCGCTTATTTTTCTATTTTGACGAAATGGCCGCCGAAGCTTAGTATAGCCAAAAAGCAACAAATACCAAGAATCACTTCGCCAACAAATACGCCGTTCATCATTTCCAAATGCCATGAGTATAAGAGGAAGAATACGCCAATAAATTCTCCGTAGTTTTTGATTTTCCCCGCGAGACCGGCTCGTATGTCATTATCGCCGATTTTCATTCCCATCATATTGGAGATCCTTTTTAATATCAAGAAAGTTTCCATAATGGTTAGAATTATAACGATAATAAAGGCCCAAAAATCCAGGCGATAAAAACCGGAAGCCCACAATGGAATCAGCACGGTTAGCTTGTCGGCCAGCGGATCAAGAAATTTCCCCAGTTCGCTTTCGTCATTCATGGCGCGAGCTACGGGTCCGTCAAGCATATCCATTGCTCCGGAGATAACGATTAATAGAAGCGCTTCAATAAAATATTGTGGCGGTTCAACAAGAAGCAAAAAAATTATAGGCGGAAGCAGTAGAAATTTTGAAGACGTTATCATATTGGCCGTGATGAATTTAGGCCAATATTTTTTTAGGAATTTTATAATTCCTTCATCTCTTTTTTTCAGGTATTTTCGGAAAGAAATTATTATAGCTATTTCGTTCATTTTTCCCTCCTTTGACAAAGACCGAAATTTAAATTAGTATAATAGTACTCACTAGAAAAGTCAAGTATTCGTAGTATTCTAATTAAAAATGCGACATAGCAATGATATAATTAGGTTATCTAA
>CAYZWC010000112.1:0-3115 GCA_964482065.1 uncultured Gammaproteobacteria bacterium | reverse complement strand
GTATGACATTTCTATTTGGCTCAAAGTATGACATTTCTAAATGGTCTTGACATTTCTTACGACTTACAGCTTACGGCTTATGACTGCCCTGTCTTGCTTTTGATGAAAAAAAGTACTAAAATTAAAGAATAGTAGAATGCGAATAATCGCGAATTTAACACTAATACCAATATAAATGTATTTAGAAAAACTGGAACTTCAGGGCTTTAAATCATTTGCCGACAAAACAACACTAAAATTCACCCCTTCGGAAAAAGAAGGCGGTTTTCGCCACGGCATAACCGCTATCGTGGGCCCGAACGGTTCGGGGAAATCAAATATCGCCGATGCCGTGCGCTGGGTCATGGGCACGCAGAGCATCAAACAAATCCGCGGCAAAAAAAGCGAAGACGTTATCTTTTCCGGCTCGGACAAACGGCCGCGCATGGGCATGGCTGAAGTGGAACTTTTTATAAATAATGAAGACGGCGGCGCGCCCATTGACTACAAAGAATTAATTATCGGGCGAAAATTATACAGAAACGGCGACAGTGAATATTTAATAAATAAAAATAAGGCCAGACTCTCGGATATTCAAATGATGCTTGCCAAGGCTAATATGGGCCAACGCACCTATAGCGTTATCGGACAAGGGATGATTGATTCGGTGCTTATCGCCACGCCGCAAGAACGCAAAGAATTTTTTGACGAAGCGGCCGGAGTAAAACAATTCCAAATTAAGCGCGACCAATCAGTAAACAAACTTGAAGCTTCCGAAGAAAACTTGGCGCAAGCCGAAGCGCTAATCTCCGAAATTGAACCGCGAATGCGGTCGCTTACCAGGCAGGTCAAAAGATTGGAACGACGAGAAGAAGTGGAAAAGGAACTACGTGAAAAACAAATCACTTACTACGGCTCAGAATGGCAAGAATTAAATTCCAAATACAAAAACTATAAATCACAATTTGACCAATTGGAAACCGGCCGCGCGGAGAAAGAAAAAGCTGTGCGGGAAATTCAGGAAAAGCTCGGTAAACTGGAAAAGCAAGAGTCTGGGAGTAGCGCTTTTGATGCTCTGCAACGCAATTATGAAAAACTTATCAATGAACGCGCCAAACTACGCGAACAAGAAATGCTTTTAAAGAGTCGGATCGAGGTACAAAAAAGAATGGAAGAAAAAGCTCCTTCGGCTATGCCGCTTGAAGATATTGTAAAAGCCTTGGAAGAAGTCTCCGGACTCCAAGACAAGCTTCTCGGAAAAATCAAATCCGCAGAATCACTGGCTGATTTAGAGGCTTTAAAATATCAGGCCTCGGAAATCTCGGAAAAATCAAAAGAGCTTTTGGAAAATATAAAAAATCCGGCCAAGCGTAAAAAAATAGAAATTGATCCAAAACTTTTGCGCGAAGTTGACGAAATAGCCGAAAAAATAGAATTCCTAAATAAAAAAGCTGCGGAGCTGCAAGCGGAAATGTCCAAATTTCACCGCGAAGAAGAAAAAAAGAAAGGAACTTTCTTTGATTTGCAACGCCAATTCCAAACTAAACAAATGGAATTAAATGATATTACCAATAAAGTAAATGACGTAAAAATAGAACTGGCTCGCCTGGAAACAAAAAAAGAAGATCTGGAAGAAGAAATAAAAGAAGAGCTGAAGGATGTGGAACTTGTCACTAAATCCAAAGAAAAATACGAGGGAATCCATGAAAATCTCTGGAGCGATATTCAAAAACTAAAACATCAGCTTGAGCTTATCGGCGGCATAGATGAAGAAACTGTTGCCGAATACAAAGAAACAAAAGAACGTTATGATTTTTTAACCACCCAATCTGAAGATTTAAAAAACGCTATCACCGCGCTGGAGAAAGTAATTGAAGAACTTGATGAAACCATCCAAAAACAATTCATGTATTCTTTTAATCAAATTAATAAAGAATTTGAAAAATATTTTAAAGTGCTTTTTAATGGCGGCAAAGCCAGCTTGGTTATTCAAAAAGGCGAACAAGAAAAGGAAAAAAATCTCGACGAAGAAGAAACCGACGAAATACAAGAAGAAGAATCTATTTGCGAACGGGTCAAACGCCTAAAAAAATCAAAGCTTGCCCAAATGATTTCAGGCATTGAAGTACAAGCTTCTCCTCCGGGAAAAAAATTGCGCAATATAAGTATGCTTTCTGGCGGAGAACGCGCTCTTACTTCTATCGCTCTTATCTGTGCTATTATTTCCAATAATCCCGCACCTTTTGTAGTACTGGATGAAGTGGATGCCGCTCTTGATGAGTCCAATTCAATTCGATTTGCCGAAATTATAGATGAGCTCTCCAAAAAAACCCAATTTATAGTAATCACCCACAATCGCTATACCATGGAAAAATCCGACGTGCTCTATGGAGTAACTATGGGCGATGACGGAGTTTCTCAGCTTTTGAGTATAAAACTCGAAGAAGCGGCCAAATGGTCATCAAAGTAAAATATAATTTAAAAAATCGGGGATTAACTCCGATTTTTATATTTATACGCCCATTATTGACAAATTTTTGCAAATAATATACAATAAAACCACTATATTTAATTACTAAAATTAACTGAATTTAGCGAAATTATGCTATCAATTAGATTAAGCAGAGTTGGCAAGAAAAAACAGCCGAGTTATCGGTTGATTGTCACCGAAAAATCACGCGATCCATGGGGAAAACATTTGGAAATCCTCGGATCTTATAACCCGCGAACCGAACCAAACAGCATACAATTAAAAGAAGATCGTGTTAAATATTGGCTGGAAAAAGGAGCACAGCCTTCTCCAACCGTCCATAATCTTTTAGTTGATGCCGGAATTATTAAAGGTGAAAAAGTAAAGGCTACTTCTCCAAAAAAGAAGGAATCCGCCGATACAGCGGACAAGGGTAAGGCGGAAAGCACTCCGTCTGAAGCCAAAGAAACTCCGACTAGTGCTGAAGAAAAGCCGGCTGAAAACGAGTCTTCTCCCGCCGAAGAAACAAATAAAAACGCTGGAGACAAAACCGAAGATAAAAAAGAAGAAGCTCCGTCTTCAGAGGAAAATAAAAAAGAATCATAAGTCAACCCGTAGTATTCTAATTAAAAATGCGACATAGCAATGATATAATTAGGTTATCTA
>CAYZWC010000111.1:0-3138 GCA_964482065.1 uncultured Gammaproteobacteria bacterium | reverse complement strand
AGTATGACATTTCTAAATGGCTGTACTATGACATTATCATATGGCTACGACAATAACTTGTAACTTATTGTTAAAAAGAAAATAAAATGTTATTCTAAATATGTGAACATTTTCAAGAAGGAGAAGCTAATGAAGATAAGAGTAAAATTGGGAGACATTCCAAAGGAATTATGGCCGGAACTTAATATTTTTTGCGTGAAAAACGGCCTTGGTAAAGAAATCATTGTGTGCCTTCACCACATGCCGCCCGATACCCCAAAAGAGATTCTTAAGGACTTGGCAGAAATCACCGGCGCCGTTCTCTGATTTGACAGCCGTATTTTTTAATGCATAATGATAATGCGGTTTCTAGAGGTGGCGACCGCGACGGCGTATAGATAGTGTGGAGGCAACCCCCCCCTATCGTTGAGGCGCTTACGACAGCAGGCGCCTCTTTTTTATTTATAAACAAAAATCCCAAGCTGAAAATTACACTTGGGAATGGTTGGTTAAAAAGTCTCTGTAAAATTCAATTTGATTATTTTTTCCTCCTCTCAGCCTTGACGTCGTCAAAAGCCTCCTTAATAATCTCAACTTGCTCCGCGGGAGTGAGCCCGAAGATAAAACCCGCGGTACAAAGCACGGCTACGGCATCGCAATTTTTAGAACGAATCGCGCGCGGAAATATGGAATACCACGCTTTATTCAGGGTTTGTCGAACCCTCGGATCTATTTCATTTATGGAAAAGGCCTGCCTGAAAAATTCCCGCCAAGCCTCTTTGTAACGCTCCAGACCCTCTTCAACGCTTTTGATCATTTTAGGTTTTCTCCTTTTTTGTTTGTATGTGTGTATTATCAAAAGTAACAAAAAATTAAAATAAAATCAACTATCGGCGTGCGGTAAAAACAAACCAGCCAAATTTAAAAACCGCGTTGCAAATTCTCTTCCATCGCCACGGCTCCAAAATCAAACGCCAGAGCCATTCCAAACCGATTTGCCGCATCAACTTTGGCGCGCGCTTGGATTTTCCTGAAATAAAATCAAAAGTTCCGCCAAGTCCGGCCGCAAGCTTAACGCTCGGCATTCTGGATAAATTCTGATAAATCCATTTTTCCTGATTTACAAAGTTCATTGCCACAAGCAAAATATCCGGCGAAAATTTATTAACTTCCGCGATCTCTTCATCATTTTCTTTTTTCGGCGACAACTCCCCTCCTCCGAAAGCTTTGATTTTTAATCCCGGAAATTTTTGTTTTAATTTCTCCGCGGTGAGCTCGGCAACATTATCTTTTCCACCGAGAAGAAAAATTGACTTATTTTTTTCATTGGCGAGTTTTGCTATATCCCAAATCAAATCAGATCCGGTAATCCGTTCTTTAAGCGGCTCACCCTGATGTTTAGCGGCAAGCATTAAACCAAATCCGTCAGCCAGAGATAAATCCGCTTTATTCAAGATGTTTTTAAATTCCTCGTCTTTTTTCGCCGCCACTAAAAATTCCGGATTGGGCGTGGTAAGAAAATTTTGCTTGTCCGAATACAAAAACCGCTCTATTTTCATTAGGGCTTCTGTTTTTGATAAATTGTCAATTCTCACTCCTAGAATATACATTTCTTGAAAATAAGTTTTTAGGGTATAATAATACAACGTTTATTTTATTATAGCTTTATAAACCAAATAAATCTATATGGCAAATCTGGAAGCTCCGAGCTTGGCGGAAAACGATACCGAAAAATTCAAGCCGCTTACGCTTAAAATGGAAAAAAGTGATGGAGTACAAAAAATTTTTTTTGAAGCGGCAAATAACAAATTGGCCATGGCGTATAATATAGCCATAGAAGAAACTTGCAAAAATAGAAAAATCGATTCCGAACACCTGGTAGGAAAAGGCAACGCGGCCGGAAAAAATATTTGGGAAATCGCGGAAATAAAAATCGCTCCCGGAAAATTGGAAGGCCTGGAAGATGAAATTCACGCCAAAGCCGAAGAAGTGTATCAAGATTTTTTATAAAAAACAAAAGCGGACTTTTTTTAAGAACCGCTTTTTTGGTTTTGAATTTCATCAAGCCAAGTCAAATTCTCTGACCACGGAATATTCCGGACCGGATGAATCCAATTCGCTTTTCATGAGATATATTTTTGAAACTTCAAATTCAAGAGGCGAAATTTTTATATTTTTAAAATCAATTTTCGATCCTCTCTTTTTAATCCTTCCCAAAGTTATATGAGGCATCCACTTTTTAAAATTAAAATCAATTCCGGCCGCTTCAAGCTCCCGGGCGGAAGTATCGGCAAAACCGTGCAATATCTTGCCTCCGACCTCGCGAACGCCGGCATAGATTATTTTCGGATCATGAGGACCGGGTAAAACTCCGAACCCATCAAGACTCATTCTTGATTTTAAATATTTACGACTCAAATTTTCCAAAACGTCACGGGTTTTGTCAACTTCTTCGGAAGAAAGTTCGCCCAAAAAATGGATAGTAATGTGCCAATTTTTTCTTTTGGTCCATTTGACGGGCAAATCTTTATTTAATAATTCCAATTCATTCAAAACAATATCAAGCTCATTTTTGATTTCGTTGGGTAAATTTATAGCAATGAAACATCTCATATTTTTATTATAAAACATTAAAAACAATTTAAAAAGCCGCGATACAGTCTCACCGCGGCCGTTTAAGGGTTATTAAGGAGGCAATTCTTTGGAAGCCAACGCACAAAATCCATCAATATTTTCACTTCTTCCCAATTATTCTCGGCTAAAAAATATTCTATATGTTCAAAAATTTCAATATCATAAGGAGCGGCTAATCTTTCCTCCAACGACACAATCTTATATTTTTTTCCATTACTGGTTTGCAATATATTATTCAGGCTAATCAAATAAATATAATTATCTTTCGACGGTATTATATAGCGCACGACTCCGGAAACAAATTTTTTGTCGCCCTTTGGTTTTTGAAAAATGGGCCTTTGTATAAAAAATCCCATGATTCGTTCGCTTTCTTTGTACTTCGGATCCATCTCTCCCCCTTTTTTTATTTTATTTAAAATGTGCTCAGTTTATATTAACAAGAAAAAAGCTCTTTGTCAAGTTTTTTGCCAAATATGTCGTAGCCATATGATAATGTCATAGTACAGCCATTTAGAAATGTCATAC
>CAYZWC010000110.1:0-3236 GCA_964482065.1 uncultured Gammaproteobacteria bacterium | reverse complement strand
AGTATGACATTTCTATTTGGCTCAAAGTATGACATTTCTAAATGGTCTTGACAATCTCCCGCAAAAGGAGATTTTAAAATTTATTTATTTTTGCTCTTCCAGCTGCCTTTGCCTTTGGAATATTTTTTAAGCTTGGGAACCTTAATTCCGGTTGTCTTTTTTCTTTTCTTGTTTTTTTTGTTTGGCATATATTTTTAAATTATTATTTATATATTCATTTATATTAAATTTTGACTTAGCGCCATTATAACTCATATATCTTATTTTGCCAAATATCGGGCGTTCTCCCCAAGCGCGATCATGTACTCCCCCAATAGACCAAGCCGCGCCCACATAACCATTGGGATCGCGGCCGTCCAGTTCATATTTATCATTAAGGTAAATGGCATAGCGCAAAGCTGTTTTGGGAACGCGAGTCCACTCCAATATTTTCTTGGCCCAATACATTCTCATATAGGAATGCATTTTCCCGCGTCGAACCATCTCCATCTGGGCTGCGTTCCATAAATCATCGTGCGTTTTGGCTTTTTCCAGATCTTTCAAGGAATAAATATATTCTCGTTTGTCTTTTTTATGTTTGTCTAGAGTTTTTTTGGCCCAGTCGGGAAAGCCGGAAAACTTATCATAATTTTTATTGTAAAAACAAAAGTTGTCTGAAAGTTCTCGACGAACTATAAGCTCTTCCAAAAAATCTTCCTTGGCCCCGCGCGGAGCTTTTGACTTTTTTACTTGCAGCGCAACACGCTCGGCTGAAATTTGTCCGAAGTGCAAATACGGAGACAAATTTGATAAATAACTTTCAGTCGGGTCATTCCTGAACTTTGGATAATTCCTAAGCTTGGTACGTAGAAATTTGCTTAAAACTTTTTTAGCCTCGCTCTCCCCCGGTAGCAGCCAGCTTACCTCAGCAACACTTCTATTAACTCGCAAACTTTTTCTAAGTTGGTTCCAATTGTTTTTAAATTTAAATTTGTTTTTGGAAAATTTTTTAAGCGCGGGAAACTCTTTTAAAAATTCCGGCAATAATTTCTTGATCTTCGGCCGCAAAGTATAGGCGGCAAACTCCTGCTTGGGCGAAGCAACCCAGACCGGCACGATATTGCGCGCATCCACTTCATAAAAAGGAATTTTAATTTTTTGTTTGACTTCATTTTTCCATTTCCTTTTAATTCGCAAAGGATCAAAGTCGGTAATTAAAGCACCGACTTTATATTGTTTTATAAATTTAGGAATTTCCCTGCCCGGTACGCCAGAGAGAACTTTAAAAGGAATATTTTTCTTAGCCAAACTATTCTCCACTTCTTCCAAACCCTTGAGCATAAAGCCGTACTGCCTCATAGTTGCTCCGAGAAATTTCGGCAGCAAACAAAAAACAACAATAAGCGGCTGATTTTTTTCTTGTGCCATTTCGGCGGCAAAAAGCAACGCCCAGTTGTCGTCCGCTCTCTGGTCCCGGCTCATCCAATAAACAACCGGTCCTTTTTCGTAATCAAATTTATTTAATTTTTTAATCCTCCTCTTGTCCATATTACTTTTTAAGATAAAATTGCCTTTTCTTTTCGGGAAATTTTTCTATTGCATAACGCAGCATTGTACGCGGTATTTCCCTGTAATATTTTAATAAAAATTTTTCTTCCGCGCCTCTATTCACGTTGCCGACTTCGCGAAGCATCCAACCAACCGCTTTGTGTATCAGGTCGTGAGAATCGTGAAGTAAAATCTCGGCAATAGAGAAAGCGTCTTTAAAATCTCCTTGGCGGATAAAAGCAAAAGTTCCCATCATGGCCACGCGCTTTTGCCAAAGATTTTTAGATTTCGCCAGCTTGTATAAAACTTTCCTCTCTGATTTTTTATTCAAAAGATAACCGCCGATAATATAAGGAGTGCTTGTATCCACCAGGTCCCAATTGTTGATATATTTTAAATTCTTGAGATATAAGTTATAAATTTTTTTCTTCTCTGATTCAAAAGCTTTCTGAAATTTATAAACTAAAATATGTAATGCTGTCTGGCGATGTTCATGAATGGGACTATGCAGTAATTTTTCTGTCTCCGCCAAGCTAATGTCTTTAAAATATTTCTTGGCGACTTTCCTCTGCTCCGGCACTCTAATACCCAAAAATTTATCGCCCTCGCCATATTCTCCTTTGCCGGTTTTAAAAAAACGGGCGAGATTTTTCGGCTGATCCTTATCGGCAAATTTTGCTAATTCTTTTTTGATTTTAGTAGCGGTCATAAAAAACTTGACAAAAAATTATAATGGGTATATACTTATAATAGATAACTATTAACCAATGAAAGGGGGTGAAAAATATGCCAAGATTAGACGGAACAGGCCCTTGGGGCAGAGGTATGGGACCGGGTCGCGGAATGGGACCTTGCGGCGCCGGAAGGCGCAACGCGGGCTTTGGATATGGAAGATTTATTTCTCCCAAAAACGAGCTGGCCGCCCTGGAAGACGAAGAAAAAATGCTAGAAGAAGAACTAAAAACAATCCGCGAAGAAAAAGCCGCTCTTAAGAGCCCAAAAAAGTAAAAGAAGGCACGGGAACCGGTCCCTCTTTCGAGGGGCCGGAAGGCCTTCTTTCAAAAGAACTATATCATTAAATATTAAATAATTCAATATGACCAGACCAAGATTGCATAGAAGGATACGCCTAAATCCTCATGTTAAATTTTTCAAACCACAGGGCATTCCTTTGCGTTCTTTGGAAGTGGTGGAATTAACGATGGAAGAAGCGGAGGCCTTGCGTTTGAAAAATATTTCCGACTTAGACCAAAATGACTGTGCTAAAAAAATGAACACTTCCCAAAGCACTTTCCAGCGCATTCTTTCTTCCGCTTATAAAAAAATATCGGATGCTTTGATTAACGGCAAAGCGATTAAAATTATTAAAACTTAAATTTTATAAACTAAGATATTGCTACTTTAATTTTACACCGCTTTTATTCCATTATCAAATAAAAAAATTAATACTTAAACTTATGTTATGGCTGCCTGGGGTTTGGGGCGGCAACTGTTTGAGCCCCCGTATATAGAAAGCTACATAGTATAATTCAACGCGAGTTTTGCCGCCCCAAAACTTTTTCTGCCGCTTTTTGGTTACAAAAAGCGGCGAAACAATATTCCCAAAGAGAGACTAAATGGATACGCAGACTATTTGGAGCAAACTTGATTTAAAAGGTTAACTAGACATTTTGGTGGGGCTAATAAAGTTATTTTTTACCCTTTAAAAT
>CAYZWC010000109.1:0-3243 GCA_964482065.1 uncultured Gammaproteobacteria bacterium | reverse complement strand
ATCACATGCTCCACCGCTTGTGCGGGTTCCCGTCAATTCCTTTGAGTTTTAGCCTTGCGGCCGTACTCCCCAGGCGGGATACTTAATGCGTTAGCTAGTTTCGTCGGCACTGGAAGGGTCGATACTTCCAATGCCTAGTATCCATCGTTTACGGCGTGGACTACTGGGGTATCTAATCCCATTCGCTACCCACGCTTTCGTCCCTGAGCGTCAGGCGCGTTCCAGCGAGCTGCTTTCGCATTTGGTGTTCTTGCTGATATTAACGCATTTAACCGCTACACCAGCAATTCCGCTCGCCTTTCCCGGCCTCTAGCTTTATAGTATCAGAAGCAGTTCCAGAGTTGAGCCCTGGAATTTGACCACTGACTTATAAAGCCGCCTACGGACCCTTTACGCCCAATAAATCCGGATAACGCTCGGGGCACTCGTATTACCGCTGCTGCTGGCACGAGTTTAGCAGCCCCTTATTCCTCTGGTACCGTCATTGGTTCTTCCCAGAGAAAAGGTCTTTACACCCCGAAGGGCTTCATCGACCACGCGGCGTCGCTCCTTCACGCTTTCGCGCATTGAGGAAGATTCTTGACTGCAGCCTCCCGTAGGAGTCAGGGCAGTGTCTCAGTCCCCGTGAGGCGGGTCGTGCTCTCACACCCGCTACCCGTCGTAGCCTTGGTAAGCTTTTACCTTACCAACAAGCTGATAGGCCATAGACCCCTCTCAAAGCGCCGGAGCTTTATTCCAATAACTTATGTTATTGGAATACATCGGGTATTATCCCCGCTTTCGCGGGGTTATTCCCGTCTTTGAGGTAGGTTACCAATGTGTTACTCACCCGTTTGCCATGCACCAATGGCGCATTCGACTTGCATGCCTTAGACACGCCGCCAGCGTTCATCCTGAGCCAGGATCAAACTCTCAAATAAGAATTTGTTGTTTCTTTTAGAAACAAAGCTCTTTGCTGTTTTTATGAGTGGACAGCATACCACAATAAAATTGGATTTATTATAGACGTTGTAACCGCAAAAATTGCTAATTTAAGCCAATTTGGCTTTTTAAAAGACCGTGTAATAATATTACTAAAAAAGAAAAAAACTGTCAAGCTTTTTTCTTGTATTATTGGATAACAAGTTATCCACAATAAAATTGGCTAATTTTAGCTAAAAATATGGTAATTATATTTTACTATTTGTTAATATTAATTTTTTATTTGTAAATTTTATTATTGGCAATAAAGTGGATTTTCTTTATATTATAATATCTTTTGACAAAGTTTTTTATCACAACCAGGAGAAAAAGATGATTTATGCAACGTTTATAAAAGAATCCTATAGTGAAGTTTGGGTGATGATGACTGAAAATCAGCCATACATGCGTGGCGATCATTGCTTGTATTTTCTTCAGATTAACCTTTAAGAATTGCCCCTGAAAAAAAATTTCTTCGCGATGCATTCAAAATAGGGTGCAAAATGCGCGCGCAAAGATGACTCGCTCAAATAGATTTGATACTTTTAGGGAGTGATTCACTCACTATTTAAAAAGTAATCGTCACCGATTACTTTTTCTTTTTGCTATGTTTTTTTCGCCAGTCGGTTATTTTTTTATGGTCGCCGGACAACAGTATTTTGGGTACACGCCAATTTGTTTTTTTGTCTGGTTTGAAATTTTCCGGGCGGGTATAATGCGGGTATTCCAAGGTTTTTTCTTCAGAAAAACTTTCTTCTTTTGTAGATTCATATTTGCCAAGCACACCGGGTATTAATCTGGTTACAGCTTCGGTGATAACAAGCGCGGGCAGCTCCCCGCCGGATAGAACATAATCGCCGATTGATATTTTTTCATCAATTAATTTTTCCACGCGCGCATCTACACCCTCATATCTTCCACAAATAAAAGTAATACGTTTTAATGTAGAAAATTTTGTAGCCATTTTTTGGTTAAAAGTTTTTCCGCTAGGAGAAAGAAGAATTATTTTTTCTTTTTTCTTTCCCTTCTTAGCTTTTATTTTTTTTAAGGCCTTAAAAATTGGCTCCACCATCATAAGCATTCCCGGACCGCCACCGTAAGGTCTGTCGTCCACGCTTTTATGTTTGTCTTTGGTAAAATCGCGCAGATTATGAATATCTATTTTTATCTTTTTTTTCTTTTGGGCAATTTTAAGAATAGACTCATTTATATAAGAGTCAAAGATTTCCGGAAAGATTGTAATGATGTCGAATTTCATATAATGTTAAAAACGTTAAAGCGTTAAAATCGTTTAAAACGATTTAATTTTGAGCTTTGAGCCATTTATGTAAAGCAACTAATTTAAAATATAATTTTTCCGTGTTTTTGTCCAGAGAATCAAATTGTTCATTATTTATAAAGTTTAGTTGTTTGGCTATTTCTAAGCAACACCTTGTTTCCATAAGTGGACCTATAGACATTCTTATAAATCTGGCAAAATTTTTATAACTATATCTATTACAGCCCTCAACTATATTTAAGGCGACAGATATTGCCGCTCTTTTAATTTGAGAAATTAAGCCGTAAAGTTCTGTTTTGGTAAATAATTTGGTTATTATATAAATTTCTTTTATGAATTCCATTGCCAACTTATATATCTCTAAATTTTCATAATTATATTTCATCGATTTAAACCTGCCCGCCATCGCTAGTTGCTCAGGCGTTGCGGGCGGGCGTCTTTAACGATTTTAACGGCTTAAACTTTTGTGGCTATCGCCGCAAACTTCGCAAACAAAAACCGCGGTATTTTTATCATACCACGGTTTTTGTTTTGTATAAAGAAATTTATATTTCTAAATTGTCTACTGCAGAAGTATCAACTTCTTCAGAACGTCTACCTCTTCCTCTGGTAGAACCTTCTGGTTCAACGATTTTGAGGTTAACTCGGGCGTTGTTTTTGGCACCTACGGTTTTTACCAAAGTGCGAATCGCACGAGCGGTTTGGCCTTGGCGGCCGATTACATAACCCATGTCTTCAGGGTTAATGTGGAGGCTGATTAAAACACCCCTCTCGTCGACTGTTCTTTCAGTCTTTACATCTTCAGGATGAGCAACGATAGTCTTTACTATTTGCTCAACAAACTCTTGATCTTTTTCCATACGTTTCTTTTTAAGTTATTTTTTAAGATCCAAATACCTTATTGGTATTTAAATTAAGTATAACACAAATTCCATTGTTTGTCAAGGTTGCGTTCTCTTTCATGTCAAATGCGACATAGCGAATTCATTAGGTGTTAACATATT
>CAYZWC010000108.1:0-3263 GCA_964482065.1 uncultured Gammaproteobacteria bacterium | reverse complement strand
AAGTATGACATTTCTAAATGGCTGTACTATGACATTATCATATGGCTACGACAGTAAGTCGTAAGAAATTGACTCGCTTGACCATATTTGATACATTCAACTAATTAAAGTTCTTTACAAAAGGCCTCGGTTAGAATGTTTCGGGCGCGGTGCTCCCGGATATTTTAATTGGCTTGCAAATTTGGAAAGGAAATAGAGATGGAACCTTGTTGTGAATATTACGTAGACCGGGAAAAAATAGCCCCTTTTACTGATCCTAAAAAATTGAGTTTCGTGTATTTTCTGATAACCACCATGGCAAATTTAATTATGATAAATTTATTATTAATTCACTTCGTTTTTCATATTGAAATTCAAAATTTTTTTATCTATAGTGTGATTTATTTGGGTTCCCCGGTTCTTGCCGCAGCCATGTGGATTCTTGCGATTTATTTGTATTACATCAAGGGTAAGAATATTCGTATCGGCAACATCGTTTATGTCTACATAAATAGCAAAGGTGAGGAGCATTGTCATGCTTCAATGCCGGATGCTAATAACGGACCCAATGTCGTTTTACAGTTGCGGGTTGGTGGAGAAAACAAAGAAAATATTGTTTGGATTCGCGGTCCGGCAGAACATGGTTATGAATACAAGCCATCAGATAACTGGAAGCTGAAGAATTGGGACGGAATTCGCTGGTTGCTGGTAGATAAGTTTTGCGATCATATCTCCGGCTCTCCTCCGGCTTTGAAGAATTTGGAAACCATCATTTTGTACTTTGATTCGGTTTCCGAAATATATGAAGTTGCTTTCCGGACCACAGTCAAGATCTAGGCCTGCAACAAGCTCTGCGCGACGCGGAGCTTTTTTAAAATAAAAAGAATACGCGAATTATATGCGGATGATACGAATAATGTAAATATTTTTTAAAATTTTTTTATTTTTATAATGTTATCTGTTCCATGTTATGTGAATTATATTGTTTAATACACTCGCTTATGTTATTATTCATTTAATAAATAAATCAACGTATGGCTACAGAGCGACAAGAAAAAGTTAACTCTCTCTTAATCCAATATTTGGGAGAAATTATCAATCGGGATGTGGAATTACCCGAAGGGGTTTTGGCGACTATTGTAAAAGTGGAGGTTGATCCGGATATGAAGCATGCCAAAGCGTGGGTGAGTATTTTGCCGGAGAAAAGCCGGGGCAGCGCGCTTGAGGTTTTAAACAAGAAAAAGCGAGAAATCCAGCAAAATCTCAATAAAAAGCTTTCCATGAAATTTTCTCCCCAAATTGAATTTAGGGTTGATACCACCGAAGCCGAAGCGGCCGGAATGGAGGCCCTTCTTGACGAAATTAAAAAAGAGTTGTAAATTGTCTTGATAAGCTTATTTATGAATTACGATAACAAATCAAGACAATTTTTTAATTCCATAAGAAAAGCGGGCAAAGTGCTCGTTATTTCTCATGCCAAGCCCGATGGCGATACAGTCGGAGCTAATTTGGCATTGCTTCATTTTTTGGAAAGAGAAGGCAAGGAATTTCGTTCTTTTTGTCCGACTCCTCCGCCCAAAGAATTTTCTTTTTTGCCAAAATCATTTTATTTAAAATCAGACCAAAATGTTTTTCTTGAAAGGTTTGATTTGGTGGTTGTTTTGGATTCGGGGGATTTGCGCTACGCGGGATTGGAGGAACATTTGGATAAAATTTCCGGCGCGCCTATTTTGAATATCGATCATCACCCGACCAATGAGCATTTTGGTTATATCAACATTGTCGACGATCGAGCCTCTTCCACCACGGAAATAATTTATAAATTATTTCAAAAGGAAAATATTTTGATTGAAAAAAATATTGCCACTTGTCTCCTCACGGGAATCCTTACCGATACCAGCAATTTTTCAAATCCGGCCACTACTTATGATGTATTGGGAATAGCTTCCGAACTTCTTTCTTCGGGAGCTAGCTATTATGCTATTTTGAAAAATGCCCTTTCCGGACAGCCAGTGCCTGTTTTAAAACTTTGGGGAGAAATTCTTTCCCGTTTGCAGATGAATGAGTATGGCATGGCGGTTACAGTGGTAACCAAAGATGATTGGGAAGCGGAAAATCTGGATGAAGACGCGCTTTCGGGCATGGCTAATTTTTTGAATAATCTAGATGGCGTGGAAGCTGTTTTAATTCTAAAAGAAGAAGGCGAAGGTTTTGTCCGCGGCAGCATGCGTACTTCCAAGGAAGATTTGGATTTGTCAGAACTCGCCAAATTTTTCGGCGGCGGGGGACACAAGAAAGCCGCCGGATTTTCCATCCCCGGGAAAATCAGCAAAGATCAAGCAGGAAGATGGGTAATCATATAACCCGCCCGCCTCGCTACGCGAAGCATTGCGGGCAGGCACGTAGCACATAACACATAACAATTTGTTATGTGTTCCATTTTGTGTGTTATGTGAGGTTAGTTGACTTTTTCTAGTATTTACAATATAATATAAATTACTATTTACTAATTACCAAAATAACTATGTCTGACATACAAAAGCCAAATCAAAATACTTTTCTTATTCCTACAGTAGTGGAAAAAACTCATCAGGGCGAGCGCGCTTATGATATTTATTCCCGTTTGCTCAAGGAAAGAATAATTTTTCTCGGTGATCCGGTTGATGATAATGTTGCCAATATTGTCATCGCTCAAATGCTTTTTTTGGAAAGTGAAGACCGTGAAAAAGATATTAAGCTTTATATAAATACCCCAGGCGGTTCGGTAACCGCCGGCATGGCGATTTATGACACCATGCAGTATATCAAGCCGGATGTATCCACGATTTGTATTGGTATGGCCGCAAGCATGGGAGCAGTGCTTCTTGCCGCCGGCGCCAAGGGCAAGCGTTTTGCGTTGCCGAATTCGGAAATTATGATTCACCAAATCATGGGCGGAGCCGAGGGCCAGGCCACGGATATTAAAATCCGCGCCGAGAGAATTTTAAAGATTAAAGACCGTTTGAATGAAATTCTTTCGGGGCATACCGGGCAGCCGGTTAAGAAAGTTGAAAAAGACACAGACCGTGACTACTTTATGTCTTCAGATGAGGCCAAAACTTACGGATTAATTGATAAGATTATTAAATAATTGAGATAAACCGTTAAAAATAAAAAAACCGCCTATTTTAGGCGGTTTTTGATGAAAATTGCTCGGAATAGCGATAAATGGTATAATAATATTTGTCCCTCTGTTCAAGTCCATGAACATAATTCACACTTAATTAATTCTAATTTGTAAGGTT
>CAYZWC010000107.1:0-3306 GCA_964482065.1 uncultured Gammaproteobacteria bacterium | reverse complement strand
TGCTTTATTATATCCCATTTACACAAAATATTGTACACTCTCCCCAAAGGCGGTTTGTGGGCCAGAACAGACACGGTTCTATCCTCCGGCAATCGCCTCTACTTGGGGTGGCGCTCGGGCGGCGCCCTCGGCTGCGGTGGCTGGGGTTGGGATGGCGGTGCGGGTGGCTGTCTTGGTTGTCTCGCCCTGGGGGTGATGACCCTCTGACACTAGGACCCTTGGTCCTTTAGTTTGACCCTCGGGCATTCGCGCTACAGCGCGTTTGTTCGGGGGTTTTGTTTTTGAAATTTTATGGTATAGTATTATTACTGCGTCGCCAGATGCTCGCGTTTACGGATGCGAGCCGGCAGTACAATGCCGGGCAATGCCAGAATAACATCGGCTACGGCTTATGTTAGCGCGCTAAACCCGGCGATTTGTTTCTTTTACACCCCTTGCCATCTGTCAGGGAGATAACGTCTCCGAATAAAATTCAACCCGAAGAGTATTCAACGGGCGGTGATCCGGGCGGCAGACGGCAAATTTTCGTCTCGGCCTCCGGCAATCGCCTCAACTTGAGGTGGAACTCGGACGGCGCCCTCTACTGCGATAACTGGAATTGGGATGACGATGCTAATGACAATCTTGGTTGTCTCGCCCTGGTGATATAAAAGAGCAATAAAAGACGGATAATCTCCGTCTTTTATGTTTTTCATAAAAATTGACGAAATAGCGAGCATCAAGACACCGGATGTCTCCCGGAGGCATACGGTGTCTTTTTCTGACAACTGTTTACTATTTTCTGTTTTCTCTGAAAAATTGACGAAAAAGCCGGATTATTATAATATAGTATATACATAACAAGATACTAATCTACTAATTGATACCAATCAACTAATACACTAATCTACAAATCTACGAATATTTATATCATTCGCATATTTGTAGATTGGCATAATTCGTAAATTAGTATCATCCCTATGAATGTAACCGAACTAGCAAGAAAACTGAAAATGCCGACTAAAGATTTGCTGCAAGTGCTGCCGCAAGTCGGTTTTGATATTGGACAGAATGCTATTAAGATTAATGATGCCTTGGCCGAACGTATTATAAAGGAATGGCCGCAAAAAATGAGAGAGCTTCGCGCCAAGCTGGAAGCCGAATCTTCTTCCAAAGAGAGTGAAACAAAAGAAGCACTGGAAGAGATTAAGGAAATAAAAATTCCTCCCGCTATTGCCGTCAAGGAATTAGCTTCGCGCATGGAGTTGCCGGTGACCAAGGTGCTTGCCGAACTTATGAAAAATGGCATTCTCTCGGCGCAGAATGAAAAAGTGGATTTTGAAACCGCCACTATTGTGGCCGAAGACATGGGATTTAAAACAATTCCCGAGGATGAGGGCGGAAAAAGCGAGGAAAATATTTCGGACCGCCTGAAAGAAACATTATCCAAAGATAAAAATTTGGAATATCGCGCGCCGGTAGTGGTGGTCATGGGCCATGTTGACCATGGTAAAACAAAGCTTCTAGACGCCATTCGCCAAACCAATGTAGTGGAGGGCGAAGCCGGAGGCATTACCCAGCATATTGGAGCTTACCAAGCCGAGAAGAAAAATAAAAAAGTAACTTTTATAGATACTCCCGGGCATGAGGCCTTTACCGCCATGCGTTCGCGCGGGGCCAAGGTGGCCGATGTGGCCATTCTCGTGGTGGCTGCCGACGACGGCGTGAAGCCGCAAACCAAAGAAGCGGTGGACATTATAAAAGCCGCCGGTTTGCCAATGCTTGTGGCTATAAATAAAATTGATAAGGACGAGGCCAATATTGATAAAGTAAAAGGAGAGCTGGCCGAGCTCGGTCTTACTCCCGAGGATTGGGGCGGCAAGACAATTTGTCAGCCGGTTTCCGCCAAACAAAACCAAAACATCGATGATCTTTTGGATATGGTGCTTTTGGTGGCTGATATGGAAAAAGAAAATATAAAAGCCAATCCTCAAGGCGAAGTGGCGGGTACCATTATTGAATCTCATGTAGACAAAGGAGCCGGTCCGGTAGCTACGATTTTAGTGCAAAACGGTACTCTTGAGGTTGGGCATTTTTTATCCATTAATAATGCTCTGTATGGAAAAATAAAAGCTATGAAAGATTGGCAAGGTAATACCATCGAAAAAGCGGGTCCTTCCACACCCGTACAGATTTTGGGATTTAAAAACGCGCCTTTTGTCGGAGACTTGGTCTATGGAACAGATAATTCTTCCGGTTTGGACAGAAAAATGGTACGCCGTAAATCGCCCGATAAAATTCAGGTGGTTACCAGAAAAAAGAAAAAAGAAATAAAAACTTATAATTTGATTATCAAAGCCGATGTGCTGGGTTCTCTGGAAGCGATATTGACTTCTCTGGAAAAAATAAACCATCCTGAAATTTCTATTGATATTGTCTCAAGCGGACTCGGAGCCATAACCGAAGCCGATGTCCTGCAAGCTGAGGCTTCGGGGGCTGATATTTTGGGATTTCATGTCAAAGCCAGCCACGGAGCGGAAGATTTAGCTCAGGATAAAAAAGTTGATATTAAATATTTTTCCATTATTTATAAATTACTTGAAGATGTTACCGAAAAACTGGAAACTTTGCTGGGCGAAGAGATTATAGAAAAAACCATGGGATGTCTCAAAGTGCTGGCGATTTTTAAAACAACAAAAGACGGACAAATTGTTGGAGGGAAAGTTGAAGAAGGAAAAATTTTCTTGGAAAGCAAGCTTAAAATTTTTAGAAACGATACGCAAATAGGAGAAGGCTCCATAAATGAATTGCAGTCGGGTAAGGTGGATGTTAAAGAGGCGGTTATGGGAGAAGAATGTGGCATTAATTTTAAAGGCAATACAACCATAGAAGAAGGAGATATTTTGGAATCTTTTATTGAAGAGCGCCAACAACAAAAAATACAGTAAGATACTAATATATGAATGATGTAAATATTCGTATATTAGTAGATTAGTTGATTGGCATGCATATTGGCATCTTATTAATTATTAAACAAAATACATTATGTCAGAAGTTAATTTAACTCAAGAAAATTTTGACAAAGAAACATCCCAAGGCGTTGTCTTAGTTGATTTTTGGGCCGAATGGTGCGGTCCTTGCAAAATGCTCGCTCCGGTTCTTGAGGAGCTGGCTGAAGAATACAAAGATAAAGGACTTACCGTAGGTAAAGTTAATATTGAGCAGAATGAAGCTTTGGCCAATAAATTTCAAATAATGAATATACCGACTATGCTTCTTTTTAAAGATGGAGAAGTGGTCGCCCAGATGACGGGATTTTTACCCAAA
>CAYZWC010000106.1:0-3339 GCA_964482065.1 uncultured Gammaproteobacteria bacterium | reverse complement strand
GAGTTAATATTAGCCGAAAAATCCTTGACATTTTTAGTTAAGTATTATAATATTTTAAATAATCCCAATTACCGCGGGGTAGAGAAGTTTGGCATCTCGCGAGGCCCATAACCTCGAGATCGCGGGTTCAAATCCCGCCCCCGCAACAAGAAAATAAAAAGGCCTAAATAGGGCCTTTTTGCATAAGAATAAAATAAAGGGTTCTCACCCTTCGGGTGATCCCCCGCAGGGGGAAAATCCCGCCCCCGCAACAAGAAACAAAAGCAGCCCTTACGGGCTGTTTTTGTTTGCATTAAGTTTTTGCAGGAGTTATAATTATGCTATAATGCATTTAAGATAATTAATATTAATTTGTAAATAATCTTATGCCCAGAGCCACTAAAAAGACAGCTCCCAAGGAGGAGGCGGCGTCGGCCGATTCCTACCTGGAGCAATTGCAAGATGTAAAAACAAAAAGAGACACGGTTACCAAAATTTTGGATGTTATCTCCCGCTGGAGCATCTATATTTTGGTTTTTTTAATACCGTTTTTCTTTTTGCCAAGAATTATTGATTCACTCTATTTGAGCAAACAGTTTTTGGCGACCGTTCTTATTCTTATAAGTGTCATGGCCATTATCTTAAAAACTTTGCTAAAGGGAGAAATATTACCGTTTATAAAAGCCAAGTTTACGCCGCTTTTGGTTTTGTTTACCGCCGGCGTGGCTTTAAGCGCCATTTTTTCCGGCGCCAAGAATCTTAGTTTTTGGGGTTTTGGCGGCAGCGAGCCCTTTACGGGGCTTTCGGTGATTACCGTAGTGCTTTTATTTTTCTTGGGATTAACTCTTTTTACCGATAAGGATTTTTTGAAAAAGACAATATTTTTGTTTACGCTTTCGGGAACCGTGCTTTTTATTTTCGCAATTTTAGAAGCTTTTTTGGTGGGAATGATAAAAATTCCGGTTTTGGTAAATATTTTCAGCGGCACTCCCTGGAATCCTTTCGGTTCAGCCAACGCCTTATCGCTTTTTGCCGCCGCTTCACTGCTTTTTGCCGTGGGTGTGCTTTTCAGCAAAGACAATTTGGGCAAGGGGTTTAAGGCGCTTTTGATTTTGCAGGCCGTCTCCGCTTTTATTATAAGTCTTATAATCAGCTACCGCTTCTCCTATTTGGTTTTGGCTATCGGTACGCTTTTCTTCATTGGTTTTATTTTTGCCAAATACAAAAAGAATTTTATCAAAAAAGTAAATATACCTTTATTGCTTTTTGCCGTGTTTCTCATGCTTTTTGTATTTAATGTTTCTTTTGCCAGATTTTTTTCCTTTCCCACAGAGGTTAGCCCCAATATTTCGCTGTCTTTTAAAATCGGTTGGGAATCAATGCAAGAGAATATAAAAAACTTTTTACTGGGTTCGGGACCGTCCACTTTTGCTTATGATTTTGCGCGCTATAAGCCGGAAAGTTTGAACCAGACGGGATTTTGGAATATTAGGTTTACCTCCGGATTCGCGGCTGTTCCCACGCTCATGGCCGAGCTTGGTCTTTTGGGTCTGCTTTCTTTTGGAGTGTTTATATTTTATTATGTTTTTTCGTTAATTAAGAGATTGTTTAATGAAAAAGGTGAATTTGCCAATTTCTTTATGGGTTTGCTTTTAGCTTTTTTGGTATTTGTTATTTCACTTTTTATCTATCCTCTGAATTTTGTAAGCTTCTTTTATGTAGCCCTAATTCTCTCTTTGGCCATAGCCATTGTGGGGCATTCCAAAAAGGAAATAAAAATATTTTCTTTTGACACTTTGCCGCATCGGGCGCTTATCGGCGCGCTGTCGCTTATCGGCGCGCTTATCGGTTCGGCTTTCTTGCTGTTTATTTCTTTGAGTCATTTTGTGGCTGAAGTAAACTATACTTCCGGACTTCGCTCTTTGGCGGCCGGAGAAAGGCAGGAGGCCGCGCAGAATTTTGCTGAAGCCATCAATTGGTATCAAGATGATGTTTATTACCGAACTTTGGCAATTACCTTGGTTGACGATACACTCAATAAACTAAACACGGGCGAGTTTGGAGAGGATGATGCTGATATGGTAAGAGCTAATTTTCAAAATGCCATTGCTTTTGCCAAAGAAGCTACTAAGATAAATCCGTTGGAGCGCGAAAATTGGTTTGCTCTGGGTGCTGTCTATGAACGGCTTTTACGTTTTGTGAACGGAGCCGATGTTGCCGCCATAGAGGCCTATGTAAAAGTAGAGGATTTGGAGCCATCCAATCCTGTCGCTTATTTGGCGCAGGGGCGTACTTATCTTTCGGCTTATCAGATAATCAAACAAAGCGTGGATAGCGCCAAAAACGCGCAAGGCGGGCAAGGCCAAAGAATTGATGAGGAAGCGCTTGAAGAGGCGGAACAGAAAATGGAGGAATATTTAACCAAAGCTGAAGAAAATCTAAATAAATCCCTGGAAAAGAAAAGAAATCTGGAATCTACCTATATTTTGCTGTCGCGTATTTATGAAATAAAAGGGGAGACGGACAAAGCTATTGAAAATCTACAGACCGCCAGAATTATAAATCCTCGCAATGTTGATTCTTTATTTAATCTCGGACGTTTGCTATACAACAAAGGTGAATACCAAGTTGCCGCTGAGGCCATGGAAAATATTTTGGATGTTGCTCCCGAGTACCGCAATGCTATGTTTATCCGGGGGCTTTCTTACGATGCTTTGGATAGAGACGAAGAAGCTCTCCAAATTTTCCGTGATTTTGCCGAGCTTGATCCGGAGAACGAAACCGTTGCCCAAATTTTGGAAAATTTGGAAGCCGGTCGTGATGCCGTCTCCGGAGTAGACGCCGAAGAGCTTGAATCCGGAGAAGTGCCGGAGGCTGAGCCTGATCTTGAAGATATAGAAGCCGAGGACTTGGAATAAATACAGAAAAATAGATAAAAAGGAGTTTGTTTTTGCAAGCTCCTTTTTAAATTTCTTTATGTTTTAAAAAAGAAAAGCAACAAAGCTTTATTTCGCGAATCAAGATACAAACTATGGACTGAGAACCTTTTTATTTTTAGAGAGACTTAGAGCTTTTTGTGGATAACTTTTTATTTTTAATTTTTCCTGTGGATAAATTTATTTTTTAAAAGCAATTATTTTCAGGTTGGTAAAAAATTTTTTTTACTTAAAAAATTTTATTGCAAGAAAATGGCTTAAATTAGAATAAAAATCATATTTTAAATCTATTTTTCTTGCAAGCCGTTTTTTTAATTATAAAAAAGCTCTTTTTTGCTTATTTTAGCTATATTTTAGGCCAAAAATATGTGTTTAGTTTCATGACATTATTAACAAAGTAAGCACTTTTGAAAACCAAAAGCAT
>CAYZWC010000105.1:0-3358 GCA_964482065.1 uncultured Gammaproteobacteria bacterium | reverse complement strand
TAGGACATTTCTATAAAACCCAAAGTAGGACATTTCTATAAAATCTTGACAAAATAGAAAACCCTATTGACAAAAAATAATAAAAATGTTAAGTTGCTATGATCTTTGAATAACTTACCCCAAAAGAAAGGTGGGTGACCATGAAAAAACTTGCTATTTTTTCTGCTCTCGCGGCCGTCCTTCTCCTGGCCGGCTGCGGCGCGGGACTGAAGAAGGGCGTAAAAATCTGGTGCCACGGAGAAGTTCAACTCTTGGTTCAGCTTATTCCCAAGGATTACCCCGACCGGGATGACCAGGCGCAGGAGTTCATGAACGCTGCCGGGCTCCACTGCCTCATGGACGTGGAAAATGGCGACTCTACCCGTGAAAACCCCAGCCGGGCCTGCAAATGCTCCGGTGCCGCAAAAAAAGACGTGCGCGTTATCGAATGTTTTAAATGGGCGGAAGAAACCTTAGCCCGCGGAGGCTGCTATGAGTATTAAAATGATTAAACCGGAAGAAGTCGCCAAAATTATCGCTAAAACCATTACGGACGAGGCTAATCCTCCGAGCGAAAAACTCGCTTTTTCAATAATGGATTATGCTGAGGATTTGGCCGGACTGGAAGCCAAAGCCTATCGGGCAGCAAGGAGTGGAAACCGCGCAAAGGCTGAGAAATGCAAAAGCGCGGCCGAGAGAATCTTGGACCATATCGCGCTTATGGTCATTGTAGAAGCCGAACTTTCCACAAAAGAATGGCGAGAACGGCTGACAGGCCTTCTCACCAAAGCGCTCGGCGTACTTTTGACCGTCCTGCTTTCCAGAGCGTAAAAAACATCAAACAACAAATCCCCGGACCACTATGGTCTCGGGGATTTTTTATTTCGCCTGTAAAAATACTTGACAAAAAAATGAAATTAATATAAATTATAATGAACCCTTAAAATTCAACTTTTTCTCAAAGGAGACCGCTATGGCTCGTAAGAAACTAAAAAAAATACCCGAAATTCGCTACATCAAAAGCACGTTCACTTCTTACATGGACATCGGCTATCGTTTGCCTTTACCCTTTATGGAAAGCTGGCAAGAAACAATGATGGGACTTCGGTCATCTTCCATCTGGGAAAATAATATAATGCCGATAGTGACCAAAAACATCGAAGATCTTATCGGCCTGGAAAAAAAGGCGAGAAAAACACGGAGCTCGAAAAAAAGAAGGAAATACCGCGAAGCTGCCGAAAGAATCCTCGACCACATCGCCCTCGTAATTTTGGCGGAAATGAATTACGAAACAAAAAAATGGAGACAAGATGTGGTTAAGTTGCTCGTTTTCACTTTTGAACTTTTCTTCAAGGCTTTATTCACGCCACTCTACAAAACCTTGTTCCCCATCCAAAAATCTCCGGCTTGAAAGGACGCACCAATAACATCAAATCCCCGAACCATTGCGGTATCGGGGATTTTTTTATTTGAGGTCTGGGCGGGGATCGTCGGGTCATTCGACCCGACAAGAACCCTTGCTTGAGGCCTGGATGGGAATTGCACCCATGAATAGCGCTTTTGCAGAGCGCCGCCTTACTGCTTGGCTACCAGGCCATATTTAAAAATTAACTTACTGCTTGCTTGTCCGGTCGGACGCGTCCGGTCGAATGACTGGATGACCGGAGCTACAGAGACCTTATTTTGATTGTAAATAATGAAAGCAAGCTCTATTTAGCTTGCCCTCATTATAACAATATTTTATTTAAAATCAAGATTAATAAATTTCCACGCGCAATCTCTTAACGCCAAAAGCTTTAGCCTCCTCGCGGGACTTCATCCAAATATCAACACGATAAGAATAACGTTCGTTCATTCTGTCTTGAACATAAAAATATCTGTCTTCGCCGAATTCATAAGGCATTCTAACTTTGGTGCCAAAGGGCAAGAAGTTCGCGGCAATTACATCTTCATTGTTATTAAAGCAAACATCATATCCATTGGCGGTAATGCAAGGCGTGTTGTCGGTTTGGTCCTCGGTGCTTGAATAAGCGGTTACAGTAACATATATAACTTTTTTATATTCAATGTTTTCGGCTTGGGGCAAAAACTTGACTTGTTCCGGCTCGTTAAACTCATTATACAAAGAATCATAAACTTGCACATCTTGCAAAGAATTAGCTAAAGCAATATGAGGCAAAACAAACTCAAAAGCAAAAACAAGCAGCAAAATAAGTAATATTTTGTCCACCTTTTTCCATCGTTTTATTGTTTTTTTAGCGAATTTCATAAGTAAAATAAAAAATCCCATATAACTGGGAATTGAATAATAATACCATATTTTTAGTATTCTGTCAAGGGTAATGTTAATAAAATAAAGATCTCGCAAACCAACCTTATTTTTGCTATAATAATATAAATAACCGCAATTTTATGGCGCAAAAAAAATATTATATAGGCTTAGACGTGGGTGGGACCAAAATAGGCGCCGGCCTGGTTTCTTCCGGCAAAATAATAAAGCAGATAAAAGTTCCCACTGAAGCGGAAAGGGGAGCGAAAAGAGTTATAAACAACGTGGAAAAAGCTACCGAAGAACTTTTTAATAAAAACATCGCCGGAATAGGTATTGGCATAGCCGGGCAAGTAGATAACAAAAAAGATATTTTCTTTGAAGGTCCCAATTTGCCGGATAATCTAAAAAATATACATTTTAAAAAAATATTTGAAAAAAAATTTGGTGTCCGAACCGAAATTGATAATGACGCACATTGTTTCACTCTGGCGGAAAGCATATATGGCGCCGGAAAAAAATATGAAACGGTTTTGGGGATCACCATAGGCACCGGTATCGGCGGCGGGCTCTGTATAAATAAAAAAATTTACCGGGGCGGGAGCAATATTACCACCGAAATCGGACATATGACCATTGACCCTTCGACAAAATTCAAATGCAGCTGTGGCAAAAGAGGGCACTTGGAGGCTCTGGCTTCCGGTACGGCTATGATTTCCTGGTATAAACATTTTACGAGTAAAACAAAAGATACTTTTTTTATAGAAAAAGAGGCAATGGCCGGCAAAGCACCCGCCGAAAAAAGTATAAATAAAATGTCAAGATATTTGGGACTTGGGCTGGCAAACCTAGTCCACTTGTTAAATCCCGATATTATTATAATAGGCGGCGGCATTGCCAGAGTTAAAATAATGTGGCCCCCGCTTCTCAAACACACAAAACAAAATATAGTTTTTCCAAAATCAAAACAAACCAAAATAATAAAAACAAAGCTCGGTGACGAAGCTCCTATATTGGGCGCGGCTCTTCTGACTATGGAAAAATAAAACGTTCGCATGTAAAAATTTTGTGATAATGTCCTAATAGGATTAAATAGAAATGTCCTACATA
>CAYZWC010000104.1:0-3386 GCA_964482065.1 uncultured Gammaproteobacteria bacterium | reverse complement strand
CTCGGACGCGCGGATATGCCTGAAGAGCAAAGAAAGAATTTTTATCTTTATATTGACGAGTTCCAAAATTTCCTTACGGAAAGCATTAATGTTATTTTATCCGAGGCGCGCAAATACAAACTTTGCCTTACTGTGGCTCACCAATACATCGGTCAGCTTGTAAAAGCTCAAGATACAAAATTTAAAGATGCTATTTTTGGAAATGTTGGCACCAAAGTGGCTTTTCGCATCGGCGTGGAAGATGCCGAAGCCATGGCCAAGGAATTCGCCCCGGTTTTTAGCGAAAGGGATTTGATAAATATTCCCAAATACAACGCTTATATAAAACTTCTCATAGATAATGCCAATCCGCCCGCTTTTAATATGCGGACATTACCCCTTGAAGAAGGTAATTCGGAACTTGCCAAGTCCATTAGAGAGCTTTCCCGTCTTAAATATGGACGCAATCGCAGATTGGTTGAAGCCGAGGTTATGGAGAGAATGAAAGCAGCCGCCGAAGAAACGGATTTGACATAAGATGGATTTTTTTACAAAATACCAAAATAAATAAAAAAATACCAAAATAAAATTTATGCAAGAAAACAAAAATATTTTTGACGATGAAGATCTGGAGGAGGAAGAAATTTTACATGAACCTTCAGAGGAAAAAGACCAACTTTCCCGTGCCGATTTATTAAAATTAAAAACTTCTCTTTTGGAAATAAAAGAAAAAGCCAAAATACTTTTGAATTTGCTTGAAGAAAAAGAAGGCGATATTTCCATAGTGTATGACAAAAGGGGAGCGGGTATTATTGAACCGGAAGAAAAAGAATCAGGACAAGTAATTGAGGGAGTTTTTGACGGGCAGAATATGATTGGTCCGGACGGTAAAGAGTACAGTGTGCCGGCCAATTATGCTTCCAAATCAAAACTTGTGGAAGGTGATATACTAAAGCTTACCATTACCTCCAGAGGATCTTTTATCTTCAAACAAATCGGTCCCGTGGAGCGCGAAAGGCTAATCGCTAAAATCCACCGCACCGAGGATGGAGATGAATTTTACGCTACCGTTGATGGTAAAAAATACAAGCTTTTAAAAGCCAGTGTAACTTATTTTAAAGGTGAGGATGGAGACGAAGCTGTGATTCTGGTTCCCAAGGATAAATCCAGCACCTGGGCGGCCGTGGAGAATGTTATTAAAAAATAATTTTATATAAAAAATAATAAGGTTGTCCTTGTTATTTTTTGTTTACGGTTTTAGTAAGAAAATATTGGATATTGAATATTAAAATATTTGTTTCCGGAACTGTATATGTTTTTATTTATTTGTATATTTGTAGTTCATACGGATTTGCCATTTTCCCCCCAATGAGTTAATATATTGGAATACGAATTGCGCGAATTTGGAGCAAATAACGTGAAAATTTGTTATAATTTATTCTTATGTTTTAATGCCTGCCCGCAATGCCAAGCGAATAGCTTTGGCAGGCGGGTTATAATATTTTTTATGTCCATGACTTTATATAGAAAATACAGACCGCAGAAATTTTCCGATTTGGTCGGCCAAAACCATATTAAAATAACTCTTCAAAATGAAGTTGAAGGAGGGAAGGTTTCTCATGCTTATCTTTTTACGGGTCCCCGGGGAGTGGGGAAAACCACGACCGCGAGGATTCTTGCCAAGGCTCTGAATTGCGAGAATTTAAAAAAAGGCGAGCATGAGCCCTGTGGCAAATGCTCTGCTTGCGAGGATATTGCTGCCGGACGCGCTATGGATATTATAGAAATTGACGCCGCCTCGCATACCGGCGTTGATAATGTTCGCGAGAATGTTATTGAGAATGCCCGCGTGGCGCCGAGTAAATTAAAATACAAAGTTTTTATCATAGACGAAGTGCACATGCTTTCCACCTCGGCTTTTAACGCGCTACTTAAAACTTTGGAAGAGCCGCCGGCCAATGTGATTTTGATTTTAGCGACTACCGAAGTGCACAAGGTGCCGGCAACAATTGTTTCGCGTACCGAGCGTTATGATTTTAAGCGTATTAATTTGGAAGATTTAAAGTCGCGCCTGAAAGATATTGTAAGAAAAGAAAAAATCCAAGTGCCGGACAGTATCTTGGATAGTATTTCAAGAAAAAGCGAAGGATGTCTCCGGGACGCCGAGAGTTTGCTCGGGCAAGTTTTATCCCTGGCGGGCGGGCAGAAGAAAATATCCGAAGAACATGCTGAGATTGTTATACCAAAATCAAATTTTACTTTAGTAGCCGAGCTGATTGGATATTTGACGGATAAAAAAGCCAAAGAAGGTTTGGCGATGGTTAATAATCTTATTAATGAGGGAGTGGATTTACCGCAGTTTATATCCGAAGCTATTGAATTTTTAAGAAAAATATTACTTGTGAAAATAAGCGGAGAGCTTTCGCAGTTTTCTTATGAATTGGACAGAGATTCGGAAAAGAAATTGCGTGAACTTTCCGGGAAACTTGACATTCTCGAGATTTTGCGTATAATTAATATATTTATTGAAAAACAAAGAGAAGTAAAAACCGCGGAAATAGTCCAGCTTCCTTTGGAAATTGCCGTGGCTGATATTTGTTCTTTTGAAGATGACAGATATAATGTCACAGAACAGTCTAAAAATTTACCGACGCCGGAAAAATCGCAACCGGCAACCAAAGAAGAGGAAAAATCTTCCGTTGAAGTAAAAAAAAACGATAACAAAGAATCCAAAAAACCTTCCGGAAAAAAGATAAAAATAAAATTTGATGAAATAAATGGGCGTTGGGGAGAAGTTTTGGCGGCGGTTGAAAAATACAACCATTCATTACCTTTTATTATGAATGTAAGCAAGCCCGTGAGTTTGAAAAATGATATTTTGGAGATAGCTTTTCAATATAAAATACATGCTGACAGACTAAAAGAGCAAAAGAGCAGGGAAGTGGTTGAACGGGTTTTGGAGGAAATTTTTAAAGAGAAAATTTTTATAGAATCAGTTTTGGGTGATTCTAAGGATTTTGAAGATTTTAAACCGGAAAAGCCTGAAGTTCGAGAAGAAGAAAATAATTCCGAGCCGGATGAGGGGGATGAAGCCATTGCCAATGTTTTGAAAGAATTCGGCGGCAAAGTTGTGGATTAAAAATTTCTAATTTCTAATTGACCTAATTCCTAATATTTTAATGATTAATCCGCTTGTATTGGACATTTAATAATTAGTTATTGATTAGATATTAGTAATTTTTTCGGGGATCGTCTAATGGTAGGACACAAGGTTCTGGCCCTTGCAATCCAGGTTCAAATCCTGGTCCCCGAGCAAATAATATTTTTATGTTTTATACTTATTGTTTAGAAAGTGTCAAGACCATTTAGAAATGTCATACTTTGAGCCAAATAGAAATGTCATACTT
>CAYZWC010000103.1:0-3458 GCA_964482065.1 uncultured Gammaproteobacteria bacterium | reverse complement strand
ATAATACTTAGTCAATACCGGCAGGAAGTGGCTGGCAAAAATGGTTTAAATTTAAAGCCGGTTATTCTTTTTAAAGCCCAGCGAACCATTGCTGATTCGGAAGCTAATAAAAAATTATTCCACGAAATTATAGATGATTTAAAACCGGACGATATTGCGAATATCAGAAAGCGAAGCAATGTGCCAGTTTTACAGAAAGCTTTTAACTTTTTTAAAGATAATAAAATAACTGACGCTATTTTAGTTAAAAAACTAAAAGACGGCTTTGCCGAGAATAAAACTTTAAGCGTTAATGAAGAACAGGAAAAAGAAAAATATCAGCTGTTATTAAACTCGCTTGAAGATAAGGATAATAAGATCCGGGCGATATTTGCCGTGCAGAAATTGAATGAGGGTTGGGACGTGCTTAATCTCTTTGATATTGTTCGTCTTTACGAAACCAGAGACGGTAAAAATAACCGGCCGGGCAAAACCACTATTTCCGAAGCCCAATTGATTGGACGAGGGGCTAGATATTTTCCTTTTGCCATTAGCAATGATCAAGACAAATTTAAAAGAAAATATGACAAAAATTTAGACAATGAACTAAGAATCCTTGAGGAACTTCATTACCATTGCCACCCGGGGAGAGAATCACGATATATTGCTGAAATTAAAACTGCCTTGATTGAGGAAGGAATGATGGACGAGGATGAGGTGGAAGTTGAATTAAAGTTAAAAGAAGAATTTAAGAAATCCAGTTTTTTCAAATCAGGGCTGGTTTATGCCAATGAAAAGAAAAAAAGAAGCTTTGAAAAAGTTAAAGAGCTGACTGATCTTGGCGTAAGCAAGAAAAACATTGTTTTTAATGTTTTATCCGGCACTGGCATTGAAACACAGGTGTTTGAGGATCCCGCAGACGCTGAGGCTTTGGCGGGCAAGAAAGACAGTGGTCGGCAAGTCAAAAAATACAGAAAAGACGTTGGACTTAAAAATATTGAACCGCATATTATAAAAAATGCTTTGGCTAAGAATGATTTCTACTCTTTTAATTCTTTAAAACATTATTTTCCGGAGATTGAGTCGGTTAATGATTTTATAAGCAAAAATAACTATCTGGCCGGATTGTCTATTACTTTTGAGGGCAGTAAAGATGAAATTGGCAATCTTAACAATGAAAATAAGTTTTTAGCAGTTTTATCGTTGCTCGGCAAAATTGAGATGGAGATTAAGAGCAATCTAACTAAATACGAGGGAACGGAAGAATTTATTCCGGCGTTGATCAGTAAAAAGATAGGCGATAAAAAGATTAAAATTAAAAAGGATAGTGAGCGAGCTGATGGGCAGGGCAAGTTTTTGGAAGACAAAGATTGGTATGTGTTTAACGCCAATTACGGCACAAGAGAGGAAAAAGCTTTTGTGGAATTGATTGATAGGCAAATTGATGAATTAAGACATAATTTCAAAAAGATCTACTTAGTCAGGAATGAAAGGCAGTTGAAGATTTATAATTTTAAAGACGGTAGAAGCTTTGAGCCGGACTATCTCTTATTTTTGGTTGACAAGTCCGGCAAAGGAATTACTTATCAGCTTTTCTTAGAGCCAAAAGGACCGCAATTGGCCGGAAGCGAAAAATGGAAAGCCGACTTTTTGGAAGAGATAAAAGAAAAATTTAAGGATAAGGTTTTGGAATTTTCCAAATCGCGAAAATACAAAATAATCGGCTTGCCATTTTATAACCAAGAAACAGAGAATGAGTTTAAGGAAAAGCTGTTTGTAAGCATTGGTTAAAATCGTTCAAATTCTTTCATTTCGTTTTATAGGGGATCAATCTCTTATTTCCTCCCAATCCCTGCCTGCCGACAGGCAAGGGGCAAACAGGTGGCACAAACGGTGCAACAAATGCTTATTTATAAGGTTTATGGCTAAAGATAAGAAAATTGAAGATATAAAAACCATCAAAGAGTGCTTTGATGTGATTTTGAGTGGTGAAAAAAATGAGAGCCGGCTGGCCGCTCGCAGGGTGAGAAAGTTGTTATATAGTTCGCAGGGCGAAAGGGATAAATATCAAGATATTAAAAATATAGTGAATAAGGCATCCAATACATATGCCGAAATCTCTGAAGATTGGCGGCAAGAGGATTTTGTGGTAGCAATTTCAGTTATTTATTACTTGCACGATAGAGAAGAAGAGCCGGATTTTCTTTTTCCGTGGTTTTTCCAATTATTACAGCATCCTAACGGCACTATTCGCTATGCGGCGGTGCGGATGCTTTCAATTGAGCTTGGGTCTTTAACCGTCCATATTCGTGTTCCCGGCCATAAATCAGACAGATTAAAACCAGAGCAAGCTGATAAGATTTTACAAGCTCTTTTTATGGGGTTATATGGATTGATGAGTATGTTGTGGGAACCGAAGTTCAAAAGATATAAATACGTTGATTCTTTGCCAACAGGCTCTTATAAATCAGTACAGATGGTTTTAGCTAAGATGGAAGAATATTGCGGTCGTAAATACTTGGATCGTTTGTGCTAGTTTTATAAAATTGCTATACTAAAACTGGAATAGTGAGAGTCGGTGCGTTTACGGATTCACCGAGGGCTCGGCCGAGCATAATTGGAGCACAATTGAGGGCCGAGGAGTGAACGAAGTGTGGGGCAGGCGACGAAATCCTTCCTCCCTTCACAGTAACTCGCTGTTCCCGCAAAAAACTCCTGTTTGTTAGGAGTTTTTTGTTTGCAAGGGCTTTTATTGCACCTGCCATTCTCTCACGATCTTGAATTTCCAGCCTGCTTCGCCGGCAAGGCGGGTAACCTTGATGCTCTTTAATAGCGGTTCCCCGCCTGCCAAAGCTATGCTTTGCATTGCGGGCAGGTAAACTCGCGTATTATGGGGAGTTTAGGAGTTGTGTTTTGTTTTAAAAAATAAAAACGGACGCTGATTAAATCAACGTCCTTTTTGGTTTGTTTTATTTTTGGCTTAACGTTCGTAAGCCTGGCCGATCTGGTGCTGTCCCAAACCGCAGACATCGTCGCCATCACCAAACATGCCTCCGCAGATAACACAGCGGTTTCCGTTTGCTTTACAGACTATTATTGTCGGGTCCGGATCGGTGTTTTTATCCGGCTTAGTGAAAGCCGGCTTTTCCGTAGTGTTTGCTTTCGGCGGGATGTAATAAATCTTTCCCTGTTCATGTCCGTTATTGCAGATGCCACCTTCATCAAAGAAGCCTCCGCAGATAACACAGCGGTTTCCAAAGTTGGAGTTAGTAATTTGCGCCCATCCTTTGACGGGCATTTCACTACATGCCGACATTTTTATTTCTCCTGTACTACTGTTTCGCTTAAAAGAGCGGTTAGGCAACATTGCCATAAACCTGTATAATATATAATATTCTTTTTGTTTTGTCAAATTTATTTTTATTTTTGTCAAGATTTTATAGAAATGTCCTACTTTGGGTTTTATAGAAATGTCCTAC
>CAYZWC010000102.1:0-3515 GCA_964482065.1 uncultured Gammaproteobacteria bacterium | reverse complement strand
GTATGACATTTCTAAATGGCTGTACTATGACATTATCATATGGCTACGACATATAGAATTATTGACTTGACAAACAAGGATTTTTATGTTATGATAAATAATCTATATTTTCTCGTAGATACACCTAAAAAGGAGGATGTTCGGAATGAAAAACAAAACGATTTTCGGTATTTGCGCCATTTTTCTCTTGCTGGCCGGAGTGGGTATCGGCTACCTGCACACGGTCTCGCAGCACAAAGCGGAAATCGCAGCCTGGCAGGAAGCCGTGTTGCCGATTTACTCCAGTCGCACTAATGCGCGGGTTGATCCGGCGACCATCACGCCCGACGGTGTTAAAAACATGCTTAACCCCTGTCACGGGATAACCTTTCAGGAAATGGGGCGCTGGTCGCAACGTGGGTGCAATTCCTTCTCTGAGCCGATCGCGCCGATCGTGGTAACCGCGCGATTTGAAGATCCGTACTGGGAAGAATCAATCGAGCGTGGACCGTAACCAAATCCACAACTCATAGCGTCATGCCGAGTTTGCAACTACGCGAACTCGGTCTTTTTTATTTTAAAATTCGCAATTATTCGCTTTTAATTCGCATTAAATTTGCGATCTTTGTTTTAAATAAGCTTCTATCATCTCATCCAAATCCCCATCTAAAATTTTATCCGGATCATCGGACTGCCAATCTGTGCGATGATCTTTAACCATTTTATACGGATGCAAGACATAAGAACGGATCTGGCTCCCCCATTCCGCCGGAAGAACATCACCTCGTAATTCTTGTTTTTCCTTTTCTTGTTTTTCCAAATAATGCTTAAAAAGTTTGGAACGGAGAATTTTCATGGCGGTTTCCTTGTTTTGCTGTTGGGATCGCTCATTTTGGCAAGAGACGGTAATTCCCGTTGGCTCATGAACAATACGCACCGCCGAATAAGTAGTCTGTACGCTTTGCCCGCCATGACCGGAAGAAAGATAAGTGTCAATACGCAAATCTTTGGGATCAATCTTTATTTCCACTTCTTCCAATTCGGGTAAAACCTCCACCAAAGCAAAAGAAGTATGCCTCATCTGCTCGGCGTCAAAAGGAGAAATCCGGACCAGGCGATGCACGCCCGCTTCCCCTTTTAACCAGCCATAGGCATAACTTCCTTCAATGCTTAGGGTGGCGCTTTTTATTCCCGCTTCGCTTCCGCGGCTCTCGTCCAAAATCTTTACGCGCCAACCCCTTTTTTCGCCAAAACGCAAATACATTCTTAGCAGCATTTCCGCCCAATCTTGCGCTTCAACCCCTCCGGCACCGGCATGAATTGAGAGAATAGCGTTATGGCTGTCATATTTTCCGCTAAAAAGCAAATTAAATTCCAATCTTCCAAATTCTTTTTTTAATTCAAAATATCTATCTTCAATCTCTTTTTGCATATCTTCATCCCCAAGCTCGGACAATTCCAAAAGCTCTTTTGTTTTTAATAAAAGATCTTCCCAAGAATTTATTTCTTCATCAAAATCGCTAAAAGTTTTGCTTATTTTTTTTGCTTTTTCCTTATCTTGCCAGAATTCCGGAGCATTCATCTCCACCTCCAACTCCCGCATTTTTTGCTTCTTTGCTTCAAGGTCAAAGTAACCTCCCGGCTTCTTCAATATCCTTTTGAAGAGATTTAATTTTTTTACTTATTTCCGTCATATTATTATTTTTGCTTAAATTCTTCCAGATTCACAGTAATCGTTTGTTCTTCACCTTCACGCAAAATCTTCAAATCCACATCATCACCTGGACTATAATCATCCAAAGCCTGGGTCAAACCATGATCTTCGGTTATTTTTTTTCCTTCCACTTCCAAAATAATGTCATTTTCAACTATTCCCGCCCGCTGAGCGGGACTTTCCGGAACAACCGCTTCCTCACCTTCATTTTTTCCACTTACAATCCAAGCGCCGTAGTCCATTTCCAAATCATTGGCTTTAGCTATAGCTTCGTTTATCGGCACATAGCGAACTCCCAAGAAAGGTCTCACTATTCGTCCATGCTCTTGGAAATTCCTAATTTTTGATTTGGCGCTGTTTACGGGAATAGCAAAGCCGATTAATTGTCCACTACCGTGAATAGCGGTGTTTATTCCCACCACTTTTCCCTCCAAATCAATAAGCGGACCACCGGAATTTCCCGGATTTATAGCGGCATCGGTCTGGATAGCGCCTTCGATAATAGTGCTGCCCGTAGATCCGGAAGCGCGAATGGTGCGATTCTTTCCGCTGATAATTCCTTTGGTGGCGGTATTTTTAAATTCAGAAAGGGCATTGCCTATGGCAATGACGGTTTCGCCTATTTTGATATTATCGGAGTCGCCCAATTCGGCCACCGGCAAATCAGAAGCATCTATTTTTATAATAGCTATATCATCAACGGTATCTTTGGCCAAAACCTCAGCTTCATATTCTCGACCATCATTGGTGATAATGGTATAGCTCGCATCTTCATCGCTTACCACATGCCTATTAGTTAGAATAAGACCATCAGAAGAAATGATAAATCCGGTTCCCCCGCCGACTTCTTGCTCGCCCTCGGGAATTTCCGGCTCGGGAATTTCAAAAGGCAACCCAAAAAGATCGCCGAAAGGAAAGGGATTGGTATTAATCTTATAAAGCTCGCTTAAATCTTTGCTTATAATAATGCTGACTACTGCCGGAGATACTTTTTCAATAGAGGAAATAACTCGATCTTCTTCCGATTTTACTTCTTCTTTTTTGGAAACTTCCTTTTCCAAAAATGGCCAATTGGGAGATTCTTTCGCCATATTTCCTATAATAAATCCGGCCACTCCGCCGGTAATTCCGCCAATCAAAAAGCCACCAAGCAAAAGTACCGCTATTATTTTTTTTAAATTTAAATTAAAGGGGTTTCCGTATTGCATATATAAATATTATTTATTTGTAAAATTTGTATAATATTTTTGTAAAATCAATTACTTTGCCTGATTTTATTTTAATGCCCTCTTTTGTTAGTAAATTTTCTTTTTTTCTCGCTCCCCGCGCATAACCGCCCACACTTCCATCTGACTTTATAATTCGATGGCAAGGGGTTTTCACCAAATTTTTATTTTTATTAAGAATTCCGCCCACTACCCGCCAAGCCCGCGGCCTTCCGGCAGCCTTTGCCAAAATTTTATAAGTGCTAACTCGCCCATTTGGTATTTGCCCGAGCAATAAATAAATTTTTTCTTGGAAACTTACCATCATTAACGCCCTAATAATTTTAAAATATCGCGATATTGTTCTATAAAATCTTCCAAAAATGGCGGCAAATAAATAAAAGCCAAAATCAAAGGAACAACTATAACAATAATTTTTACCGCCGTTAAGGCCAATCTAAAATTAAGCTTCTTATTGGCTTTTTCCAATTCCAATAAAATTTTCTCGCTATTTCTCAAGGTTTTATCTATTTTTTTCTTATAAAGCTCGTCCATAATTTACTTTTTGGGTCTTGCCCAGAAGAATTTAGTTATTGAGGACAATTTTAGTTAATATT
>CAYZWC010000101.1:0-3528 GCA_964482065.1 uncultured Gammaproteobacteria bacterium | reverse complement strand
TATTCACCTTTTGTTGGTTTTTTATCCATATATTTACTATTATACACCTTAAAGGATGCTTACAGTATAAATTATATCAAATATGATGTCAAATAGCAAAATCTGATATATCAATTATATAACTATATAAGCTTCTCGGCCATACGCGAGTTTAGAACTGCAATTAAAGAGCATCGGGGCTACTGGAAATTCAAGATTGTCAGAGAGTGGCAAATGCAATAAACCCGTTTTAAAAACAAAAGACTCCCGAAATAACGGGAGTTTTTTGCGGGAACAGCGAGTTACTGCGAAGGGAGGAAGGATTTCGTCGCCTGCCCCGCACTTCATTCACTCCTCGGCCCTCAATTATGCTCGGCCGAACACTCGGTGAATCCGTGAACGCACCGACTCTCACTATTCCACCCTTATTATATCATTCTGCATTCAGTTTTTGAACCCCGTTTGTGCCACCTGTTTGCCACTGTGGAGAGTGATTGGGAGGAAATAAGAGATTGATATCCCTAAAACAAAATTGAAAGAATTTTGAACGTTTAAAAAAGAGTAATTAAATATTTAGCCAAACATCAGCCAGCCCGGCTTAAATATTAACAGCAAGCCAATAATCAACATTAGTATTCCCCCGATTAGGTGTGACCAACGAGCGTATTTCGTGGTAATGCCAGTCATTTGTAAGGTCGTCATAGCGACAAAAAAGACAAACAAGTCATCAAGCATGAATATAAAAATATAAAGCAGGATATAGAGATAATACTGCCATTTGGCCAAATTGCTCAAAGCCAAAACTTGGGTATAAACTGCCGGTAAACCAGCCGAGCAAATTAACTCAACCAAATTAACCGCAAAGGCCAAAAGTATAATACCGCCTAAAGCCAAATAAAAACTTTTTTGATGAGTGATATTTTTTAACTTTTCAAAAACTTTTTGTCTTTTTTCCGTCCCTGTTACTTTGCATCCAGCTTCCGGACTTGTAAAATATTCCTTTAAATTATAACCACCGCCTAAAAGAGCGATAAGTCCGATAATAATTCTAACCCATACAACCACGCCAATAAACAAAATCAAGTTAAGCCAAGCTGACATAAACACGAAATAAACCGAAGCCGAAGCGACAATAAAAGCGCTTCCTAAAATCCACATTCTTTTTCTGTCTTTCATTCCTAAAAGCAAACTGATCAAAAACAACAATGTCCACATGGCGCATGGATTGAAACCGTCCAAAGCGCCCAAAACGATGGTTAATACTGGCAAGGAAAAGTTTTCGGTCTTTATTTCCCCAATTATCGGCAAAGTCATTGATTCAGGAATTGCCGAAGATTCTGAATTTATACCTTTTCTTTCCTCTGGGTTATTTGTTATCGGGGCGATTTCACCTATCTCTACTCCAATATCTCGGCAGTTGTTATTAAGAGTGCATTTTACCGCATCTTCTATACTCTTGCCCGTATTTTCCTCATCCAGCCAGCCAATAAAATATTTTTCGCCAACAATTGTAAAAGGCACGCCTGAAATATTGGCATTAAGTTTTTTGCCAAAATCAATTAACAACTTCAGATTTTCTCTATTGCCCCAAACTTCGTAAGATTGAACATTGACCTGCGGATATTTATTTTCCAGCTTTTCTAAAAACGGTTTTTCTTTGGCGCAATGCGGACAGCCCTCTCCCCAGAAAAAATAGATATTAATGTCATTCGTTTTTTCTTGAGCAAAAACATTGCTTGCGGGAATAAGCAAAACGATAAACAATAAGGCAAATAATATTTTTTTAATCATAGGATTTTAATTGATTAATTATTTTTTATTTCATAAAACGCTGTAAGGGCTAAAAAATAATTTAAGCATTTACAGCGGCCATGAAATATTGGCCGCAAATGATTATTTATCCTTATATTCTTCAATTAGTTTCAGCAGTTCTTCTTTTGACGGTTCGCCGTTTAAGCGGGTAATTTCTTTTTCATCTTTATCCAAAAAGATAAAAACCGGCAGGCTTTTGTCTATCTGCCATTTTTCCACCATTTCTTTATCTTTGTCATAATCATACATTTCCGTCTTAAGCCACGGCAATTCACCCTCAATTTCTTTCCATCTCGGCTTCATGACTATGCACCCCGCGCACCACTGCGCGCCAAATTTTAATACTTTCATAGATTTTTATTAACAAATAAATTTTATTATTTCGAAGAATCCCGACCTTTATAATTTAATTCTTCTTTTCTTTGTTTTAATTCTTCTTTTACCTTCGGCAAAAACTGAAAATCACCGACGATTTTTTGAGCTTTTTCTCTGGTGGCGTCATTCTCGGCAAAAGAAATAGCTTTCATCGGACATAAATTGGCGCAAGTTTGGCAAGCCACCATGCAATTTTTCGGGTTTACTACTTTTGATTTTTTATTTTCATAATCAAATTTATACACTCCTCGGCCGCAAGAAGTGGCGCACATTCCGCAGCCGATGCATTTTGATTCGTCAATTACCGGATTCCACTGGATTTTTCCCCGATCCACGCCATGGAATTTGGCTAATTTCGGGTCTTGATTTTTTTGTTCATTCATAGTTTTAAATCGAATTAATTATTTATTTTTGACCTATCTTGTATTCCCAAAACAACCAAATTTTCTATGGCTTTTATTCCCCTGATTTCATCTTTTTTCATATAAACGCTTTGATTTTTGGTTAAGGTAATTTCTCCGTTAATGTCAGTAAAAATTCCCTTACCTTCAAGCACGGTCAAAAGCACGCCATAATCTTCCGGGTGAGGCGGTATTTCTACTCCCGCTTTTAAACAAATTAAAGCGGCGTGAAATCCTTTAGCATTCAAAAAATGCCTTTTAATCGGTTTTTCATCTGAGAAAATAATTTTTTCGTCTAGATTAAAGATTCTCATGTTTCTAATGTTATGTATTGTTGTTTGGATAAATAGGTAGATAAACGATAAATTCACTGCCATTATTTTGTTTGCCTTTTACTTCAATATTTCCTTTGTGTGCTTCAATTATCTTCTTGGCAATAGTCAAGCCGATACCAACACTGTCATCTTTTTTGGTCCGCGATTTATCAGCCCGATAAAATCTTTCAAAAATAAACGGCAGATCCTCCTGCGGAATGCCCGCTCCGCTGTCTTTGACAGAAAGCGCTATCTGTTCGGCTTTCTGCCATGTTTTTAGCTCTATCATCCCTCTGTCTCCTGAATACTTTATGGCATTATCCAAAAGATTGGAAATAACTTGTTCGATTTTTTCTGGATCAATTTTTACAAGTGGAAGTTTTGAGTCAAAATCTTCACGCAAATTTATATTTTTCTGCTTAATTTTTAATGCGAATTTTTCTATTGTCTTCTTTATTATTTTATTTAAATTAACTTCTTCAAGTGAAAGCGAAAAATTATCTGATTCTAAAAGAGCTAATTTTTTCACCGCCCTTGTTAAAGAAATTAGTCTCTCAGTTTCCTTTTGGACTAAGTAAATTGCTCTATTGCGTTCCGCTTCATCAGTAATAACCCTATCATTTATTGCTTCTAGATAACCATAAATA
>CAYZWC010000100.1:0-3541 GCA_964482065.1 uncultured Gammaproteobacteria bacterium | reverse complement strand
TTAGATAACCTAATTATATCATTGCTATGTCGCATTTTTAATTAGAATACTACGTCACGGGCCAGATCATCGGCATTCATGGCGATTATTTCGCGGCCCAGCCCGGCAAAAGCTTCCGGGGTTCCTACCAGAGTGAAAAACTGTGGTTTGCCACCGGCGCCGTCGTTTTGTGTAACTTGCCCCATTTGGTAGCGGAGAATTTCTTCAGCACCATTGTGATAGTGGGACATTGCTTGGGAAATATGCATTTTCCATAAAATGGCCACCGAACCCCTGAAATTTCCGGGCTCCGCAGGCATGATAATTACCGCGTTGGAATTTTTGTAGCTTTCACGGCTGACTTCCGCAGCCAGCTTGGAAGCTTCATCTCCGGGATCAATTATTTCTCTCTTGTAAGTATCGGTCATTTTTTCCTCCTTGGTTTGACAAAGGGCTTTATTATCGCAATGAGAAAATTCTCATTTCATCAGTTTACCCATTTTATAAATAACAGTCAATAGAAGTCCGGTTTGAAATAAGTAGTGAAGGATGTTAATATAAATATAAGAATAATAATTAAAAAAAATTTATGCTTTCAAAATTACCCATTGACTTATCAAAAGTAAACCCTGAGGATTTGGATAAAGAAATTTTGCGGGCCGGCATGTTGGCCGAGCTTGATGCCGTTAATTTATATGAACAAATGGCACATATGACCAATAATGGAGACTTGAAAAAAGTTCTTATGGATGTGGCCAAAGAAGAAAAAACTCACATTGGAGAATTCCAGGCTTTGCTTTTGAAATATGACAACGAGCAAGTGGAAGAGCTTAAAGCCGGCAAAGAGGAAGTGGAAGAGGATATCTTGAAATAATTATGGCTTGTATGCGATATTAGTTGCTTTTTGCCTTTTTGACAGTCATTTTTGACAAGGTAGAGATCATGAAATTGGATGTCACCTTGGCAATCACAATACGGTCTATTATTATGGCCGTATTTTTGGTTGTACTTTTGTGGGTCCCGAGGAAAATATAAAATAATAGATGCTAGCCTTGTTTTATTCGAATATACGGAGTGTTGGATATTTTGTTTTATTCTGTTGCTAATTTGTAGGATAAGTATTTTTTATGCTAATATTAGCTAATTTATTTTAGAAGAAGGAATTATCCGGAAGCTAGTAATTGATGTATTGTTTATAGTCGGCGGTGTTGTATCAATGTCTTTACGATAGTTTTGCCCCGTATTTATTGGTTGATATTGACCTTATTACTTTTATACAAAGTGAAAAAATGTTATAATACAGTAATTGGGGATAACTCAATAAATTATTAATTTAATATTTAAAAAAATTAATTTAAAAAAATTATGGCTAAAATGACCAAATCCCAAATTTTGGCAGAGCTCGCCGAAAGAAGCGGCATGAGCAAAAAAGAGGTAAGTGATTTTATGGACAAAATGGTTGACCTCGCTTACAGCGAAGTTAAAAACAGCGGAGAGTTTGTAATTCCCGGAATAGGTAAATTAGTAAAAGTTAACAGAAAAGAAAGAATGGGCCGCAACCCCGCCACCGGCGAATCCATCAAGATTCCGGCTAAGACAGTTGTAAAATTCCGTGTTGCCAAGGCCGCCAAAGAGGCCGTACTCTAATGAATATTTTTTAAGGATAAAAAGCCCTGTTTTCGCAGGGCTTTTCTTTTTTGAATAGGTACTCGGGCGCCCGGAACCTAAGTGCCTGTAATTTATTTGTTTTATATTTTAAATTTTTGATGATATAATTAAAATATGAAGAAAAAACACAAGGTATTTGAGTACAATAAAATTACCCCCCATATTTACCTTGGTTCAAATGTTTGCTGCTTTACGCATTTTTCAAAAGAATTATTGAGCAAGGGAGTTGAGGCTGATATCAGCTTGGAAGGGGAGAGGGTTGATCAGCCGCAAGGGGTTGATTTTTATTTATGGTTGCCGGTTAAAGATCATACGGCGCCGACGCTAAAACAGCTTAAATTTGGAGTTAGAGCAATTGATGAATTTTTGAAAAATAAAATCAAAATATATATTCATTGCAAAAACGGTCATGGCCGAGCTCCGACAATGCTTGCGGCTTATTTTATCTATACCGGCAAGGGAGTTAAGGAAGCAATAGATTTTATTGCTAAAAAACGTCCGGAAATACATATTGAGCCAGTACAAATGAAGATTTTGCAAAAATATGCTAAAAGCCTGAAAAAGTAAATCGGACTTGACAAAATGCTTATTTTATGCTATTATTTAATATAATAAAAAGGTTTAAAAACCTTAATTTAACTTAATAAATAAATCCTAAAAATATGGAAAATCCATTTGAAAAACCTTTTACCAGCGAGGAATTGGAAGGAGCGGTTGAAGGTCCCATAACCAATGAAAGTGAGATTTATAAAAAAAGAATGGAAGAGAAAGGTAAGGAAAGCGCTGAAGCATTGATTAGTAAAAGTAGAGCTCTTGAAGAGGCTAGACAAAAAGTTAGGGCTGCTGCCGTAGACAGCGAAAAAAAACAGGAGTTTATAAAAACTCTTGAAAATGAAATGGCTGCCGGCTTGGAAGATGACAATGTTAGCGCCGAACAGTTTAAATCGACTCTTAGCGAAGAACTTGATAAGTTCTTATCCAGAGAAGAAAATTTATAATTTTACGCATAAGAAAACCCCGGGCTGTATAGCTCGGGGTTTTTAGTTGGCGTATTTTTGGTGCCAAAGATTTTATTCGAAGATTGTTCTCCATGGCTCTTGATTTTTCATTTCTTTACGCGCGGCGCGGAAAACCAAAGTAAATTTTTTCGCGCCGTTTTCCAGTTCATCGATGATTGCCGAATTTTTCGGGATCAGGTGTAGCCTTTTTTTAATCTCCTCGGCGTTTAAGTGTTTTACCAGGATCCGTGGTGGGATATTTTCGGTTGATGTGTGTCTGCTGAGAAAAACTGTTTCCTTGCCGATGCCGGGAATATTTTGTGTGGATTGCAAATCGCCATTGTATACAAACAAAGCTTTTTCCTTACCTGCGTCGATCCAAGATAAAATAAGTTCCGGGAAAAATTGAGAAATTAAATGGAAAAGCCCGGATTTATTTTTGGCATTTTTATCACGGAAATAAAGCTTGATCCAAAATTTAATATTATTTTTTTCTATTGCTTCCTGACAGTCCATAAGGCAGGAAGCAAGTTTAAGTGAATGAGGATATATTTTGGTTAATCCCTGGAAAAGCTCACTGATTTTTGTCCAAGGATATTGCGTAACCAATTCCGCTTTTTTAATATCCCATCCCGCTTTTACTAATTCTTCTTTTTCCTTCTCCTCGGTATCCCCGAGTTTTAAGTCACCGCCTTGCCGGTAAACAAAAATAGCTTCATAACCGCTTATTATTTTCATTATTTGTTCGACAAGATACACTGGGACCTCCTTCCAAAAACAATGGTTGTTTAATGAACACTTCACTTTATCACGCCGTATTTTTGTTGTCAAGGTAATTTTAAATTTTGTCAAGATTTTATAGAAATGTCCTACTTTGGGTTTTATAGAAATGTCCT
>CAYZWC010000099.1:0-3574 GCA_964482065.1 uncultured Gammaproteobacteria bacterium | reverse complement strand
ACAGTTCGGAAAGCTTGGCGAAATCAAGGATGTGATTTACGGCCGAGCAAACATCGTACCCGTCAAACCGGAATCCGTCCTTGAATTTCAGAAAAACGTTAAGGTTTCCATCCCCTCCGGAGACTTCATCGCTCGCGACCTTTTCAAAGTGGACACGAGCAAGAAAGCTGAAGTCAAAATTGGCTGGCTTGGCGACGACTTCAAGGAGTGGTTTGGCGGCAGAACCGAGAAATCGGAAGGATGCGAGTCCAAATTGCTCATCCATGTTTTGCGCAAATCCTCAAAGGACGAGCCCATCTTGAGCGAGCTTGGCGGCGAAGGCAAAGCCGAAACCAGCTTGTCCGAAATCTGGGCGCTTCTCGTCCGGCAGGGACGCGGAGAGAAGGGTACGCTCATCACCAATGGCTACGCGAACATCTTCTATGTTCACGATACCGATGGTGTTCTGCTCGCGGTGCGCATTCTCTGGCACGACGGCTACTGGAACGTGTACGCCTATTCGGTGGCTGATGCGAATGAGTGGTTCGCGGGCGACCAGGTTTTCTCCCGCAATTCTTGAGCCCCTAGACCCTTTTGTTCTTTCTGCCCACATGACCCTTTGACCCCTTGGCGCTTTGAAACTTTGAAAAAGTTTTGAAGTGTCAGGGGGTATTTTTATTTTCAAAATTTTCTAATTTTATTTTGTATAGACAATTCATGAATTGTCTCTACATTTGTAAAATACATGTTTTATGTTATATGCCTGCCCGCAATGCTACGCAAAGCGTTGCAGGCGGGTTACGTGTTATGTGTTTTTGTGTTATACTTAATTAAAATATTAAACTTATTCCTTATGAAAAAAGTAGCGGTTATCGGTTCCGGAAATATGGGAACCGCCCTGGCTCAAGTGGCTGCCCAAAACGGGCACAAGGTAAAAATTTGGAGCATTGAAGAAGATGTTTTAACTGAAATAAAAAAGAAGCATAAAAACAGCAAATACTTGCCGGGGGTAAAATTATCAACAAACATTAAGCCTGTTTTTAGCATGCAAGAATGTCTTGAAGATATTTCCTTGCTGGTTATAGCGGTACCCTCCAAGGCGGTTAAAAAAGTTGTTGGCCAAGCTTCAAAATTTTTGTCCGACAAACAAGTCATCATAAATTTTTCCAAAGGATTGGATAAAAAAACGGGCCGCTTGCTTCATCAAGTTATTTCCTCCGAGTTCCCGGATGAATTTACAAAAAATATTTTGTCGGCTTCCGGACCTTCCATCGCCGATGAATTTGCCGAAGGTGAATTCACTCAAGTGGCGGTTGCCGGCGGCAAAAAAGCTTTTAAAAAAGCCAAAGATATTTTTTCCAATGATTTTTTCAAATTGGTTTATAATCCTGATATGATTGGCACGGAATTGGGAGGAGTTTTGAAAAATATATATGCTATCGCGCTGGGCATCTGCGACGGTTTTGGCTATAGCGTCAATACCAAAGCACTTGTAGCCGTACGGTCACTTGATGAAATGTCGCGGTTTATAGAAAAGATGGGAGGCAAAAGAGAAACCGTTTACGGATTAGCGGGGGTGGGCGATCTTATAGCTACCGGTTTTTCAGAATTCAGCCGCAACCGTTTTTTTGGCGAAAAACTTTGCGGTAAAAAATCGGGAAAGAAAATTTTAGAGCAGATGGAGCAGGTGGTGGAAGGTGTTTTTGCTGCTGAAGTCGTACGCGATTTGGCGCGAAAGAAAAAAATAAATTTGCCTTTGGCCGAGGCGGTTTACCAGATAGCATGCAGAGGTAAAGATACCGAAAAAACTATGGAGGATTATTTAAAGAATTTATAGTTTATAATTATAAGTTAATATAAAAAAGAGTTTGGACTCAAAATCAAACTCTTTTTAGTTAAATATCAAAATAAAAAGTCAAATATTTTAATAAATTTCTTCTTTCTTTTCTCTTATAAAAGCAAACCATTCTTCGGTAATTTGCAGTAAGGTTTTTAAAGGGGCTTCTATAATAAAATCCAAAACAAAGACAAAAATATTTATTTTGGAGAAATTGATGGAGATCCAACGCCCGGCGCGTATAATGGGCATAAAGAAAAAATCAGCCAAAGCTCCGATAATACCTTCTTTCTTTTTGGTAACCACCAATTCTTTTGCCGAGCTTCTTATCCTGAAGCCAAAAAAACTTACAATGCTCAAGAATAATATAAACAATATGGTGCTGACAGCGTTAAAATTTAATCGATGCAGTATATAAATCAAAAGACCGAAGGAAATTATAAAAGTAATGGCGTAGATGGCGCGGAAAAGATTATTTAAAAATCCACTGCGTTTGGCGGGTAATTTAATTTTATATTTGGTAGGATCGTCTTTTTTGTAAATCATTCTTTTTAGGTTGCTGATAATCAGTTCGGTATTCTTTTTGGAGGGAACGCGCACGGACATAGCCAAGGCAAACATCAAGAGGGGATGAAAGGCCACATTTACGCCCAGCGCCAAATAATTAATTTCATTGAGGATAAACATATCAAAAGGAATTTCAACCGCTAGAGCTATGGCCATTTTGGTTATAAAGATATAAATGATGGTGCGGACGGCGGCGCGGCGTAGCCTTACGTGGGTTTCTTTGTATCGCCTTTCGCAGATTTTTATTATTTTTTCTTCAAAAATTTTGGGTTTGGCTAAAATTTCTTTAACGCGACCTTCATTTTCATGCGAAAAATCTTTAAAAATTAAAAATAAAACGGAATATTTTTTAAACAACTTGTTAAATCGTTCGCGCAGCGGATGGAGAAGCTGGGCATTGATGGCGGATTGGTACATTTCCATATTGGCGGCAAAGGAAGAGATAAATTCTCTACTGTAATCGGAAGTCCACTGTGGCAAATATAATTTCAAAAGCAAGTAGGTGGCCATTTCCAAATCATATTTGTGCAGGGTACGATGTATGGAAAGATAAATCTGAGTTTCTTTTTCTTCTTTGCTTAATTGGTAATTTCCCAAAAGTTCTATTTTGTCATTCATTAATTCATACATGGCATGGGCCAGAGCTTGGTTTTCTTTGGTGTGCGCCACTTTTTCATCTATTTCACAAGCTAAAATTCCCAAAAGCCAATCGGTGGATTTTTTTAATTCATTGTCCTCTTTGTCACTTAATTGTAGGATTTCTATAAATCTTTTTATGCTTTGCGCGGTTTCGGTTATTCTAGATTCGGGAACTTTTTCATTGGGTAGATAATGAGCCCGTATCATTTCATAAATCAGGGTTTTGGCAATGTCTTGGGGATCGTTTTTTTGCTCAACCACAAATTGGCGCTTCAAAACTCTTTTGATGGCGTTTTTTCGCAACAAGTGCTCATCTCTATAATCAACCACATTTCTTATTTTTTCATAAATACTCGCTACTTTGCTTACGGTATCACTTACATTTATGGCCGGTGTATTTTCATCAGTCTTATCTTTGTGTTCAAAAGAATCTATCAATCGGGAAAAGGGGCCGGTGATTTTTATATCCGAATTTGGCATATTTATTTTTAATAATATATTAGGGTCTTGCCCAGAAGAATTTAGTTATTGAGGACAATTTTAGTTAATATT
>CAYZWC010000098.1:0-3681 GCA_964482065.1 uncultured Gammaproteobacteria bacterium | reverse complement strand
AAAGGGTAAAAAATAACTTTATTAGCCCCACCAAAATGTCTAGTTAACCGTTTTTCTTAATCACTAAATCGCCCAATAAATCAACCACTTAATTTATATCCAATGTTTTTTGCGGAAATATATAATCATTCCCAAAGTCCCCAGAAGCATTATGCCGATAATTATCCAAAAGCCGAGAGGATGGCTGATAAAAGGCATGCTGCCCAAAGTATTCATACCAAAAATAGCGGCAAGTAGGGTGAGAGGAAAGACTATGACCGAAAAAATGGTAAGAGTTTTTATGATATTGTTGATGCGAAAAGACATTAGCGAATCATAGGCTTCACTCATGGCGTTTACCGTTTCATTGTAGCTTTCGAGGAGATCCCAAATATCTTTGGTCGTTTCTTTGAGATGTTCAAAATAAAGGGCCATGCGCTTATCGGGAAAAATTGTTTGGTATCCCAAAATTATTTTTTTGATAATATTTTTATGCGGCTGCAGGGCACGACGGAAATTTACAATATTTCTTTTCACTTGGGAAATTTCTTTAACCATACTTTGATTATAAATTTTGAAAAGATTATCGTCTATTTCATCCAAATCTTCGTTTATGTGCACTAGCATGGGGAAGCAATAATCATAAAGCCGGTCCAATATTTCATAAACTATAAATAAGGGATTTTGTTTCATAACGCCGCTTTTTTCTCCATCGCGGTTTTCTTTCATTTTGGCAAAAAGTTTTTTGACGGGCTCAAGCGTATTGTCATGCACGGTAATCAGAGTGTTCGGAGTTACAAAAAAATCTATTTCCGCCAGGCTTATTTTTCGGGTTTTGGAATTATAAACAGGGAAAAGGAAGATTAAAAAAAGATAATCTTCCCTTTGGACGAATTTTGGACGTTGTAGCGGAGGTAGACAGTCCTGGACATCCAGAGTATGGAAATTATAATTTTTATCCACATATTCTATTTCTTTTTTGCCGTTGTTTTTAATATTAACCCAAGTGAGCTTTTTGTGGTGTAATTCTTCGATTGTTTTTGGCATGGTAATAGAGATTATTTCAATTATTTAATTATAGCATAAAAATTATTGTGATTAAACAAAAAAAATGCTATAATGCAGATAATAAGATTTAAGCCTTTCTGAGAGGCAAAATTTTGATTTTATGGCAAATAAAAAAGAATTGCCGGTTCAAGGCGCGGAAAAAATAGAACAAATGCCCGCGCCGGAAACTCCGGAGAAAGAAATTTCCAAAGAAACAGAGGAAGAAGAGGGGAGAGTAAAAAGAGAATTTAGGCCCATTGAGGAAATTGAAAATGAAATGGAAGTGGCCGGATCTGCCACCGCTGCCGTTACTCCCGCGGCCAAAAGTCCGGAGCTTCGAGAAATAGAAAATATATTGGAAGAAGACTTGGAAGAGTTTTATTTTGAGTTGCCTCCGGAAAAGCAAAAAGAATTTAAGCAAAAAGGGGAGGAGACAGCTTCTAAAATAGAGGAGATGCTCCGTTCGGTAAAAGTTAACGCTAAAAAAGTAGTTAATTTGATTAAAAATTGGCTTAAGATAATTCCGGGAGTTAATAAGTTTTTTTTGGAGCAGGAGTCAAAAATAAAAGCCGATAAGATATTGAAGATAAAGAAATAAATTAACACAAAACGTATAACATATAAAACATAATATTTATTTGCTGATTAATTTTGTATGCTATGTGTTATATGTTTGTGAAGATTATGTTTTTATTGCAAATAACAATAGATGTCGGCGGATATTCGGGAAGTCTTGATACTTCCGCCGGATTTTGGATTTGGGGGATAGGCATTATAGCGGCCGCTTTTATTTTGGTGGGCGTTATTTTTTGGACGCGCGCTTTTTTGCGCAGTCACGGGCAATCTCTCTATGGCCTGCAAAAAACCGTACTTTTGGTTAAGGTTCCCAAAAAAGGCGCCGAACAAGAAACTGAGGGAGGTGTTCAGAAAATGCATGAGCAAATAGGAGTGGCGGAAGCCCTTTTTGCCAGCTTAGGCGGATTAAAAGCCGAGCGTGGTATTAGAACTTGGCTTTTTGGCCGGCAAGATCAGGTTTCTTTTGAGGTTGTTTACAACAAAGGATTAATAAATTTTTATGTTGCTTGCCCGGAATATCTGCGGGATTATTTGGAACAGGAAATAAATGCCCAATACCCCAAAGCTTCCATTGAAGAAGTTGAGGATTATAATATTTTTTCTCCGCAGAGCTCTATTGAAGCCAGTTATCTTACCTTCAAGAGAAAAAATGTTTTCCCCATAAAAACTTACGATAAAATGGAATCCGATCCCCTAAACGCCATTACCAACTCACTCTCCAAAATAGATGAGAACGACGGCGCCGCCATACAGTTTGTGGTTCGTTCTGCCAGGGCGGAATGGCGCAATGAAGGAATACGCATTGCCTCAGCCATGCAGCAGGGTAAAAGCTTGAAAGAGGCCATGTCAGGCGGAGGATTTTTCGGAGGTTGGGGAAAAAATTTAAAAGAAATGTTTTCTTCCGGACAAAAGCCCGGAGAGGTTCCCAAGGCTCCGGAATCTTACCGCCTTTCCCCTTTGGAAGAGGAAATGGTTAAGGGTCTTGAGGAAAAAGCCAATGAAGCCGGGCTTGATGCTAATATACGAGTTATAAGCGCTTCTTCAAATTCCGCGAGGGCCAAAGCCAATATAGACAATATTATAAACGCTTTTAACCAATTTAATATTTACCAATACGGTAACAGTTTTGTCCGCTCAAGGTCAAAACCTTTGAGCGAGGCGGTGCGCCGGTTTATTTATCGGCAATTTAATGATAAGAAAAAAATTATTTTGAATACCAAAGAAATAGCGAGCCTTTATCATTTTCCGCTGCCTATTACCGAGACGCCGAAAATCAATTGGCTGGACGCCACCAAAGCCCAGCCACCGGTCAATATGCCCAGAGAAGGACTGCTTCTAGGAATCAGTGAATTTCGCGGGAGGGAAGTGGATGTGCGGATACAAAAAAAGGATCGTGAGCGTCATATGTATATTATCGGAATGACGGGTACGGGAAAGTCTTGGTTTATGGATGGGCTTGGAGTGCAGGATATTAGAAACGGAGAAGGAATGGCTTTTATAGATCCTCACGGTGATGCCATTCAGGCTCTTTTGGAGCGCGTGCCCAAGGATCGAGCCGATGATGTTATAATTTTTGATCCTTCTGATTACGAAAGGCCGCTTGGAATGAATATTTTGGAATATGACACCGATGATCAGAAAATTTTTGTTATTAATGAGCTTCTCGCAATTTTTGATAAATTGTATGATTTGAAAGTCACCGGCGGACCAATGTTTGAGCAATATATGAGAAACGCTCTGATGCTTATTATGGATGATCCTGAATCGGGCGCAACCATGCTTGAAGTGCCCAAAGTTTTGGCCGATGAAGATTTTCGTAGATATAAATTATCAAAATGCAAGACGCAGGTAGTGAAGGATTTTTGGGAGAAAGAAGCGCAAAAGGCCGGGGGAGAAGCGGCATTACAAAATATGGTCCCGTATATTACTTCCAAGCTTACACCCTTTATAGCCAATGATTTGGTGCGCCCCATTATTTCTCAACAAAAAAGCGCTTTTAATTTTCGCAAAGTTATGGATGAAGGTAAAATTTTGCTGGTCAATCTCGCCAAAGGAAAAATCGGCGATGTTAATGCCAAT
>CAYZWC010000097.1:0-3822 GCA_964482065.1 uncultured Gammaproteobacteria bacterium | reverse complement strand
TATATTTCATAGGTCTTTCCAGCAATTATATCATAATTTGCTGGGCAAGACCCAAAATTAATTTAAAAAATATTTATGAAAATTTCGGATTTAGAACAATTCGGCTTAAGTGAAAAAGAGGCTATGGTTTATCTGGCGGCTTTGGAATTGGGTTCGGATACGGTGCAACAAATTTCAAAAAAAGCCAAATTAAAAAGACCGACCACTTATGTCATTATAAATTCCTTGATTGAAAAAGGATTAATCAGCAGCTATTATGAAGGTAAAAAACAATACTTTGTAGCTGAAAATCCGGAAAGGCTGTCTAAATTTTTAGAAAGCCAGAAAAGAAAACTGGAAGAAAAGAAACAAGACCTGGAAAAACTTCTACCGGAGCTAAAAAGCTTTTTTAACCGAGCAAAAGAAAAACCCACCGTTAGATTTTATGAGGGCAAAGAAGGGCTACTTACCATGTCCGAAGAACTTTTGGAATCAAAAGAAAAAGAAGCTTTGATGATTTATTCCTATGACCTGGTACAAAAAGTTTTTAAAGAAAGTGAACGAGACCCGGCACGCCAGAAAAGAAAAGAAAAAGATATAAAAGTAAAAAGTATATACACCTCAAAAGAAAAAAGACTTCCCGACACCGAATACAGCATTAGAAAAAAAATACCCGCAAACAAATTTCCCATTACTTGCGATATAGCTATTTTCGGCAATAAAGTTAGAATAGCCTCACTTAAAGATAAACTCTCGGGAATAATCATCAAAGACAAAAATATAGCTGAAACTTTGCGTTCGCTTTTTAGCTTGGCTTGGGAAGCAACCGAAAAATACGAAAAATAATATTAAAATAAAAAAACGTCGATATCAGATTGGCGTTTTTTTATTGGATTAAAAAGCCCTCGTCTCAAAAAAAACGAAGGCTCGTGTTGTTGCGGACACTCGAAAATTTAGTAATTTATTTTTCCAGTAATGCTCGGTGTCCTTTGATCAAATGAACGTTCGCGTTTTTTTATTCCCGCCGGAATTCTCTTGTTATTATTCTAGTCGTCCACTGCTACCTCCTTTTTTCTCCTTTCTGAGGGTCCTTTGGTAAAGGGTTTATTCCGCGCCCGCTTATACAAATAAAAGCGGGTCGCGGCTTTGACCCCTAAACCTTAGTCTTCCATAGCGCCCTCCTTGCTATGTTGACTGCATATTTTATTTTTATTTGATTCTTGAAAACAAAACATACATTATTTGTATAACACAAAGCTAAATAATTGTCAATAGTTTTCGACAAAAATACTTTTTAATGGCTGTGGATAACTTTTTTTAAAAACCAAAAAATATATAAATGTCATAAAAAAATAACATAATTAGTATATTTTATTTATGCTAAAATTAGCTAAAAATTATATATATATAATTAAAAATAGTCAAAAGGACTTGACAAAAAAATAGAGCCATGTTATAGTGCAAAAACAATTGATAAAGTTCATTAAAAAATTATCAAAAAATTCTCACAAACGCCCGGATAAGGGTAATTATAAATTCCGCCCCTGTATCCCTTTCTCCCATATTTGGCTTATTAACAAATATTGGAGTACTTCCTTTTAAAAAGGGAGTAACCCATGTTTGTCGCCCGGGAAATTACCACCTCGGGCATTTGTGAGAAATGGCCGTGGAGGGCCAGTTAGTTCTGCAAAGAACAATATGCCGGGAAATTCTCTCGATTTCGGCAGGGCTGCAAAGTCCAAATCTCCACGTTTAACATATATGCCCTTTGGTAGGGACTCCAACATATGTGTTAAATGTCTCCGGTCTTTTGGTGAAGGCTCGAGAATTAGTGACAACTTACTCCGCGCCAACGGATAGTTGTCGGCAAAGCTAGTGACCGAATCTCGTAGATCGCAAGTCTGCGGGTGAAGGTCCCTCCGATACTGGCAAGAGAGACACAAAAGTACAAAATTAAGCTGTGCATTTGTGGAAAATTCGGAGGTAATCAATCGGTGTAGGGCCATGCCGCAAACCTCGGGGAACTCGGGAAGCCCCTTGGAGAAAAGCGGAAGTAGCGATCCACGCTGCATGGACGGAACCTTGGCCAAGGGAAAGTTCAATAAGCCGATTGAGGATAAAAGGTGTGCATACTCCTTTGACTTCGGGGAAACTCGGAGATATGTGGCCAAAGGCGACGCCGTGTGCAGCGGTGGCTCACCCTGTCGATAGATAGGTAGTTCGCCAAACGGTAACAATGAGCCTATTGTTGCCATCCCGCTTCTTTTGCGAGGGTTGAGAAACAGCTCTCCCTCGCTCCTTCAAAGATTGTAATTATTAATTATAATTTTTGAAGGATACATGAGCATTTGGTTCGTGTATTTGATTTTTAAAACTTAAGACAGATCAACGCAACCTTCCACGCAAAGGAGACTGTTCATGGCTCAAAAGTTGACCATCGCCCAAGGACTTCGCGCTCTCAAACGTATGCGCGGCGACCTCGCCAATGTACGAGGACGACTGGCAAACTCTTCCAGCTGGCAAAAGGGCAAAAAGCCCGAGTACCCCTTTTCCGAGTGCCTTAAAAGACAGCAAGAGCTGACTGCCGAGTTCACGCATCTGCACAGCCGACTGCTTCGCGCCAATGCGACCAACACGGTTTCATTTGACGGACAGGATATTCCCCTGTGCGAAGCCTTACTGATTCTCAATGAAATCAAAGGCGAAATCGCCATTTTCTCCTCTCTGGATCTCAGAGAAGGTAAAATGGAAAGGGAACCGCGGTACAACATCCACTCCGGTGGAGCGATACCTTCGGAACCCATCATCTTTGAACGCGCCATCAGCGAACGCGAACGGGATGACAGCATCGAAGAGTTGAAGCAGCGTTTCGAACGTCTGAACGACGCGGTCGAAACCGTCAATCACACGACGCTTCTTCCCGACTAGTCTTTTTTGGGAGTGGGCAGTTTGACTTTTTGTTCTGTCTTATGCGGGTAGGCAAACGAGAGTTACTTCCCTCAGGGCTTTTAGTAGCTCAAGGAAAAACTCTGGTTAGCCGAAGAAATTTGATCAAAAGAAATCGATAGCGACACCGGCATTCAGCTGTCAGGCTTTAGAAATTTAGCCATAAGCTTTAAGCGGTAAGCGCTAAGGTTTCAGCGGTCAAATAAACCTGCAAAGATATGTACAAAATTCGACTGCCTCTCCCATTCCCCATTTTTGTACAATAACAGATCCTCCGAGAGGCCAAGGTCGTTCTCCAGCGCATGGAGCGGGGCATCTGTTTGGAGGAGACTTCGAGCTAACAAGCTCGACCTCCTCCACCCTTTTTTCCGGTTTGTAAATTAAATTTATAGATCGAAAAAAAGGAAAAAATACAATTCACTAAGGAGTAATACCATGGCTAGAAAACCCTGGGAATACAGTGACAAAGAACACCGTGAAGCAATCAGATCCTTAAACGCTCGACTTGCCAAAGCTGAGGACAAACCGACTCTGGTTAAACTCTTGAAATGCTACACCAAAAAAACAAAAAATTAATTTAACCCAACACGGTGGATAGGAACGCGCGCCATCCACTTGTCCACTACATAATTCGTAATAGCACCAATACGAATTATGGGGCCGACACGCCGCAAAACATGGGAAGATTTAAACATCTTTTCTGCGGAGCAAGGGCCAAAAAAGCGAAAACGCGAACTTCCGCGATAATGACCTTTGCCCCGAATGCATTTTCGCGAATGACATTCGGACTGCGCCCAACTTTTCAAAAAACCCAAATCAGCTAATTTGGGTTTTAGTTTTACCTCTGTAAAAATTTTGTGATAATGTCCTAATAGGATTAAATAGAAATGTCCTACA
>CAYZWC010000096.1:0-3859 GCA_964482065.1 uncultured Gammaproteobacteria bacterium | reverse complement strand
ATGTAGGACATTTCTATTTAATCCTATTAGGACATTATCACAAAATTTTTACACCTAAAAGCCATAAGACATAAGTCGTAAGCCGTAAAGGCTTTGAATTTAGCTTTTTCTTGTTTTAATAAGTTTCTTATGACTTACAGCTTACAGCTTACGGTCGGTTTGACTTATTTCCATATGTATATTATACTCAAATATAACCTTAAATAATTAATAAATCACACGCTTTTTGATTATGCGGTCCTTGTTCCGAAACTCCTCGGAATCCCCGGATAAAATGATAAAAGCGGAGGTTAAAAAGGAAAAAATTTATGAAAGAAGTAAAAATGCCGTCTCTTTTGGAGATGCTTAAAGCCGGTGTTCATTTTGGACATCAAACATCAAACTGGCACCCGAAAATGGCTCCTTATATATTTGCCGATAGAGCCGGGGTGCATATTATTAATTTGGAAAAAACTCAAAAAAAGCTTGAAGAGGCTTTAAAATTCGTATCCGGCATAGCCGAGCGTGGAGGCACGGTTCTTTTTGTCGGAACCAAAGATCAAGTAAAAGATATTATAAAAAAGAATGCCCAAGAATGCGGTATGCCCCATGTTAACGAGCGTTGGCTCGGAGGCACGCTTACCAATTTCGCAAGCATTGCCAAACTTATTAAAAAATTAAAAGATTTAAAAGTCAAAAAAGATGATGAGGGGAAATATACCAAAAAAGAAAGGCTTGTTTTTGAACGTGAGGCCGAAAAACTTGATGAAATTATAGGCGGTATAAGCGATATGGAAAAAGTGCCTGATGCTATTTATGTTGTTGATGTAAAAAACGAAAAAACAGTTGTCCGTGAAGCTAATAAAAAGGGTGTTCCGGTCGTGGCTATGACCGATACCAATATAAATCCGGATGCCGTTGATTATGTAATTCCTTCAAATGATGATGCTATTAAGTCAGTGGAAATGATAACTTCTCTAATCGCGGAAGCCATCAAACAAAATAAAAAGGAAGCGTCCGCCGGGGCACCTTCAGCTTCCGTTAATAATAAAAAATCTCTTTCCAAAAAAGATAATAAAGATTCAGGAAAAGAAGATAAAAAATAATTAAAAATTAATAATCAATATTATGGACAGTAAAACCATTGCGGAACTCCGCGAACAAACAGGCGCCGGTATCCTTGATTGCAAACAGGCGCTTGAAGAAAGCGGCGGCGATATGGAAAAAGCCGCGGAAATTTTACGAAAAAAAGGACAAAAAGTAATGGATAAAAAATCCGGTCGGGAAACCAAAGAAGGATTGGTCCATGCTTATATACATTCCAACGGCAAGATAGGAGCCATGGTGGAAGTTAATTGCGAAACCGATTTTGTGGCGCGCAATGAGGAATTCCAAGAATTCGTCCATGATTTGGCTATGCATATAGCGGCGGCCAGCCCTCTCTATATTTCGCCGGAGGATGTTCCCGAAGAAAAGATTGAAAAAGAAAAAGATATAATAAAAGAACAAATGGTCGATGAAGCCAAGCCCGCGGAGGTTATAGACAAGATAGTTGAAGGTAAGATAAATAAATTTTTTGAAGAAGTTTGCCTTTTGAAGCAGCCTTATATAAAAGATGAAGATATTACCATTGAAGATCTTTTAAAGGACAAAATTGCCAAAATAGGAGAAAATATTAAAATTGGCAACTTCTGCAGATTTAGTATTTAATTTTTTTATGCAAGACAAAATTGCCGAAGTAAAATTCACTCCCTGGTATAAGCGATATTATACTTTGCCAAACGAGGAAAATATCGCGCTCGGTGATTATGTTGTTGCTGAAACCGAGATGGGTGATGATTTGGGAAAAGTGATTTCTTTTAAAACCAGAGAAGATATAGAGACGTGCTGCGGAAGGAAGAAAGATGATGATAATTCTTGTGGCGAATCTTGCCCGCATAAAGATATAAAATCACTAAAAAGAAAAGCTACGGCCGGGGATTTGGACCAAGCCAGTCAAAACGAATCGCAAAGAGAGGAAGCAATGAAGCTATGCGAGGAAATGATTAAAAAAAAATCCTTGGCTATGAAGCTTGTGGACGCTAATTTTTCTTTTGACGGTAAGAGAATTACTTTCGCTTTTATCGCCGACGGTCGTATTGATTTTAGGGAATTGGTAAAAGTTTTAACTCGAAAATTCCAAAAATCAATTCGCATGCACCAAATAGGCGTGCGTGATGAAGCTAAAATAAATGGAGATATTGCTTGCTGTGGCCGGCGGCTTTGCTGCCAGACAGTTTTGGATGACAGCTATGGCGGAGTTTCCACGGAAATGGCTTATGATCAGCAGGTTGCCCATCGGGGTTTGGATCGTCTGGCCGGAGTTTGCGGAAGGTTAAAATGCTGTTTGCGTTATGAATTGCCGATTTATGAAGAACTGAAAAAGAAATTACCCGCTATCGGTAGCACGGTTTCCACTCCCAAAGGGAAAGGCAAGGTTAAATCGTGGAATGTACTCAAACAGACTGTGCGAGTTGATTTGGGAGAAGATACTTTGGTGGAAATTTCATTGGATAAAGTAAAGAAATAAATTAATATGTTTTATATATAAGAATCGCTCTAAATTTAAAGGGCGGTTTTTGTTTTGTTTAAGCAAGAATTATGAATTAAGAATCAAGAATTATGAAAAATCGTTTTAAACATTTACTTTAACTTACTTTATTTTTTTGTTATAATAAATGCAAGCTAATATCTTTAATCACTAACAATATAATTTATGAAAAAAATACGCGTGGCTATTAACGGCTTCGGCCGCATTGGCCGCAATACTTTTAAGGCGGGATTTGATAAAAAAGGAATTGAATGGGTGGCAATAAATGACCTTACCGATTCCAAAACATTGGCGCATCTTTTGCAGTATGATTCTGTTTATGGAAAATTCAGTAAAAAAGTAAGCGCTACCAAAAATCAGCTTACAATCGGAGGTAAAAAAATAAAAGTTCTCTCAGAAAAAGATCCGGCCAAGCTGCCATGGAAAGAAATGGATATTGACGTGGTTTTGGAATGTACGGGTATTTTTACCACTGAGGAAAAGTCAAAACCCCATCTTAAAGCCGGCGCCAAGAGGGTAATAATTTCCGCTCCGGCCAAAGGAGGAAACGTTCCCACTCATGTTATCGGAGTAAATGAAAAGAAATACAAAAAGAGTTCCAAGATAATAAACAACGCTTCCTGCACCACCAATTGCATCGCGCCGGTGGCCGCTATTATGCATTCCAAATTCGGAGTGAAAAAAGCGCTCATGACCACTATCCATGCTTATACCGCAAGCCAAAATTTGGTTGATGGCCCGCACAAAGATTTGCGCCGAGCGCGCGCGGCCGCGGATAATATTGTTCCTACCACCACGGGAGCAGCCATTGCCACCACCGAAACCATTCCCGATCTCAAAAATAAATTTGACGGTATGGCTATTCGCGTTCCAGTTATCTGCGGATCGGTTTCTGATTTTACATTTCTTTTGAAGAAAAAAACAACCGTGGAGGAGATTAACAAGCATTTCAAGAAAATGGAAAAACATCCTCTCTATAAAGGGGTTATAAAAACCACCGAAGAACTCATTGTTTCCACAGATATTATCGGCAGCGAATATTCATCAATCGTGGACCTTGGTATGACTAAGGTAATAGACGGTGATTTAGTAAAAATACTCGCCTGGTATGACAATGAATGGGGTTATTCCAACCGTTTGGCGGAGATGGCTTTGGAGATAGGGAAGAAGCCGTAAAATATAAAATAATAGAAAAACCGCCCTGAGCGAAGCCGAAGGGCGGTTTTTTGTTTGGGGTGTCAAGACCATTTAGAAATGTCATACTTTGAGCCAAATAGAAATGTCATACTT
>CAYZWC010000095.1:0-3860 GCA_964482065.1 uncultured Gammaproteobacteria bacterium | reverse complement strand
TATTTCATAGGTCTTTCCAGCAATTATATCATAATTTGCTGGGCAAGACCCTTAATTAAAATTGTTCATTGTAAATTGTTATCGGCATTCCCATGACTTATCCTGCCGAACAAGTAAATCACAGGCCTTAAGCGGTTCGTCCATTACTTCTTTTACGATTTTTTCCATACGAACTCCTTGCGAACCTTTAATTAAAATCATATCTCCCCTTTCCATTCTATCTTGGAGAAATTTTCCCGCTTCTTCAGCGTAGTCAAAAGAAAATATTTCTTTGTCGTCCATGCCTCGCAATCTAGCTTCATCGGCAATAAAACGCGCGGCCTCGCCCACGGTAATCAGAGTGTCAATGGCGTATTCGGCGACTGTGGCGCCAACCCGGCGATGTCCTTCTTCGGTATATTCTCCGAGTTCCAGCATATCACCAAGAACGGCAATATGCTTTTCATCTTTATCGGTCGGCAAATCACGCAATACTCCAAGCGCCGACATGGCCGCCACCGGTGAAGAATTATAGCTATCATCAATAAGAGTGGTATGTCGTATGCCTTTTATAATATTCATCCTGCCTTTGGGCGGAGAATATTTTTCCAAAGCTTCCGAAATCTGTATTAAATTCATATCATGGGAAATGCCGACCGCGGCTCCGGCCAAAGCAGCGTAAATATGCCCGCGACCCAAAACTCCCGGAAGGTATATTGGAACAGTATTTCCTTGATAGTTTATTTTAAAACTAATACCTCGAGCGATTTCTTCCTCGCCAAGCTCTACACCCACTTTATCTTTTTTTATTAAATTTCTGATTTCAAGCGCTTGCAAGTCAGCGCCATTTTCAAATCCAAAAGTTACAAGCTTGGTTTTTGTCGTTTTACTCATGCTATGCACATTGGCATCGTCATAATTTAATATGGCCATTCCGTCTTTGGGTAATTTTTTGACTAAAATTGATTTTTCTTGAATCACCGCATCAATACTTCCGAAATATTCGGTATGCACCGGAGCGACGGCGGTTATAATACCAATACGGCAAGGTGCTAATTTGGTCAAATAATCAATATCGCCCGGATGATCGGCACCCATTTCCAAAACCAAAATCTCCGGATAATTTTTATCCTTAAAAACCCATAACAAAAAAGCTTTCCAGAAAATTCCGCACCATTTAAAAGGATTTTTATTTCCTGATTTTTTGCCTATGATAGTGAGGGGTAATCCGAATTCATTATTATAATTACCTTTGTTTCTTCTGACCTTGTATTTGCTTGCCAAAACCGCATAAACCGCTTCTTTGGCAGAAGTTTTCCCCACCGAACCCGTAATGCCTATTATCTCCGGATTATATTTTTTGAGAATAGCTTTGGCAAAAAAATTTAATTTGAGCTGTACAATTTTTTTAAACATAAAATATGATACTAATATACAAATTCATACCAATCTGCAAATCTACCAATTTACGGATATTCGCATATTCGTAGATTGGCATTCCTGCCTGCCGGCAGGCAGGCATTCACAAGTTGGTATCTTATTATCTAATTTTCAGGTTCTTCATCAAAGGGTACTTGGTAATAGTTTAACACAAAAGCGGCTATTTCTCCAAAAAGCGGTGCCGCCGAAGAAGCGGCATATTGCACATCTTTGGGGTCGTCAAGACGGACAATCATGGTAAATTTGGGATGGTCCACGGGACCAAAACCGACAAAAGAATGTATTGTTCGTGATCCGTAGCGCCCGGTTCCCTCATCGGCGACTTGAGCCGTTCCCGTTTTCCCTCCCATATAATATCCGGGTACACCGGCTCGCGTGGAATGACCTTCTCTAACTACCGAAACAAGCATTCCCGAAACCAAAGTAGCCGCTCTCTCTGAAATAACCCGCCTTAATGCCTGAGGATGGGTCTCCCGTACATTTCCATCGCTATCTATAACTTTATCTATAATATATGGCGCCATGAGTTTACCGCCGTTGGCGATGGCATTATAGGCGGCAACCATTTGTAAGGGCGTTGCCGTTATACCCTGTCCAAAAGAAGCGGTAGCCATATAAATTTCACCGTTACCGTAAAGGGAAGAAATATTGCCGGCCATTTCCTTATCTAGTCTGATGCCGCTCAGCATGCCAAAACCAAAATCTTCCACATATTTTCTAAACAAATCAGGGCCTAATTTTCTGGCGGCAAAAATAGCTCCCGTATTTATAGATTCATTCAAAACCTGAATCATATTTTGTTCGCCGTAAACTTTATGGTCGGCGTTTTTTATTTCATAACCGGAAATCTTTACTACCCCTTCGTCAATATAGGTGGTGTCCGGAGTAAGCTTTCCTTGATCGATAGCTCCCGCCATAGTCAAGGGCTTAAAAATAGAACCCGGCTCATAGGCGGAAAAAATAGTTTGATTATTAAAATAATCAATATCATCCACTTCCGAATAATTATTGGGATCAAAATCAGGATAAGAGCACATGGCCAGAATAGCTCCCGTTTCCACTTCCATAATAACAACAGAACCGGCATCGGCGCCATGACGCAAAGCGTGTTCATTGAGCTTGGAGCAAGCAAAATATTCTACGGCGTTGTCTATTGTCAAAATAATGTCCGATCCGTTAACCGCCGGCTTAAAATCCCTCTCGGAAATGGCAATCCAGCGTCCGGCAGCGTCGCGCTCGGTACTCAAATGTCCCGGCGCTCCCGTCAATTCTTCATCAAAATATCCTTCCACGCCGTATCGTCCGAACTTATCATCTCCGGAAAGACCGAGGAATCCCGCCACGTGACTACCGATATTTTTTTCCGGATAATAACGCCACTGCTCTTTTATAAAATCAATCCCTTCGATATCAAGAGATTCTATTTCTTCCATCTCTGCCGAGGTAACTCTTTTTTTCAAAGGTTCGTAGGGGTCGCCTTCTTTGGAAAGAGTGGTGATTAATTTTTCTTCCGTTTCTTCTTTGGCTATGATATTGTTGGCTTCAACCGTCGCTTCATATTGTTCTTTTTCTTCCTCCGGATCAATATCGGAAAAAACCAAATGTGGATCATATTCATAAATATAATCAATCAATTTTTCCGCCGCATCTTCGGGATCGGAAATATCTTTTGGCTGAGCATATATCAAATACAAATCTTGATTAGTGGCCAAAGGATAGAGATCATCGCGTCCGCCTCTAGTATCCTGCATATAAATCTTTCCTCTCTCCGGATTTAATTCTTTGTATATTTCATGCTGTCCCGAGGCCAAAGCGGCATAAAAATCATGTTCAATAACCTGCATATAAAACAAACGTATGACAATCGCTACGGCTGCCAAGCAAATAACCGACATTAAAAAAACCAAGCGCTTATCTCTGGTACCGCTCGTGTCTTTTACTCTATATTTTTGTTTTCTCCATAATCTCATCTTATATACATTTTACCTGATTTTTAAAAATTAAAAAAGAGCCCCGTTTTGGAGCTCCAATTTCCTCGATTGAGGACAAGGTGTTACTTTTCGGACGGATCCTCTTCGGGAAGGAAGAAGGAAATTTGGTCCACCTTTTCGCCGAAAATTGCCGTACCGCCTGGGCGCACCATCTCCTTGCACTTTTTCATTCGGCGCGGCGTGGGCAGGGTAATTCCGGGACGAAAATGAAATTGAACGGCTTTCTCGCGCCCATCCTTGCGAATCCAGACATTGGGACAATTGACGCTCATGATTGTCCAAATGCCTTCATCTTCCTTCGGAGTCGGTTTTGACTCACAAGCGCAGAACAGAAACAACAAACACAGAGCAATCGGCAAAAAAAATTTCATGGCAATCCTCCTCTTTAGCAATTAAGAGTAACTAGACATTTTGGTGGGGCTAAAAAGTGAGATTTGTGGCATAATATAG
>CAYZWC010000094.1:0-3914 GCA_964482065.1 uncultured Gammaproteobacteria bacterium | reverse complement strand
GTTTATTTTTAATCCTAATGAACTGTTAACAAGGTTGTGAAACTTTACAAATATTTTTGTATAATTATGAAAAAAAGTTTAATTTTAATCCGCATAATTTTAATCGCGATACCTTTAGTATTTTTTTGTTGGCTGGTTGATAAAAATTTCGCTATTTCAGAGCCTCTGGAAGTTTCTTTTGATTTTCATAAGCCTTCGGCTTTTATTTCTTTTTTAAAACCCGAAGCCAGACTGGGGGAGCTCCAAGAGGAGGAAAATTATTATCAGCCGATTACGGGCGATCCGGTTTATTTTGAACTCAAGCTTCCCAACCGACTTTTGAATATGGTAGATATGGAATTAACCTATCGCAATAAAAATCAAGAAATTGTAGAATTGGGATTGCAAAAAAACGCCGAAGCTACGGCTTTTGAGCTTACACCCCTGGAAAATAAATATCTCGATTCCCTGGATTGGTTTTATCTGGAAGACGGGGATATCGCGCTTTGGCAGAGAAACAAAGAATATGAGACATTTAATGAATTTTTCGAAGATCCGCCGGAGCCGCGACGCATTGCCACTTATCATTATGATTATGAATACAATTTTTCTCTGCCCGATTACCGGCCTAGCGATTTCCTCAAAACACTTTATTATAGTTTGCGTGGCCGGCACAAAATGTATACATATATAAAAGACGAGCCGCTGTTTTTTACTTTTTATTTTCAAAATGTCAATCGTTACGAAGGAGCCGATCCCATTGATATAAGTATTTATAATTTTTGGGGGGATAAGATTTTTCAAAAGTCACTAAACGACGATGGTAATACTTCATCTGACGGAGTTTATTCCAGTGTTGTAAAAATAAATTTGGAATTAAATGATTTGCCCGAAGGAGTTTATAAGATGGAGATTGACGCCAATGATGATATTTTTACAAGAAGAATAGAAACCAAGCAGAGCAAATTGGTTTTTATAAATAAGCTTTATTTGGGTGATGTTATAAATTATTCCGATCCGAGGGAAGAGCGTTTTTTTACCAATGGTTCACTATTGCGGGCGGCGACCGCTCATGAAGAAGGACTGCAGGATTTGGATATAAATGGCAGTTTATTTCACATAGAGCAAACTCATAAGCAGTATCGTACTTATTTGGACGGCGAACAAAATAGCATTTTATCACCCAAAGGAGATATAGAGCTTTTTACCGACGGATTTTTTTATTTCCAAGAGAATTCTTTTTTCAATCCCGAACTCCCTAAAGTTGATGATATGTTTGATTCTGACCGCGAAAACGTGGATTTTATTTTGGCGGATTATACCAAAAAAGTTGCGTCCGAGGATTTTCAGAAAAGGTCGGCAGGATTTAATTTATCCGATGCTTACCGCGCCAACAGAAAGGTTAGATTTATCATATCGCTTCCCAATTTGGAATTGGAAGGAGATAGGGTGGATCTCGATAAAATTAGGGCGACTTTTCACAGAGATTTTTATAGCAAAGAAGATTGGCTGAATCTGGGGGAGGAATATTGGGGAAAATTAAAAAATAAAATATTAGATTTATGGCCTTAAAATTGAAAATATTTTTGGAAAATTTGGCTAAAGATATTTTTTATATATCTTTTGTTTCTTATTTATTTTTCCTTGCCGCCGATCTTTTGGTTCCCGGTTTTGTGTCCAATTTTTTCAATTTAAATATAATCTTGATAATTTCAACGGTTTTTGGTATCATCACACTAATAATTCACAATAAAAATAACTATGATTAAAGGAGTTGTTATCAAAGAATTAAAAAAAATTGAGGACGAGAGAGGATGGCTTACGGAATTTTATCGCAAGGATGAAACGGATTTTATTCCGGCTATGGCTTATGCCTCATATTCACACAAGGGAGTTGTCCGCGGCCCGCATGAACATGTTAGCCAATCGGACTTTTTTTGTTTTTTTGGACCGGGAAAGTTCGTAATGTATTTGTGGGATAATCGCAAGGACTCTTCGACTCACGGCGAACATGAGGAAATGGAAGTTGGCGAGGATAATCCGGTGACCATACTTGTTCCGCCGGGAGTTGTCCATGGTTATAAGTGCGTTTCCGAGGGGGGAGCGTGGTATGTAAATATGCCTGACGCGCTTTATGCAGGTGAAGATAAAAGTCGGGAAGTCGATGAAATTAGGCATGAAGCCGATCCTGATTCCAAATTTAAGATAGAATAAAGCACGGATTTAATACAGACTCATTAATAATAATTTGCAATAATATGGATAATTGTATTTTTTGTAAAATTGTAGCGGGAGAATTACCCTCCACAAAAATTTATGAAGATGAGCAAACATTGGCCTTTTTGGATTTGCATCCCGTAAATTACGGCCATATTCTCGTAGTTCCAAAAGAGCATTATGAAAATTTTTCCGCTACGCCCAATGAATGGTTGGCTGATGCTATGCACGTGGCGGACAAAGTTTCCAAAGCGACTATGGCGGGTCTTGGAGCGGAAGGATTTAATTTGTCATTAAACAATGGCAAGGCTGCGGGGCAAGTTATATTTCATACTCATTTTCATATCATTCCCAGATATTCGGATGATCGCCTAAAGCCTTGGCCAAGCAAGGAATATGATACTGACGAGCAAAAAAAGGAAGTGGCGGAAAAAATAAAAAAGAATTTATAAATAATAGAACGCGAATTACCAGAATGCCCAGAATAAACCAGAATTAATTATGGAATTTGAAAGAGAGCCCAAGTTAATAATCAAGGCCTATTATAATGTTTATAACAAGCTGGGCTACGGATTCTTGGAAAAAGTTTATGAGAATGCCATGCTCATAGAATTGAGAAAATTTGGTTTATACTGCAAAGCTCAGCCCGATCAAAGTTTATTATGAAGATGCTCAGATAGGTGATTATTTTGCCGATATTATTGTTGGAGATAAAATAATTATAGAATTAAAGGCAGCTGAAAGTTTATGTGATGAGCACGAGGCGCAACTTTTAAATTATTTAAGAGCAACAGATATAGAAACAGGATTATTATTTAATTTTGGCAAAAAGCCACAGTTCAAGAGAAAAATTTTTGAGAATAAATATAAAAATAATAGAACACAAATTGAACGAATTGAATAAATTAGAACGAATTCGTTAATATTCGTTTCATTCGTTAGATTCGTGTTCCATTAATTAAAATAAATAAAAAAATTATGAAATTATTAATAACCGGAGGAGCGGGATTCATAGGTTCCAATTTTATCCATTATATTCTAAAAAAATATCCCGCTTCTTCGGCGGGCAGGCCTGATTATGAAATTATCAATTTGGATAAGCTTACTTATGCCGGGAATTTGGAGAATTTAAAAGACGCCGAGGGCAATAAAAATTACCAATTTGTTAAAGGCGATATTTGCGACGCGGATCTAGTGAACGATTTGGTTAAAGACTGTGATGCGATAGTACATTTTGCGGCCGAATCACATGTGGACCGCTCCATTCTTGATGCCGGAGAGTTTGTCCGCGCTAATGTGCTTGGCACGCAAGTTCTTCTTGAAGCGGCGCGCGAGAACGGCAACAAAAGATTTCATCATGTCTCCACCGATGAAGTGTTTGGGAGTTTGGAATTAGACGGCAGGGATAAATTTAATGAGAATACTCCTTATGATCCGCATAGCCCGTATTCAGCGAGTAAGGCCGGCTCCGACCATTTGGTCCGCGCCTATTTTGATACTTACGGACTGCCGATTACAATTTCCAATTGTTCCAATAATTACGGCCCCTACCAGTTTCCGGAAAAAGTTATACCGCTTTTCATTACTAATCTAATGGAAGATAAAAAAGTTCCGCTCTACGGCGATGGTTTGAATGTACGCGACTGGATCCACGTGGAGGACCACTGCAGCGCGGTGGACGCGGTTTTGCACAAGGGTAAAATAGGTGAGACATATTT
>CAYZWC010000093.1:0-3978 GCA_964482065.1 uncultured Gammaproteobacteria bacterium | reverse complement strand
TATGTTAACACCTAATGAATTCGCTATGTCGCATTTGACATGAAAGAGAACGTTGACTTTAAAACCTATATTTAGTAAAATATAGGTGATTTTATGGATTTGTTTGACAGTAAAAATAAAAAAGAAATCAAGCGGACAGCGCCTCTGGCCGACCGTTTGCGTCCGGATAATTTTTCCGGCTTTGTCGGGCAGGAAGAAATCATTGGCGAAGGCAAGGCACTTCGTGAAGCCATAAAAAGGGACGAAATTCCATCCATAATTTTTTGGGGCCCGCCGGGTTCGGGTAAGACAACGCTCGCGAATATTATCGCCCGGGAAACCAAATCGTATTTCCGGGAACTTTCAGCCGTACATTCCGGGCTTAAGGATTTGCGCGAGATTGTAAAAGACGCGGAAGAAAATAGGAAATTTTATAATAAACGCACCATACTTTTTATAGATGAAATCCATCGCTGGAACAAAGCCCAGCAGGACTCGCTTTTGCCATATGTGGAGAAGGGGATTATTACCCTTATAGGGGCTACTACGGAAAATCCTTCTTTTGAAATCATAAGTCCGCTTTTGTCCCGGTCGCGAACTTTTGTTTTGCGCAATTTGCGCGAGGATGAAATCGGCGATATTATCAGTCGCGCTTTGGCTGATAAAAAAAATGGGCTTGGAAATTTTAAAATTGAACTGGAACCCAAGGCTTTAAAATTTTTAGTCGTCTATGCCAATGGCGACGCACGTAGGGCATTGAACGGGCTGGAGGCTGTAGTTTCTTCGGTCAAGCCGGATAAAAGCGGCTCGCGTAAAATTTCTTCCGCCCTTATGGAAGATGTGTTGCAGAAAAAAACTTTGCTTTATGACCGCGCCGGAGAAGAGCATTACAATATAATTTCCGCCCTACACAAGAGTATGCGCGGTAGTGATCCCGATGCTTCGCTTTATTGGCTCGCGCGTATGCTTGAAGCGGGTGAAGATCCGCTCTATGTGGCGCGGCGCGTGATTCGTTTTGCTTCCGAGGATATAGGGCTTGCCGATCCGCAGGCACTTGTGCAGGCAGTATCAGCTTACCAAGCGTGTCATTTTCTCGGCATGCCGGAATGCAATTTGGCGCTCGCGCAAGCAGTAGTATATTGCGCCAAAGCCAAAAAAGATAATGAGCTTTATCGCGCTTACGGAGAAATTCAGCGCGATGTGGCGGAAACAATTAATGATCCGGTTCCCATTCATCTCCGCAATGCGCCGACCAAGCTCATGAAAGATATCGGCTACGGCAAGGATTATAAATACCCGCCTGCCATGCCGGAAAATCCTGAACAGGATTATTTACCGCCGAGAATTAAAAATCGTAAATATTTAAAATAATTTTATATGGCTTTGGCGGGCAGGCAACCCAAAATACGGCTACAAAGGCGATATTCAGGACTATTTGCTCGAAAAACTCAAAGGGAAAAAGTATTATAGAAAATAGAATTTAGAATAAAAAAGCCGACTTTTATAAGCCGGCTTGCGGGTTTCTTTATAAGTTTGCAATTTAAATACCATGTTGTTGGTAAAAAAGATTTCTGGCGGCTTGCGCCTTTTGTTCATCGTTTAGAACTTCGCGGGCAATGCTTTCCGCCTGCAAAAATTTGCCGTCTTTTATGGCTTCGCGGTAGCACTCTTCCGGGAATTGTATGGGTCTTAGGATACATCCTACATCCGCTGCTGCCCACCATTCTCTTTTTTCCAGCAAACGCCCATAGGCGTCGCTTAAAAAAAGTATGTCATCGGGGGAGATGCCTTCGTCTTCTTTCTTACTTTCGAAATAGCCGCGGATTGCCCCGCCGACAAAATTATATTGTTTTCTCCACATCATATACCCCAATCCCAACATGAAGAAGTGGAATACATAAAAAATAGTGTCGAATATAAATTTATCGAATCTATATACAAGTATTTTGTAGGAATTTTTAAAGGACATTTTTTGCCTCCGTTGAATTTTCGTTTACATTCTTATAATAATAGATTATTTGATAAATTTTGTCAAGTGGAATTTTTAAGGTATAATACTAATTACTAACTGTAAAGTTTCACGACCTTGTTAACAGTTCATTAGGATTAAAAATAAACAACTAACAAATATTGGCTAATGGTCAATCACTAATCACTAAATTATGAATGATGAAAAATGGGAAAATATAAAAGGCAGGATTAAAGATGATTTTGAATTGGTAGAAGAAGGAGGGAAAGATTTGGAAGAAAGCCCGGGATATGTGGAATTTGTTATTTTTAACGGTCCTTTGGGCAAGATGAAGCTTGAGCGCACGACTCGTCCCGTGGTTTTGGATAAAAAAACCATCGGCTCCCGCCGTATTGGCGGAGATACTCAAGTGGAATATATTTATTCCGAGGATGAATTCAGCCAAAAATTTCAAGCTTTCAAGTGGGATGAAAATCAAAACGATTGGATAGAGATGGAGGCCAAAAGCTTTGAAGAATAAAAATAATCAATTACCCAACATAAGGCCGGGTAGCTTATTTTATAAAGAAAGTTAAATAAAATTTATGATGAAAAAAATTTCATTACGTTTGGTCCTATTTTCTTTTTTGGGGCTATTTATAATTTTGGGAGCCGGTTGTAATCCTTTTGCCGCCGACCCCAAAGAAATAATTTCCGAAATGAAAGAGAATATGGCGGAAGTGGAGACATTCCATTATGATTTTTCCGCTAATGTTTCCGGCGCGGGAGCCGATATAACGAGTGCTTTGGGAGGATCGGAAAATGACGCGGAAAAAACTTCCGAGGGAACGGTAAATATTGAAATGTCCGGAGATGCCGATATGCGCGATGAAGAAAATCCCAAAAGTTTAATGAAGGGTAGGGTGGTATTTTCTTCGGGCGGAACTCAGCTCATAGCGGATTTTGAAAACAGAAAAATAGAAGGAGTGAGCTATATAAAATTCAACCAAGCGCCCAATTTGGGATTTTTAAATTTAAATAATTTGGCGGGTGAATGGTACAGATTTGATCTGGCTGATTTTTCGGGCGAAATTGAAGAAGAAAAAGAAGAGCTCACCGAAGAACAAGTGGAGGCCCTTCGTGATTTAGTGAAAGAAACAAATTTTTTCACTTTTAAAGAGGATTTGGGAAAGGAAAAAGTAAATGGAGTAAAAACTTATCATTATCGGGTTGCTTTGGATAAGAAAGCGCTTAAAAATTTTGCCATTGAATACCGGCAAATAACCGGCGATTCCATGTCCGCCGAAGAAACGGCTGATCTGGGGCAATCTTTAAATAATGTAGGTGAAGTGGCCGCGGAATTATGGATTGGCACGAAAGACAAGCTACTTTATAAGGCCAAGACAATGAATATTGAATTTAGAAATCCTGACCAAGGCACTGATGTCACCATAATGTTTATTATTAATATGAGTGATTTTAATGAGGATGTGATTATTGAAGTTCCTATTGAAGCCAAATCTTCCGATGAGCTTATGAATACGGTTTTCGGAGGAATTTTTGGCGGAGGATTTGAAAATATATTTGGAACCGAACTTGGTTCGCAACAGGAAGAAGAGGAAGATGATTTTTCCGATGCTTTGCCGGAAGACTTTGATGAAGAAGAATTTCAGGATAGTCTTAATCAATTGAATGAAATGATGGAACAAATGCAAAATAATCAAAATTTCGGAAATTTCAACCAATAAAAAAGGAGGGAACTTTGGCAAATTTGGATTACGGAGTTTTGCGTGATTATCTGAAAAAAAATAAATTTGTTCTTCGCGGAAAGATAAATTTTCCGGAGCCAAAAAGAATACCGGAAGATATTGGCCGGAGCCGCGTCGAAAAAATCATGGAGAGCGTGAAACAAAAGCAAATTCCACCGGATTTGCGCGGATAGAAGGGGGTTATTTTAACGCCCTCTTTTCTATTTCTCGTTGATATTTTTTATTTACTATGTAAAAATTTTGTGATAATGTCCTAATAGGATTAAATAGAAATGTCCTACA
>CAYZWC010000092.1:0-4045 GCA_964482065.1 uncultured Gammaproteobacteria bacterium | reverse complement strand
TTTATTTTTAATCCTAATGAACTGTTAACAAGGTTGTGAAACTTTACAAATATGGAATTTAGAATATAGAATGTGGAATAAATATTGTAACATAGAATATAGAATGTCGAATATAGAAGGAGGGAAAATTAAAAGTTTTACAGATTTAAAAGCCTGGCAGGAAGGCCATAAGTTGGTTATTTATATTTATAAATTGACTAGAGAATTTCCTTCTTCAGAAAATTACGGATTAAAAAGCCAAATGCAGAGAGCGGCGGTTTCTGTAACTTCAAATATAGCAGAAGGTTTTGGAAGAAAATCTTACAAAGAAAAAGGGCAATTTTATAATAATTCAAAAGGTTCATTAACTGAATTACAAAATCAGATTTTAATTTCTAAAGATATAGGTTATTTACAATATGAAGATTTTAAAAATATCGCCGAACAATCAAATTTGGTAGGGCGTTTATTGACAGGACTTATTAAAGCAACAAAAAATAATTGCAAATAAACTCTACATTCCACATTCTATATTCAACATTCTAATACTGTGTTTTGGAAAATCATAAAATTTAATTTGGCAATAATAACCTTACTAATAGGTTTATTTTTTGTTGCGCCGAAGGTTTTTGCCGCTTCTACGGGCGGGATAGATGCTGATGATAAATATGCCTGGGGTGAAAATGTGGGTTGGATTAATTTTGGTACCGATGAAGGCGACGTCTATATCAGCGATACGGCCATTACCGGCTATGCTTGGGGTGAAAATATCGGCTGGATATCCCTCAATTGTTCCGATAGCGACACCTGTGATACGGTAGATTATGGAATTTCCAATGACGGCGAGGGGAATTTGTCCGGCTATGCTTGGAGCGAGAATGCCGGCTGGATTGATTTTGATCCCACCTATGGCGGTGTAACCATCGATTCCGCGGGGAATTTCGCGGGTTATGCTTGGGGTGAAAATATCGGCTGGATTGTTTTTAACTGCGCTACCACCGATTCTTGCGATACTATTGATTATAAAGTAAAAACCGGTTACAGCGTGCAGTCGGCGCGACCGGCGTGTAATAATTCCCTGGATGACGATGGTGACGGCAAGACCGACTATCCTGCTGATCCGGGATGTATTTCGGCCGAAGATACGGATGAAGCCGATCCGGGTGGGGGGGCTCCTCCGGGATTTGCAAGTTCGCCAAGCGCTCCCGCAATCACCCCTGAAGCGCCGCAAGGATTTCAAGTGGTTATAAACAGCGACGATACTTACACGGGTAGTCCGATTGTCAGCTTGACTTTGCGCGCCGGAGACGACACGGAGAGGATGATTATTTCCAATTATGAGGATTTTCACGGCGCTTATCAGGAAAATTATATACCTGCCAAACAATGGGATTTGTGCGCGCAGAATAAAGAGTGCCCGGAGGGACTTTATACGGTTTACGCCAAATTTATAACGGCTTACGGCAATGAATCCGTTGTCGTATCCGATTCCATAATGCTTACTTACGGAGAAATACCTCCCGAAGAAGAACCAGGAGCTCCGGAGCCAAAACCAGAAGATGAGGAACCCTTAGTTACTCCGCCGGCTGAAGGTCCCGGGGAAAAACCTTCTATTATAGATCGTATTCCCGATTTTCTAAAGCCTTTGCTGCCCGATTTTCTAAAGCCTTTGCCTCCGGAAGAAGCAAAAAAGCCTATTACCAAGCGTCTACCCAAGCCGCTACAGCTTTTGGTTCCCGAATTTTTAAAGAAAAAAGCGCCGCAGCTTGAGCCCAAAAAACTTCCCGATATAGAAGAGTTGGTTCCCAAGGAGCCACCTTTGGCTTTTCAGAGTAGGTGGGATTTGCTGCCCGAAGAGCCGGTGAGGAAATTTGTTTTTTCTCCGTTACCTTTACAAATCAGAAAATTGGCGGATAAATTTCCCGCTTTGGACAAAACTTTTTCCGAAGTGGGAGTTAAAAAAATTACCGATATTAGCAAGCTAAGCGGCGGAAAATTCCAGCTGCCCGGGCTTACCGAATCCGCCGGTATTGCCAAAACAGAAGTCGGACCCGGTGGAAGATTGGTTCTGCCCCGAGGCATTAAGATTTCCGAGTTGACGCCGGAGCTAAAACAAAAAATTCCCGAAGAAGTTGTCTTTGCCAAAGCCGGAGCGCAGCTTATTGATTTTAACGCCGATTTGACGGTTAGCGAAGAAGGACAGCCACAGCAAAAAATAAGCACAGTGGTGGGAAAGCCGCTTACTTTGGTGGTTAAGCCCGAACAGCCCGTAAAAAGTGTCAAAGGATATATTGTATTTAAATATAGAAGGCCGACAACGCCTTCCATAAATATGCCTCTTTCTTCAATTTTGAATTCCCCGGCTTTTGCCAAGCCGGCTTTGGCACATCCGGCCGAAGATAAGCCTTTGCTTTTTGTAGAGGGAGGAATTCCTCTTACTTCCGAAAAACTTGCCAAAGTTACCGAAGTTATTGATGAGAAAACCGGAGAAAAAATTACCGTGGAAGAACGTTTGGTTTTAATGGAGTTTGAATACACCGATCCTGATGGCGATGGCATATATACGGCGGAAATTACAGCGCCCTTGGTGGATGGCGAATATGAAGTTATTACAGTTATGGATTATGAAGATCCGTCTTTGGGGAAAAAAGAAATACGCCTGGTAACCGTAGTGGACCCGGAAGGTTACGTCTACGAGAGTTATAACGGTAAGGAAATTCGCGTACCCGGAGCCGTAGTGGAGATTTTTTGGTTAAATCCGGAAACCAAGCAATATGAGTCTTGGCCGGCTGTGGAGTTTCAGCAGGAAAGTCCGCAAATTACGGACGCCACCGGAAAATATTCTTTTTTGGTACCCGAGGGCTCGTATTATATAACAGCCGATGCTCCCGGATATTTGCCATATGAAAGTAAGCCCTTCCAAGTCAGGGAAGGAAGTGGCGTGCATTTTAATATTGAATTAAAGACAAGATACTGGTGGCTGCGAATAGTGGATTGGAAAACAGCCGCTTTGATAATTGTTATTTTGCTGCTTTTGTATAATTTTTATAAGGACCGCCGACGCGAAAAAATACATCATTAATAAATTTAATAAAATAATTTAATAAAATAATATGACATCCAAAAAAACAATTCTGACCGTAGTGATTTTACTTTTGGTCGCCGGAAATATTTTGCTCGGCGTGCAGTATTTTTCATTGCGGCAGCAATTGGACCAAACCGAGGCTTCTCTTGAAACCTACAAGATGAACGAAGAGATTTTGGAATTTATGGATTTGTTCATAAACAGGGTTTTGAAAGCCGAAGGCGAGATTGATTTTGATACCCGCCTAAAGCTGGAAAATGCCGTTCGCGAGCTGGAAGATCAAGAGATTTTAGAGCAATGGCAGCAGTTTACCAACAGCGATACCGAAGCGCAGGCTCAGGAAGAACTCAAAGATCTTTTGGATTTGTTGATCCAAAAAATAAAAATACAGTAGTGAGGGGTTTGTTTTTTCATTTTTTCCAAAAAAGCCCCTCCATAAAAAGATAAGAGTCACTAAAGAGACCAAAAAGCTTGAAGTGGAGGGTTTTTTAATACAAAAAATTGCCGGTTAATTTACCTTATATATTTAATTAACTATTTTGTATCATTTGGCGTTTTCTTGTTTATGATAAAAATATTGGATATTGAATATTATTTTTATTAAAATTTTTGCGGAAACATAAGACGGGAATGCTGTTAAGCTGTCAAATGGAATGTTTTTAAATTAAGCTACAAATATTCTAATATCCAATATTCAATATTTTCTTTAATCAATTTGAAAACTTAAAGTTTATATTAAATTAGAAAAACGGGCATCTAACCCGTTTTAAAATATTTGTGCCGATGGTGGGAATCGAACCCACACTCCCGAAGGAACACGATTTTGAGTCGTGCGCGTCTGCCAGTTCCGCCACATCGGCTTGGTAATCAAATTTTGATTAGTTCCATTATATAATATTTTTTAATTTTTGTCAATTGTAAATAATTATGTAAAAATTTTGTGATAATGTCCTAATAGGATTAAATAGAAATGTCCTACAT
>CAYZWC010000091.1:0-4083 GCA_964482065.1 uncultured Gammaproteobacteria bacterium | reverse complement strand
AGTTCCAAGCGAATAGCTGTAATCGCGGCCGGAGATCTTTCGCATAAACTAAGCAAAGACGCCCCGGGAGGATTTTCCGAAAAAGCCAAAAAATATGACGAACTTGTGATAAACACTTTAAAAGAAAAAAATATTGAAAAATTTTTAAATATTTCCGAAGAATTAATTGAAGAAGCTTCTGAATGCTCTTATTATTCCCTGCTTATACTTTTGGGAATTATAAACAAAATGAACTACGAACCGGAAATACTTTCCTATGAACACCCCTTTGGCGTAGGCTATCTAACAGTAAATTTTAAGCTTTAATATGAAAATAGTTTTTATAGGGCAAAAGGGAATTCCGCTGATAAAAGATGGCGGTGGAATAGAAAAACACGTTGAAGAGCTCTCAACCAGACTGGCCGAGCGCGGGCATGAAGTTTTTGTTTATGTGCGGCCCCGTTTTAAAATTTCCAAGGAAAATGAATTTAAAAACGTCAAACTGATAAAACTTCCCTCCATTCCGACCAAAAATCTGGACGCCATCACCCATACTTTTTTGGCGACAATTCATGTACTTTTCCATAAAGCCGACATTATACATTATCACGGCGTTGGTCCTGCTACCCTGACTTGGATTCCCCGACTATTTAAGCCAAAATCAAAAATTATCACTACTTTTCACAGCCAAGACAAATACCATCAAAAATGGGGATGGTTTGCACGCGTTTATTTGGCTTTTGGCGAATGGGCCGCTTGTCGTTTTCCCCACAAGACCATTGCCGTCTCGCACAGCATCAAAAAATATTGTGATGCTAAATTTAAAAATTGCAATTGCGTTTATATACCAAACGGAGTAGAACCCAAAAAAATAACCAGCGACAATAAGCTCAAAAAATGGCATATCAAAAAAGATAAATACATAATGACGGCAGCGCGGCTTATTAAACACAAAGGAATCCACCACCTGATTGAAGCTTACCATAAAATGATTGAAGAATCTCCGCGCTACTCAAATCCACCTAAGCTGGTGATTGTCGGCGCGCCGAGCTATTCCACCGATTATGAAGAATACCTGACCAAGCTTGCCGCCGAAAGCCCGGATATAATTTTCACCGGCTTTCAAACCGGTGAAGCCCTCTCCCAGCTTTTTGCTCATGCCTATCTCTATGTCCACCCTTCGGAATCCGAGGGCCTTTCCATAACTATTCTTGAGGCCATGAGCTATGGGAAATGCGTGGTCATGAGCGATATTCCTGAGAATTTGGAAGTGATCGACCATTCGGGTGTGGCTTTTCGGACCGGTGATCCGGAAAATCTTAAAACAAAACTTGTCTCACTTCTAAACCATCCGGAAATTGTCAAAGAGCGTAGCGCTAAAGCCATTAATTTTATCAAAAAATATTATAATTGGGATAATATTGTGGAATTAACGGAAGAAGTTTATAAAAAGTAAATATTTAATATTAAATTGAAATTCGCCTATGGCGAATTTTCTTTTGCCTAAAAATAAGGTAAAATACTCTAATGATTGCTGAGGTAATACCAAGAATCAAACTACCGAGAAGATTCACTTTTTTTGATTATTTAGTTCCCGATGAACTCGAAAATCAAGTGAAAATCGGCCAAATCGTAGAAATCCCTTTTCGCGGCAAAAAACTTGAAGGGTTGGTTTTGAATTTAAAAGAAAAAAGCGAAACCAAAGCATCTTCCTTGAAGCCTATTGAAAAAATCCATGATATCGCGCCGCTCGCCGAATGGCAGGCGGAAATCGTGAAATGGACAGGCAGATATTATTTTTCCTCTTGGGGTCTGGTTTTAAAATCTTTACTACCCGAAATCCCAAAGAAAAAATCTTCTTCAAAGAAAATTAAATTAAAAGAATATCATTATCCAATTGATTTTGAGAAAGAAAAAAATAATTTTAAAATCTTGGCTAATACGGTTTTTCAGTACCAAAAATTGAATGACAAATTGAATTTATACTTTTCTCTGGCGGAAGAATGCGAGAAAAACAAAAAACAAATCGCTTTTATAGCTCCGGATTTAATAGAACTTTCACGGCTTTATAATTTTTTGATGCAAAATTTTTCCAAAGAAAAAATTTCCCTTTATCTCGCGAACATGCCAAAAGGTAAAGCCTTCGCCGAATGGCGGGCGGTAGCGGAAAATAAGAAACCGATTATCATTGGCACGCGGAGCGCCATTTTCGCGCCGTTTCACAATATTAAATATATTGTCATAGACAAAGAGACGAGCGAAGACCACAAACAAATTGAACCAAACCCCCGTTATGACGCGCGTTCTTTGGCTCTAAAAATTTCCGAATTCTCGGGAACAAAAACTGTCTTCGTCTCCCCCGCTCCGCGGATAGAAACCTTTTATCTGACCAAAGAAAAAAGGCTAGAGCTAATAGAGGAGACTAATGCCAAAACTATTGCTCCGCAAATTGTAAACTTAAACGATGAAATGCGTGCCGGCAATTATTCTCTAATCAGCGAAAAACTTGAAGAAGCTTTGAAAAAATCCGGCAAACAAACTGTTTTATTTCTAAATCGTCGGGGGCTCGGAAGAATCATTGCCTGCCGCGACTGTGGCTTTGTTTTCCTTTGTGAGCATTGCGGGCTTCCTCTGGTCCACCACCTCTTTGACCAAAAAATACTGCACTGTCACCATTGCGGCAAAAAAGAAAATATTCCTTTGCGCTGCGGCAAATGTGGAAGCACGAATCTTAAATCAATCGGCCGAGGCACTCAAAGTGTGGAACAAGATCTGAAAAAACGCTTTGCCAAAAAAAACATTCTGCGAATTGATACGGACGCAAGCGAAGAAGACTTGTCCGCCGAAAAAATCGCCAAAGCCAATGTTATTATCGGCACGGCTTTTATGTGGCGTTTTCTTGATTGGCGAAATGTCGGAGTTCTCGGAATCCTCTCGGCTGATACGCTTCTAAACATCCCCGACTTCCGCTCCGCCGAGCATACTTTCGGATTTATAATGGAGACAATCCTCACCGCTTCAGAGCAGCCGGAAGCGCCACAAATATTCATGCAGACCTATTCACCGGATAATAAAACTATAAAAGCCGCTTCGGAATGCGACTACCGCGAATTTTATAACTATGAAATAGGCGAGCGCAAATTATTTAAATACCCGCCTTTTTATAAATTAATAAAATTAATTTATCAGGATCCGAATGAAACCCGCTGTAAGGTTGAATCGGGGCGCGTATTTAATGAACTAGGAAAATCTTTACAAACAGAGAAAGACGTGATCATTTCCGCTCCCCTGCCCTCGCATCGCGCCAAAGTGAGAAACAAATTCCGCTGGCATATTATTATAAAATTAAAAAAGGAGAAATTCGGAAAAGTCGCGGGAGCCTTGAAAAAATTGCCCGAAGATTGGATAATGGATGTAGACCCAGAAGGACTTATTTAATACTTTTTACATTTAACCTTTGAGATTTGACTATTATGGATATTGTTGAAAAAATCAAAAATTTCGTTGAGGAAGAATGCAACAGACCGACGAGTAAATACGGCTCTGAACCGTTTCTTTGTCATTTTGCTCCGACAGTAAAATACGCGGAAAAACTGGCCGATGAGCTCGGCGGAGACAAGGAAGTAATAATAATCGCTTCTTGGCTGCATGATATTGGTTCCATTATGGAAGGCCGGGGCGAACATCACATCGTCGGCGCCGAAATCGCCGAAAAGAAACTCCGGGAGCTAAATTATCCTGAAGAAAAAATAGCATTGGTGAAACAATGCATTTTAAACCACCGTGGATCAAAACAAAACGAAAGAAACAGTATTGAAGAAAAAATCGTGGCCGAAGCTGATGCCCTATCAAATTTTGACGCCATTGAGGGATTATTCAAGGCCGCTTATACTTATGAAAATAAAACCCAGGCCGAAGCCAAGGAATCAGTGCGGCAAAAGCTGGAAAATAAATGGAATAAGCTTCATTTTGAAAAATCACGTGAAATAATTCGACCGAAATACGAGGCCATCATGCTGCTTTTGGACAATTGACATTTTACTTTTGACATTGTTCAAGTCCATGAACATAATTCACACTTAATTAATTCTAATTTGTAAGGTT
>CAYZWC010000090.1:0-4275 GCA_964482065.1 uncultured Gammaproteobacteria bacterium | reverse complement strand
TATTTCATAGGTCTTTCCAGCAATTATATCATAATTTGCTGGGCAAGACCCAATAAAATAACTATGGCTAATATAAAAGATATCATGCCCGATGAGCTGGCGCGCTTTTTGAGCCGTAAAAATTTTGTTCTTGTGGATGTTCAGGATTGCGCCGAAGAATACATTCCGGGAACGGATGAAACTATTCCCTGCGGCGAAATAAAAAATAACTTATCCGAGTTGCCCGGCGACAAGTCCGCAAAGATCGTGGTCTATTGCCGGGTCGGTAAGACGAGCCGCTTGGCCGCCAAAATCTTGTCTGATTTGGGATACCTTAATGTGTATAATTTGTCTGGCGGAATTAACGAGTGGAAAAATTCCGGTTATAGAGTTCAACGGGCATAAATAACTAAGATTAAATGTCTAATCAATCACAAACTAACACAAAATCAAAAATAATTCTAAAGTCCATGGCTTACGGCTTGCTGGGCTCATTGGGCATGCTCGGGTTTTATCTGGGCATTATGTTTCTTTCCATGCCTCCTGACGCCGCCTGGCTTAATTTTGTTTATTTTTGGTACTTGATAGCGGGGATCATTATCGGTTTTGGAATACAAATCGGGCTTTGGGTGTTTGTGAAAAATTGCGCGGGCCACCATCATGGCGCTGTTCCCGGAGCGAGCGGCGCCATGTCCGGCGGCGCCATGGTCGCCTGTTGCGCGCATCATCTGGCTGATGTTCTGCCTGTACTCGGGCTTTCCGGCGCGGCTATATTTCTTTCCCAATATCAAAAGCCGTTCTTGATTCTCGGCTTGTCAATAAATTTGCTGGGCATTGCTTATATGCTATATATTGTTAGAAAACACGATAAGAAAATAGCTTTGGCTGAATAACAACCAAGATTTAAAGTTAATATGGTTTAAAAAACCGGTTTGTTTTAGTATTTAAAAATTAAGATAAATGCTGTAAAATATAATAATAGAACATTAATATATTAATTAATCTACTATGCCTAAAAAAATACGCTTAAATATAAAGGATATGCATTGCGCGTCTTGCGCGGTGAATATAACCCGGGATTTGGAAAAGTCCCCGGGAGTAGAAAAAGCTAATATTAATTTCGCCCTGGAGCAGGGAGACGTGGATTTTGATGAGAGTAAAACAAATGAGGATGAAATTATTAAAACGATAAAAAAGTCCGGATATGATTCGGAATTGGCAGGGGACGCACAAGTGGACCATGAAACGCATGCCGATAATGGTATGGAAGTTAGCGCCGGCGACCATTCCGGACACAACATGAAAATGGACCATTCCGCGCATGCCGCCGCCGAAGGAGAGAAAAAAGTAAAGTCGCGCCGCAATAAAGTTATTATGGCGGCGGTTTTGTCATTTTTTATTTTAATTCTTTCGTTTGTTATAAAGATAGAGAACGGTAATTTTATCATGCTTCTCCTCGCGATCGGAGCGCTTTACGCCGGACGCGATTTTTTCCGGATCGGCTTCCCGTCGCTTCTTCGCGGTCGTCCGGATATGGATACCCTGGTGGCGCTAGGACTCTCCGCCGCTTTTTTATTTTCTTCTTATGAAACACTTTTTTCCGAAGGAGGACAGGAATATTTTATGGACGTGGGCATCATCACCACTTTTATACTTCTCGGAAGGTTTCTGGAAGCCCGCGCCAAAGGCAGGGCATCTGAAGCGATTAAGAAATTGTTAAAGCTCGGGGCCAAGATGGCGCATCAAGTTATTAATGAACAAAGCAAAGAAACTAAGGATGTTCCCGTTGAAGAAGTGAAGCCCGGGGATATGCTTCTCGTTAAGCCCGGAGAAAAAATTCCCGTTGACGGAGCGATTATTTCAGGCACGGCTGATATTGACGAATCCATGGTTACGGGCGAGAGCATTCCGGCGGAAAAGAAAAAGGGAGATAAAGTTATAGGCGCTACCCTGAACGGCAATAAGAGTTTCATGATGAAAGCGGAAAAAGTCGGATCGGAGACGGTGCTCGCCGGGATCATTAAACTTGTCCGAGAAGCGCAGATGTCGCGCGCGCCCATTCAAAAACTGGTGGACAAGGTCTCGCAGTATTTTGTCTGGGGAGTGATCGCGATTTCGCTTATAACTTTTGCCGCCTGGTTCGGTTTTGACGGGAGTTACGCGAGAGCTCTGATCTATACGGTAACAGTCCTCATTATCGCCTGCCCCTGCGCCCTCGGACTTGCCACGCCGATTTCCATCGTGGTCGGCACGGGACGCGGAGCGGAAAATGGGATTTTAATCAAGAACGCCGAAGCGCTTGAGAAAATGCACAAGATTACTGTCGTGGCTTTTGATAAAACCGGAACCATTACCAAAGGAAAGCCCGAGGTGCAGTCCTGGGTTCCCGCGGGAGAGACGGAAGAATTTGGCGCGGCCTTGGCCTTGGAGAGCGAATCAGAGCATCCTTTGGCAAGAAGCATTATTTCCTGGATTGAAAAAGAAAAACAGGAAGTTAAAGCTGCTGACTTGAAAAACATCAAAGCAATTACCGGCAAAGGAATAGAAGGGGAGGAGAGTGGTAAGGTTTATCGACTCGGAAATATAAAATATTTGGAAGAAGTTGGAGTTGATCTTCGGGATGAGAAAAAAATTGATGAGTTTGCAGCTAAGGGTTATACTATTATCGGCTTTGTGGGAGACGAAAAGTTTTTGGGATTTTTCGCCGTGCAGGATGGTCTTAAGGACACTTCAGCCGAGGCCGTGGAAAAATTAAGTAAGCGCGGCATTAAAACAATGATGCTCACCGGAGATAATGAGCTTGTGGCAAAAGAAATCGCCGGACAAGTCGGCATCAGCGAATTCCGCGCCGGTATTTTACCGGAAGACAAAGTGAAAGTTATAAAAGAACTGCAAAAGAACGGCGAGTTTGTCGCCATGGTCGGCGACGGAATCAATGATTCTCCGTCTATCGCGGCCTCAAATGTGGGCATTGCCATGGGCACGGGCACGGACATCGCCATAGAAACCGGCGATGTGGTGATTGTAAAAGGGGACTTATTAAAAGCGGCCGAGGCGATAAGTTTGTCCGAGAAGACATTGAAGAATATCAAACAAAATCTTTTCTGGGCGTTTATCTATAACACAGTTGGAATTCCTATTGCCGCCTTTGGGTTTTTGAATCCGGCTATCAGCGCGGCTGCCATGGCCATGAGCAGCGTTTCGGTTGTTTTGAATGCCTTAAGATTAAAAAGAGTTAAATTATAATATTTTTCAAACCACCCCCCTAAACCTTCTTTAGTTAAGGAGGATATTATTAATAAGGTGCTTAAATTTAATTTTTTCAATGAGATATTTAATTGAACAAAAAATAAAAACGTTAGCAAGTTTAATGGTCGGCTTAAATGGTAATTCAGATTGTCCCCAAATGACTATTGATGGTTATGTATTTTTTCAATGGGACTTTAATTTAAAACAAGGGTGTATAGGTGATGCGTGGTTAGCCAGAAAAGAAATAGAAGCTAACTCCTGTATAGAAGCCATGAATCATTTTAAAAAGGATTTTGACCAAATTATCCAAAAAGTTGCCTTTGTTAGCCAGTGTTATATGGATTATTACAGGGAGCCGTTTTTGATTTATAAATTAGATAATAATTCTAAGAATATATTTTTTTATAAGCATATTCAGGAAATAAATGGAGTTGGATTACATTTTAATGAAGAAGTATTGAAAAATTATAAAAAGTTAGAAAATTTTGAACATACGTTAGCATTTAGATTTTTACAAGAATGTTGTAATACTATTGGGTATATACCAAAGTTAATATTATTATTTTCAGCGCTTGAAGCAATGTGTGGTAAAAAAGAAAACGAAAAAGACGGCAAAACTTATTTCACATATGATAAAGATGAAATGAAAAAAATAATTGGCAACCAATTATTTGGTGAAGTTTTTGGAGATAATGGTATTCGACATAAATTAAACCATGGAGAAATTGTTGATTTAGTTTTTGGTCAAGATTATGTAGAAGCGATATATCGAAAAATAATTTTATATTTTAATAATGAGTATGATGTTAAAATAGATGCAAGCGTAGTTCATCCACAAAGACATTTTTATAATAACCATGAATTTGTAAATTTATGGCTTAGGCCAAATGATAATTTTGAAATTAATTTAAAAGATTGTATTAATAATTTTAATGAAAAAAATAATTCCATTACTGGATGTGAATATTTAGATGTAAATCCAAATAATTATTTATGGGTCTTGCCCAGCAAATTATGATATAATTGCTGGAAAGACCTATGAAATAT
>CAYZWC010000089.1:0-4299 GCA_964482065.1 uncultured Gammaproteobacteria bacterium | reverse complement strand
TATGACATTTCTAAATGGCTGTACTATGACATTATCATATGGCTACGACAGTTTTCTATTTTGCCATTGAGAAAAGAGGCGTAAAATGGTATTATTAATTAAAGTTTTATGAGCGAGAAAAAGGAAAAATTTATTATTATAGATGGCAATGCCCTGTTGCATCGCGCTTGGCACGCTCTGCCGCCCTTAAAAACAAAAGAGGGCGAGCTTGTTAATGCGGTTTATGGTTTTACTTCTATATTGATAAAGGTTTTAAAAGAAATTCAGCCGGAATATGCGGCTGTAACTTTTGATCGCCGTGAGCCCACCTTTAGGCATGAAGAATATGAAGAATATAAAGCTACCCGCCAAAAACAGCCGGATGAGCTTTATGATCAAATTCCTCGCATCAAAGAAGTGGTGGAGGCTTTTGGTATGCCCATTTATGAAAAGGTTGGTTTTGAGGCCGATGATTTGATTGGCACAATTTGTACTCTTAAATCCGTAGATCGCAGAGACATGGACTCTGTTGTGGTAACCGGAGATTTGGATACACTTCAGCTCGTGGACGATAATACCAAAGTTTATACCACGCGCAAGGGAATTACCGATACCGTTTTATATGATGAGGCGGCGGTTTTTGAGCGCTATGGATTCGGTCCGGAACGATTGATTGATTATAAGGCTCTGCGCGGAGACGCTTCCGACAATATTCCCGGTGTACCCGGGATCGGAGAAAAAACTGCCGTGGAGCTAATTAAGGAGTTTGGCAGCTTGGAAAATATTTACAAAAATTTAGATAATAAAAAAATAAAAGATCGGGTACGCAAACTTCTCAAAGAAAACAAAGAAAAGGCCGAGATGAGCAAAAAACTCGCCACCATTGTTACTGATGTTAAAATTAATTTTAATCTCAAAGACGCCAAGCTTGAAGAATTGGATACGGAAAAAATAGTTTCCCTTTTCCAAGAGCTTGGTTTTAAAAGTTTGGTAAACAAGCTGCCCGGTGAAGAGGCTGCCTCTGCGGACAGCGCTAAAAAAAAACTAAAGACAGCCCACAATTACAATTATTTGATAATTGATTCCAAAAAATCTTTCGATGAGTTTTTGCGCGAATTAAAAAAGCAAAAAGTTTTTTGTTTGGATACCGAGACAACCAGCCTCAATGCTTTGGAGGCAAAATTGCTCGGTATTTCTTTTTCTTGGAAAAAATACGAAGCTTATTATGTGGTTATTCGTAATCAAAAGAAATTTGTTGGCAGAGATTTTTTAAAGAAACTAAAGCCGACTCTTGAAAATGCTGATATAAAAAAATTTGGCCATCATATTAAATATGATTTGGAAGTACTGCATGGCGAAGGTATTGATATGTGCGGCATTGATTTTGACACCATGCTCGCTTCCTATCTTTTAAATCCCGGTTCGCGCGGGCACAATCTGGACCAGGTTGTTTTTGGGGAGCTTGGCCACCGCATGATAAGCTTTGATGATTTGGTGGGTAGCGGTCGCGACAAAAAAGAAATTAACGAGGTGATGCTTGACGATTTGGCGCATTATTCTTGTGAAGACGCTGATTTTACTTGGCAGCTTCGAGCCGGTTTTGAAAAAGAAATAAAAAAAGAAAATTTAAATTCCATTCTTTGCAAAATAGAAGTTCCTCTTATTAAAGTGCTCGCGGAGATGGAGGAAGCGGGAGTAAAAATAGATGTTAAGCTTCTCTCCAAGATGTCGCGAGAAGCCGAGAAAAGAATAAATATTCTGTCTAAAAAAATTTATAAGATCTGCGGTACGGAATTTAATATTAATTCCCCGGCGCAGCTCAAAGAAGTTTTATTTGAAAAAATGGGTATTTCCTCCAAGGGCCTAAAGAAGACAAAAACCGGCATTTCCACGGCCGCTTCGGAGTTGGAAAAATTACGGGGACGCCACCAGATTATAGATTTTATTTTTGAACATCGTGAGCTGGCCAAATTAAAATCAACTTATCTTGATGCTTTGCCTAAGCTGGTTAATAAAAAAACAGGCCGAGTACACACAAGCTTCAACCAGACTATTACCGCCACCGGCCGCCTGTCTTCCTCGAATCCCAATTTGCAAAATATTCCCATCCGTACCGAGCTGGGTAGAAAAATACGCCAAGCTTTTGTAGCTGATCGAGGGTATAAAATTTTGGCGGTTGATTATTCGCAGATTGAACTCCGACTTTTGGCGCATTTGTCCGACGACCCCAAAATGATTAAAGCTTTTAAGCGAGGTGCCGATATACATACTTCCACTGCCGCTGAAATTTGGAATGTTAAACCCAAAGAAGTAAGCAAAGAAATGCGCCGCGCTGCCAAGGCTATTAATTTTGGAATTTCCTACGGTATGGGGCAGCGCGCTTTGGCGCAGAGTGCGGGAGTTTCCACCGAAGAGGCCAAAGATTTTATTGACCGTTATTTTTCCCTTTACGTCAATATAAAAGAATATATGGAATATAATAAGCAATATGCTCGCGACAAAGGATATGTGCAAACTCTCTTCGGTCGTAAGCGGTATTTGCCGGATATAAATTCCGGCCTGCCTCAGCTTCGAGCCGCGGCTGAACGCATGGCGATAAATATGCCGGTTCAAGGAACGGCGGCCGATATTATAAAATTGGCCATGATTGAGCTTTATCGAGCATTGCCCGAATTTAATTCTAAAATAAAAATGGTACTTCAGGTGCACGATGAATTGGTTTTTGAAGTTCCCGAGAAAGATTTAAAAAAAGCTTCTGAGTTTATCACCGGAAAAATGGAAAATATATTTAAGCTAAAAGTTCCCCTTATTGCCGATGCCGGTTCCGGAGATAATTGGGGAGAATTAAAAGATTTATAAAGACAAAAACAAAAAACCGCTCCGAGTATCTAAAGCGGTTTTTTTAATCTTTATCCATTTTTTCAAATGCCTGTTCGGCAATTTGGTCAATATGCAAAAGCGTGGTGACGCTTATGGCAAAAAAAGCAAAGGATAAAAATATAATGGTTAAAAGCGGCATTTTTAGAAGGATGCAGACGAGAGCGCTCAGGCAGAGCAAGGCGGTTACGAAATAGAGAATTTTTTTGATTTTTTTCAAAGTGCTTTTTTCAAACATTTTTTCCTCCGGTTAAATCTTCAATTATTTAAAATATCATATTTAACAATTTTTGTCAATTGTGTTAAGATATGGCAATAATATGATTATATTTTTACACGGCGAGGATACTTATCGCTCGCGTGAAAAATTAAAAGGACTAAAAGATAAATTTGTCCGAGAGGTGGATAGCTCTCGAATGAATCTTGATGTTATTGAAGCTTCTGATATTGATTTTGGTAAATTCAGAAGTATGGTTGGCGCTTCTCCCTTTCTTGCCAAAAAAAGAATGGTGGTTTTTTTGAATTTGGCAAAAAATAAAAATATTCAGGCGGAAGCCGCGGAATTTTTAGCGGATGAAGACCGTGACGATTCGATTTTGATTTTTTGGGAAGAAGGACGTGTCAACAATAAGCTTTTTAAATTTTTATCCCAACAAAAATATAAGCAAGAATTCGAGCCACTCAGTGATTTGTCGCTGGGGCGCTGGATTGGAGAAAAAGTTTCCGAACGCGGCGGTAAAATAGAACAGCCGGCGGTGCGGGCGCTGGTGGAATATGTCGGTAACAATTTATGGCTGCTCTCCAATGAAATAAACAAGCTTATTGCTTATAAAAATGGCAGAGAGATAAAAAAGGCAGATGTTGAAGAATTGGTACACACGAAATTTGACGATAATATTTTCGGCCTTGTCGACGCCTTGGGAGTTAAAAATAAAAAACAAGCTCTTAAGCTTTTGGACAATCAATTAAAATTCGGCTCTACTCCTTTTTATATTATTTCCATGCTGGTCCGTCAATACAGAATATTGCTGCAGGCTCATGAGAATATTGATTTGCCCTCAAAAGATTTGTCCGCCAAAACCGGCTTACACCCTTTTGTGGCTAAAAAAGCTTTGGCACAGGCGCGCAAATATAAATTTTCGGATTTGCAAAGAATTTACTGCGAGCTTCTCAGCATGGACAAAAAAATAAAAAGCAGCTCTCTTGACCCGGAATTGCTTGTTGATTTGTTGATTGCCGAGGTTTAAAAATTTAATAAAATTATGGGTAAGTTTTTGTTTAAACAAATATTTGTTGCCATATATGCAGATTTAGAAAATAAATAGCATTTATCATCCAATATCTAAATAAAAAAGAGAGATTTATTATCCCTCTTTTTATATTAAATTATGGGTCTTGCCCAGAAGAATTTAGTTATTGAGGACAATTTTAGTTAATATTTTG
>CAYZWC010000088.1:0-4381 GCA_964482065.1 uncultured Gammaproteobacteria bacterium | reverse complement strand
AAAATATTAACTAAAATTGTCCTCAATAACTAAATTCTTCTGGGCAAGACCCAATATAATTAATCGTAATAAATAGCTTATGAAAAAAACATTGTTAGTTGCCGTGGTAGCTGCGTTGCTCTTTGTCCAAATGGGGGCAGCCAATGTATTTGCTGCGAGCAAAGAAGAGTGGCAGGCGGCAAAACAGGAGCGCCAAACCGCCGAGGAAACTTATCACCAGGCGCAGCTTGATTATGCTGCTGATAAAACTCCGGAGAATAACCAAAAGGTAATTGATACTGCCAAGGAAGTTTTGGACGCGGCTCTGACCGAAGCAGAAGAGTGGCTAAACTGGAAAAACGCGGACGCGCAAGCTAGTGATGCTCCGGCGGAGATTAAAGCAAATATTTCAAGCGATGTGAGTAAAAATTTGGCAAAAATAAATACGCTTCGCGCTGAAGTGGACGGTATTGAGACAAGATTGGATGTCGGCGTGGTGTTTTTGAAAATGATTGGCGCTTATGTCGAGCTTTTGGCTGATGTGGCGCGAAACACAGGCGCAGTCTGGGTTTATACCGGAACCGGTCTGGTAGACAAAGCGGCTGATTATGAAGCGCAGCTACGGACAACCGCCGAGGAGCTTGATAACAACAGCGACATTATTGCCAAGCTTGATATTGCTAAGTCCGAACTTGATACCGCGCGGAGCAAAATAGATGTGGCCGAGGATGCTTACAAAAAAGTTGTATTGCCCGGCACGCCTCTTATTAAATTTGCCGAAGGCAACGGATATCTTCGTCAGGCCAGGACAAATTTGCTCAATGCCCAAGCGCAATTGGCCCATGCTTATAGTTTAATCATTACCGCGAAATAATATGAAAAAATTAATTACATTAGGATTAATCTCCGCCGCGGCACTTCTCTTTATTGGCGCCGGCTGTAATACACAGAGTGATGCATCTTCAGAACAAATGAATAATAATACTGCTCATGGTAATCAAGAGCTTGAGGACAGCCTACAAAAAGATTCAGGCGATGCTGTGGAAAATGAAGAAGATAAATCTGACAACAAGGCAGTGCCGGGAGTTACTGAAGAAGACTTAAATAACCTGAAGGCAGAGATTGACAAGATGGACTATGAGGATTTAAACGCCTTATCTCAATAGATTGATACTTTAATTAGAGAGGCCGCGGATTGCGGCCTCTTGCCATATTTTTTGTATTGGTATAATATATATCTAATATATCCACAGGGTATTTTTATTTTATGTCTAAAATTTGGAAAAAAATAGGAAGAGCCATATTTAAGCCTACCAGCCGCGGAAAAGCCGCTCTGGCTGTTGTGGGTATTTTTATTTTAGCGGTTTTGGCCACAGCCCTTGATTATCCGGTTTATTGGAATAAATCCGCCGATTGGCTCAATTCCCAATTTGACAGGGTTAAATACGTTGACCAAATAGATATTCCTCATTTTTATGATCTGCCTTTTCATTTGGGATTGGATCTTTTGGGTGGAACGCACTTGGTGTATGAAGCTGATGTTTCGGGCATACCGGCCAAAGAAAGAGGGGAATCCATTGAAGGCGTGCGCGATGTTATTGAGCGGCGCGTCAATACCTTTGGAGTTTCCGAGCCCGTGGTGCAAACCAATAAAGTTGGCGATAAGTGGAGGATTATAGTGGAACTCGCGGGGATAAAAGATGTTCATGAAGCCATCTCCATGATTGGAGAAACCCCTCTTTTGGAATTTAAAGAGCAAAACAAAGAATTGCGGGATTTAACCGAAGAAGAGCAAAAGCAGCTTGATGAATACAATAGCGAAGCTAAGTCCAAAGCGGAGAATATTTTGGCGGAAGTAAGGTCGGCCGGACCGGATGCCGATTTTAGCGAATTTGTAAAAAAATATTCGGAAGAAGATAAGCCACAGCTGGGATTGGATTTGCCCGAAGGTGTAGAAGTAGAGCAAGTCAATGAAGATTATATAAACCAAACCCAAAATCCAAAGCTTTTTGCCGCGGCTGAGAAAGCGGGTCTTAATAAAGTGGTGCCGGAAGTAGTGGAAACGGGCGAATCTTTTAATATTATAAAAACTTTTGATATCAAGGAAGAAAAAAAGCAAGTCTTGGCAAGCCATATTCTTGTTTGTTATGAAGGAGCGACCGGATGCGAAGACAATATTTCCAAAGAAGACGCTTTGGCAAAGATTAATGATTTAAAATCACAGGCCACGCCTGAAAATTTCGCCGATTTAGCCATGCAGTATTCTACCGATACCGGAAGCGCGTCCACCGGAGGAGATTTGGGATGGTTTAGCCGAGGAATGGTGGTTGCGGAATTTGAAGATATTGTTTTTGACATGGGGGTCGGAGAAATTTCTAAACCTTTTGAGAGTCAATTCGGTTACCATATAATTTATAAACGAGACGAACAGCCGGTTAAAGAGTATTTGATTGGAAAAATTGTAATTGATAAGCAGACTAAGGCCGATATTGTCGGTCCTCAAGATCCTTGGAAATATACGGGTTTAACGGGAACTCAGCTCAAGCGCGCGCAAGTGCAATTTGATCCCAATACCAACGAACCGCAAGTCGGTTTGGAATTTAATGATGAGGGAAAAGAGCTTTTTGGCGAAATTACCGAACAAAATGTGGGGAAACCGGTTGCCATATTTCTTGATGAACAGCCAATCAGTGTTCCTACTGTAAACGAGCCCATAAAAAACGGAGAAGCTGTTATTACCGGAGCTTTTAGTCTGGAAGAAGCCAAAACTCTGGCGCGCAGGTTAAATGCCGGAGCGCTGCCCGTACCCATACATTTGATTAGCCAACAGACAATTGGCGCCAGTCTCGGCGAAGACTCGGTACAAAAAAGTCTTGAAGCCGGGATTATAGGGCTTATACTTGTCGCTTTGTTTATGATTTTATTTTATAGAATACCGGGTGTTTTGGCGGTTTTGTCTTTGGCAATTTATGGAGCTTTGGTTTTGGCCATATTCAAATTATTCTCGGTTACCTTGACCTTGGCGGGAGTAGCCGGATTTATATTATCCGTAGGTATGGCCGTTGATGCCAACGTTTTGATATTTGAGAGACTGAAAGAAGAATTGCGCTTGGGTAAATCCATGGGTTCGGCCATCGAAGAAGGTTTTGCGCGCGCTTGGAGTTCTATTCGCGACGGAAATGTTTCCACTTTGATTACTTGTTTTATACTTGCCACTTTTACCACGAGTATTGTAAAAGGATTTGCTATTACGTTGGGCATTGGAGTTTTGGTCAGCATGTTTTCGGCAATTGTAATTACCAAAGTTTTCTTAAAAATAACCGCCGGATGGTTGAAGTCAAGGTGGTGGTATGGTGTTAAAAATAATAATCATCAACAAACAGAAAACGAATAATTCGCATAAAATTAGTGACCTATATGTTAAAGATAATCCAAAAAAGAAATATATGGTTTTCAATATCAGGAGTTTTGATTTTAGCAAGTATTTTAATTCTTATAATGTGGGGTTTGAATTTGGGTATTGATTTTACCGGCGGCAGTTTACTGGAAGTGGAATTCGCCGAAAGGCCGGATAATAATAGCGTTAAAGAGGTTTTATCGCAGTTTGAATTGGGCGATATGACCGTACAGCCGACCGGAGAGACCGCCTCGCTCATACGTGTACAGGAAATAAGCGAAGATAAACATCAAGAGATTTTAAATAAACTGGGCGAGGAATTTGGAGAAGTGGAAGAAATGCGCTTTGAGTCAATAGGAGCCGCTATTGGTCAAGAATTGCAGCGCAAAGCGATCTCCGCCATTGTTGGAGTGCTTATAGCCATTATTTTGTATGTGGCTTGGGCTTTCCGCAAAGTTTCCAAGCCGGTACAATCTTGGAAATACGGGATTGTGGCGGTAATTACTCTTTTTCATGATGTTTTGATAACTTTGGGAATATTTGCCGCTCTCGGACATTTTTATAATATTGAAATAGGGCTTCCTTTTGTGGCAGCTATTCTTACCATACTCGGTTATTCGGTAAATGACACCATTGTTGTTTTTGACCGCATCCGCGAAAATTTATTCCGCGATAATGAAAGTTTTGAAAATATAGTAAACAAAAGCGTTAACCAGACCGTTACCCGCTCGATAAATACTTCGCTTACCACTTTATTGGTACTTTTGGCTATTTTCTTTTTTGGAGGAGCGAGTATAGAATATTTTGTTTTGACTTTGGTGATTGGTGTGGCTCTCGGTACTTATTCTTCCATTTTTATAGCCAGCCCGCTTTTGGTTTTTTGGCAGAAATTAAAAGGATAAAATTCTAAAATACAGAAGGAGGAAAAATTGGACATTAAAAGCGTTCCCATGTTCAAGTCCATGAACATAATTCACACTTAATTAATTCTAATTTGTAAGGTTT
>CAYZWC010000087.1:0-4419 GCA_964482065.1 uncultured Gammaproteobacteria bacterium | reverse complement strand
AGGACATTTCTATAAAACCCAAAGTAGGACATTTCTATAAAATCTTGACAAAATTAGGCAAGCTATTGACAAAATATGACCAATTTGCTATGATTTAATGTTAAAACAAGAAACTGCCTGCAGAAAAAAGGAGAAAAAAAATGAATAAAGGAACGACTGATCTTTGGCAAAGTATAAAAAAAAGCTTGAAAGACCCGGAAGAATGGTTTTTCTGGGTTTGCTTTCTTTGGACGACCACCTACATAATCATGGCTTATGTTGATCTGTTCTGTAACAGTTTGCAGATCACAAGCAACATGACTCTCTACTATTTGGGGTTTATATCCGTGTATGTGGCCAACAAAGAAATACGAAAATGGCGGGCCAATACCGTTGTCATTGAAAAACCGGGAGAATTGTTCGTTCTCGCCTGGGCGATCACTTTCCTCGTTGCCGTTATAACAGAATTTTTTTTCCAAACAAACCATACGATCCCGGAACAGCTGCCTCAAATTGTGGGCGGAATACTCACAATTTTCGTTGGCGGCAGCGTTGCCAAAAACGTCCGGGAAAAATGGAGCAAAAAAAACAAATCCATGGACAAGGGCTCTTAGAGCCCTTTTTTATTTTTTAAAAATCCTTCAAATGCTTAACACGAACCGATTTCCTTTTCCTGTTCACGAGCAAACTTAAAATCTCAAAATAATAATCTGATTCTATTTTTTTCTCTTCCAAAAAAATATTAGCCGCCCATTGCAAACGATCTTTTTTTGTTTCCGTAACCGCTTCTTCAGGCCAGCCAAATTTTGTATTAAGCCTGGTTTTTACCTCTACAAAAATAATCGCGCCGGAATAAGACGCGATTAAATCAATTTCACCGTAACGAGTGGAATAATTTCTTTCTATAATTTTATAACCCTTGTGTTTCAAATACTCAGCGGCCAAATCTTCCCCCCATTTTCCCAAAATTTTATTATGCATTATTATTTATTTTTTCTTTTTTGGCAAATATTTTTCAAATTTTTCTTGAGCCATCTTTTCTTGCTCTTTTTTGGGAACTTCCCTAACAGCATAACGAATTATAAGAATAGACCAAATTACACCGGCTGCAAAAAGCAGTAAAAACCACAAACGCATTCCAAAAATAGGAAGGCCTTCGCGCGCGAAAAAAAATAATATCAAGTAAACCAGAGTAAGCCAAAAAAACGCCGTATAAAATTTTTTAAAAACAACACGTCGGGTTTTGCTGAACTTTTTACTTTTACCAACTATCTTTAAAACAATTAAAATTACCACCAGCGCGATAAAAATTCCAAACATTATTTTTATTGAAGACGGCAGCAAGGCTCCGGGATTAGTATTAAGCCAAACTCTCCAATTTAATAAATTAGCCAAATCCATAAATTAAAAAATTAAATTAAACAATTTAAAAATATTAACAAAACTTCCAAATAATTGCAAGCTCTTATTTTTTTATAAATATCATACCAAAATGATAACGTCCCGCTTCAAATTCCTCTTTTAATGACAAGTTAAGCTCCTCGGCAGAATTTAAAACCTCTTCTTTTTTGACTCGATTTTTGGGGTTCGGACCAAAAGAAGGGATGTCGGTCATTTTCCAATCAATAACTTCAATTATTCCTCCGATTTTAACCAAACGAACCGCTTCGCGCAAAACTTCGCGGTATACTCCGACTTGAAAAAGAATATTGACGAGAAGCGCCAGATCCAAGCTATTTTCGGGAATATCTGTACCGCCGTAAACTTCCAGATCCGACCATACTGTTTCAATATTGGTAACCCCCTCCAACTTGGCGCGACTTCTAACTCCGGAAAGCGCGCTTTGAAGAATATCAACGGCATAAACTTTGCCTTTATTCCCCACCATGCGAGCCGCCGGCATCACAAAATGTCCCACGGTACCGCAACCCAAATCGGCTATTGCCATGCCTTCGGCAATGCCCGCCTTTTGCAATATTTTTATAGGATCCAAAAGCTGCTGGCCGCCGGTAATTATTTTTTTATCATTCGCCATATAATTATTTTAAAATATTTAAATAATTTATTTTAAACTGCCGTTGGTACAAATATTCTAATCAAAAATGACTGCAAAATTTCCGTATAATAAAGCAGTGAAATTAAAATTATTGCCAAGCCGACCAATTTCCAAAAAAGCCTGGTACCTCCTTCGGAGCCCAAATATTGCTCCGCCCAATAAACCCTGCCGAAAATATTTACAATCCAATCTGATTTTAAAACCAAAAGCGCTCCCAAAACAACTCCGATAATCATTATTACAAATCTCATAATTTTTTATATTTATAAAAATAAAATTATTAAAATGCCGGCCAAAAACAAATAAATACTGAAGCTGCTCAGCCTATGCCGGGAAAAAAATTTAAGCACATATTTAATGGCAAAAAAAGAACTCAAGAGCGCCGCCGAAAAACCCGCTCCGTAAAACCACCAGTAATCCAAAAAATTATACTCAATTGTTTTTTGGTTCCAAAAATCCAGAGCCTGCAAAAAAGAAGCTCCGCCAATCGCCGGCAAAGCCATAAGAAAAGAAAAACGCGCCGCTTCTTTTCTTTTGAGTCCGGCAAACATTCCTCCCGCTATTACCGATCCGCTTCTGGAAATTCCCGGGAATAATCCGGCAATTTGGGTAAGGCTCATGGCTAAAATATTTTTAAATCCGGTTTTTTCTTTTTTCTTTTCCCGGGGGAATCGCTCCGCCAGCAAAAATAAAACGCCGGTCAAAAGCATAAAAATTCCCGCCATATCGGCTCGGCGCAGATTGGCTTCAATCCAATCCTTAAATAAAATTCCAAAAACCGCCGCGGGGATAGTGGCAATAATTAACTTTACTATTAGTTTATCAAAAAATTTTCCTTGCCAAAAGAAAACAATCTCAATCGCCATTTGCCTCACTTCTTTCCAAAAAAACAGAAAAATGGCTAAAAGGGTTCCAAAATGCAAAAAAATATCAAAAGCGCCGAGATTTTCCACGGAAAGTCCAAAAATACTCTCAATGACAACCAGGTGTCCGGAAGAAGAAATCGGCAAAAATTCTGTTATTCCTTGCACTATTCCTAAAAATAGTGCCTGTAAAAAAAGTATAGTCATAATTACTTAAATTATAACAAAAAATCGCTTTTTAAAAAAGCGAATATTTATTTTTGGTATAAGATTTAATTTTTAATGTGGGTGATGAGGGATTCGAACCCCCGGCCTTCTCGGTGTAAACGAGACGCTCTAACCAACTGAGCTAATCACCCGCAAATAGCTTGATATTTTAAATAAAGCGGATAAAAACATATTACAATATTTATAAAAAATTTTCAAGGGTTAAAAAATCCTTGGAAAACAAGGATTTTTTTAATAAACAATTATTTCTTCTTTTTTACTTTAATCTCGGGAAAATCAACAATCGCCAAAGTGGTCGTAGCAATTTCAATATTCTTTTCTTTTTGGAATTGTTCAACTATTTTATAAAGTAAATTACTATTTACCTCCCGGCGTTCGCGTACCTCGACAACATAACGCAAAGTCAAAATTATCCAATTGTCTGCGGGATTCAAGTAAACGCTCGGACTCATTGTTCTGTCAGAAACATAATATCTTTGCTCAAGCCTACTGATACTTTTTCTTGCCAGCTCGGAAAAGGTTGCGGTTTCTTTGGCGGCAATCTCGGTCATAATTTTCATGGCCTTTTGCCAATCGCTTTTGTAAGTGACACGTATGGAAACCTCATCCCAGAGAAAATGGTGATCTTTGGTGTAATTATTTATATTTTTAGAAAGCACCACACTATTGGGCACCATAATAATTCTCCCCGTGGCTTGATCGCCCGCAACCCATTCTTTGATTTCAAGCATAGTTGTATACAAAAGCCCTATATCAATCACGTCTCCATAACGTCCATCTATTTCAATACGATTACCTACATGATAAAGCCGCGAAGTGAAAATAATTATACTGCCGGCAAAATTTTTAAAAACATCCTGTAGAGAAATAGCAACTCCGGCGGCGATAAATCCATAAGCCACCAAGAGCGCTTGCGGATCGACAACCCAAATTCTTACTACTATAAAAAAAGTTATAACCAAAAAAAAGAATTTGGTTAGTCTTACGAAAAGTATAACGGGTTTTGGATTCTCGAATGCGGCGAGCTATGGGACCTTCCAAAAAAAGCTTAAAAATCAAATAAGTAACGGATATGCTGAGTGCCGTATAAAAAAGTTTCTCTAAATTAGCCTCTTCATAATAATAACGGTCAGCCAACCATAAAAATGACACGACAAGCGCTAAAATAAGAAAAATAATTATTCTTTTGACAAGCATGGACAATATATTTTATTACTTTTATTTTACCATAAAATTAAAAAATAAAAAATGTCGTAGCCATATGATAATGTCATAGTACAGCCATTTAGAAAT
>CAYZWC010000086.1:0-4526 GCA_964482065.1 uncultured Gammaproteobacteria bacterium | reverse complement strand
TATGACATTTCTAAATGGCTGTACTATGACATTATCATATGGCTACGACAGTTTTTTGTTTGGGGTTGACAAAATTGTTTGTATTTAATAACGCTCATTTTTTAGTTTCCTAAAGCCCAGCCTTGCGATATGTAGTATCTTAGAGAGCAGTTTTGTCTCGCATCGTCAAGTAACTTGGAGTGACGTGCCGTTGAACACAGGGTCCCGATACGCAAACTTGCGGAATCGGGGCCATTTTTTATTCCTCAAAATTATGCTATAATTAAATTAACAAAAACAATTCATGGAAATTATTTCCCAAAAACATCTAACCGACTTGCACGGACAGAGGGTTTTGGTCCGGGTTGATTTTAATGTGCCTTTAAAAAATGGCAAAGTGGAGGATAATACAAAAATTAAAGCCGTATTGCCCACTATAAAAGATTTGCGCGAAAAAGGAGGCAGAATTATTTTGATGTCGCATCTCGGACGGCCCAAAGGCAAAGCCAAAGATGATTTAAGAATGGAACCCGTGGCCCGGGAGTTGCGCAAACTCATGCCGGAGGCGAAAAAAGATATTGGCTACATCAAAAGATGGGATTTTTCCGAAATTAAGATTATAGCCGGGGAAATGCGGGATGGAGAAATATTACTTTTGGAAAATTTGCGGTTTAATCCAGGCGAGAAAAAAAATACCGCCAAATTCGCCAAAGAGCTGGCCTCGTTAGCCAGAGTTTATATTAATGATGCTTTTGCTTCTTCACACAGGAAGCATGCTTCCATTGTCGGTGTGCCAAAATATTTGCCGTCTTATACCGGGTTGCTTTTTCAGAGAGAAATTACCGCTTTGAGGAAATGTTTGAAAGATTACAAAGATCCATACGTTGTAGTTATGGGAGGAGTTAAGATTTCCACAAAAATAGGAGCTATTAAGAATTTATTAAAAAAATCAGATTATATTTTAATTGGTGGCGCTTTGGCTAATGTATTTTTAAAAGCCAAGGGCCTTGAAATAGGTAAATCTGTTTACGAAAAAGAGGGAGTAAAAATTGCCAAGAAATTATTAAAAAACAAAAAAATAATTTTACCTTTGGATGTAGTTGTTGCTGCGGGTAAAAAGGGCAAAGCCAAAGTAAAAAATTCGGGCCGGGTCGGAAAAAGCGAGATGATTCTCGATATCGGTCCCGAAACAATAAAACACTATTCGGAATATATCCGCTCCGCCAAGACCATAGTTTGGAACGGACCTCTGGGGTATTATGAAGACAAACGTTTTAGTCATGGCAGCGTGGCTCTCGGACGCCTCATGGCTTCACGATCTTCGGGCAGAGTTTATGGCGTGGCCGGAGGCGGTGAAACTTTAGATGTTGTGGAAATGACAGGTATGGCTAAATATTTTGACCATATTTCCACAGCCGGAGGAGCAATGTTGGAGTTTCTTGAAGGAAAGAAGTTGCCGGGGGTGGTTGCGCTAGAGAAGTAATAATATATGAATTAAGAATTATGAATCATGAATTATAGGGAGGGAAAAATTAAATCTTTTACAGATTTGAATGCTTGGAAAGAAGGACATAAGTTGGTTTTGGATATTTATAAAAACTAACAAAAAATTTTCCTAAAGAAAAATAATTTGGTTTAACAATCCAAATCAGAAGAGCTGCGGTTTCCATTACTTCAAACATTGCGGAGGGCTTTAGCAGAAATTCTTTTAAAGAAAAAATACAATTTTACTATATGGCGCTTGGTTCATTAGCCGAAGTTCAAAACCAACTATTAATAGCTAAAGATATAAATTATATAACTAAAGAGGAATTTGATATTCTTACAAAGAATACTGTCGTTGCGAGTAAAATTATAAATGGTTTGATCAAGAAAACTAAAATCTTAACTCATAATTATTAACTCATAATTCTAATCTTATGTTAAACAGGATGACACATGATTACCCCAAGTGGGTAAAAACTTTAATGACAACGCTCGTTATTTTGATTTTGCTCGGCGTTGTTTTTTGGCTGGGCGCCGCTTTTGTAAGCAAAATAAAGGCCTATGACTATATCGGTCGGCCGGAAGCGCAGCGTGATACCATTGCTATTTCCGGAGAAGGAAAAGTAACAGCTGTTCCCGATATAGCCTCAATAAGGCTTGGGTTGGCAACGGAAAAAGAAGAAGTTGCCGCCGCTCAAAAAGAGAATACTGAAAAGATGAACGATTTGATAAAAGAATTAAAGGGTATGGGCGTGGACGAAGAAGATATTCAGACTACAACTTATAATATTTATCCTCGTTATGATTATAAAGAAGAATCTTCGGAATTGCGCGGATATGAAGTTAGCCAGCAGGTTACGGTCAAGATAAGAGATTTAAGCGAAGTGGGAGATATTTTAACAGCCGCCGGAGAAATAGGAGCCAATCAAGTCGGAGGATTGCAGTTTACCATTGACGATAAGGAAGATTTGCGAGAAGAAGCCAGAGCCAAGGCTTTGGAGAATGCTCAGGAAAAGGCCGAAACTTTGGCGGATTCTTTGGACGTCGATCTTGGCAGGATTGTTTCTTTTAATGAAACGGAAGGCGGAAGTCCCACACCTTATCCATATTACCGCGAAGAGGCTATGGGTCTTGGAGGTAGTGGCACGGCTCCAGATATCCAAGCCGGAAGCAATGAAGTTATAATGTATGTCACCGTTATCTACGAAATTAAATAAAAAAATGTAATACATAGCATGTAATATGTTATTTTTATGGTTAAAATAAAAAATATTAACGCTAGGGAAATTTTGGATTCCCGGGGCAATCCCACAATATCGGTAAAAGTTATTTTATCGGATGGTAGCATTGGTGAGGCCTCTGTTCCTTCCGGCGCTTCCACCGGAATTCATGAAGCTCTGGAACTTCGCGATGAAAATAAAAAAAGATATGGCGGTAAGGGAGTTTTGAAAGCCGTAGACAATGTAAATAAAAAAATATTTCCGGCTTTGAAGAATAAAAAAGCTTTCGCGCAAAAGGAAATTGATGAAATAATGATTGCTCTTGATGGTACGGAAAATAAAAAAAAGCTTGGCGCTAACGCCATGCTTGGAGTTTCGCTGGCCTGTGCCCGCGCGGCTGCCGCTTCAAAGAATCGGCCGCTTTATAAATATATCCGCTCGACTTATCATCTGAAATACAAAGGATTCAAAATGCCGTTCGCGACCATGAATATTTTAAACGGCGGACAGCACGCGGACAACAGCCTTTCCATGCAAGAATTTATGATTGTTCCTTTGGCGGGAAGTTTTAAAGAGCGGGTAAGAATAGGATCGGAAGTTTTTCATTCTTTAAAAAGAATTTTGAAGAAAAGGAATCATGTTACCGCCGTGGGAGATGAGGGCGGATTTGCTCCGAATTTGGCGAACAATGAAGCGGCCTTTAAGATTATTTTAAACGCGGTTGAAAAAGCGGGATTTGTACCGGGGAAAGATGTGGCTACCGCTTGCGATGTGGCGGCTTCGGAATTTTATGACAGCCGGAAAGGTTTGTATGAATTTGAAAAAGGAAAGAAAAAAAGATATTCGCCAAAAGAATTGATTGATATTTATAAAACTTGGCCTAAAAAATTTCATTGCCTTTCCATTGAAGATGGTCTGGATCAAGATGATTGGGTAGGTTGGCAAAAGATGACCAAACGCCTTGGCAAGAGAGTAATTCTCGTGGGCGATGATCTTTTTGTGACCAATAAAAAGAGATTGGAACAGGGAATAACCATGGAGGTTGCCAATGCCATTTTGATTAAGCTAAACCAAATCGGCACGCTCACGGAAACCATTGAGACAATCAAACTGGCGCAAAAAAACGGTTATCAGACCAGCGTTTCTCATCGTTCGGGAGAGACCTGCGATACTTTTATTGCCGATCTAGCCGTGGCGGTTAATTCGGAATTTATTAAAACCGGATCAATGTCCAGGAGCGAACGTATAGCCAAATATAATAGGTTGATGGAAATAGAACAGGAATTAAGTAAAAAGTAATTGAGTGGTTGAGTAATTTAGTAATTGAGATTTAAAAAGATGATCCACATCTGCGAGGAGGGTATTTTTAAATAAAAAAATTCCCGGGATTTGTTCTATCCCGGGTTTTTGGTTTTTTTGGTAATATTAGCCGAATAGTTTATTTTCTATCGGCATTATACGCGCGTTTTCATCATGATCCCAGATTCGGATTTGGGTGCCGTTTTTTTTAATAATAATAGGCCCCATATGCCGATCCAGAATAACTTCATCATCATCTTTCACCTCCAGAGCCGTGATCATATAGCACAACCCCAGATTTTCGTTGATCCACTTTTTTGGGATTTTCAGCTCTTCGCAGAGCTCACCCAATTTGGTGTTTTCGTCTTCCAGTTTTTGGCACATTTCTTGCGCTGTTTTGATTGTAGCCATAATGACCCCTCCTTAGAAAATTGATTTTTGGTGTAAGCTTATTACATTAACATATATTTTTTAGTTTGTCAAGACCCTGCACTGGTTTGTCGTAGCCATATGATAATGTCATAGTACAGCCATTTAGAAATG
>CAYZWC010000085.1:0-4720 GCA_964482065.1 uncultured Gammaproteobacteria bacterium | reverse complement strand
AGCTGTTACGCTTTCTTTAAAGGATGGCTGCTTCTAAGCCAACCTCCTGGTTGTGTAAGTCGAGATACAACCTTTAACACTTAACATGGATTTAGGGACCTTAATTGGCGGTCTGGGCTGTTTCCCTTTTGACTGATGAACCTTAGCGCCCATAGTCTAACTCCCGGTTAACCATTTGGTATTCGGAGTTTGATTGGAGCCGGTACCTTGCGGCCCGAGCTCCATCCAGTGCTCTACCCCCAAACGGCAAATTCCGAGGCTAGCCCTAAAGCTATTTCGAGGAGAACCAGCTATTACCGAGTTCGATTGGCATTTCACCTCTAACCACAGCTCATCCCCCAGTGTTGCACGGCTGGTGGGTTCGGACCTCCTCTCGATTTCACTCGAGATTCATCCTGGCCATGGTTAGCTCACTCGGTTTCGGGTCTTGTCCCGCTAACTTTGGCGCCGGTTAAGACTCGGTTTCCCTGCGGCTCCTCCCTTGCGGGATTAACCTTGCTAGCGAGAGCAAACTCGTTGGCTCATTCTTCAATAGGCACGCCATCATCCGCCGAATCGACGGACTCTGACTCTTTGTAAGTGTATGGTTTCAGATACTATTTCATCTCCCTCACCGGGATGCTTTTCACCTTTCCCTCACGGTACTTGTTCACTATCGATCACGAAAAGTATTTAGCCTTAGCGCATAGTCGCGCCGGATTCCCACGGGATTCCACGAGGCCCGTGGTACTCGAGAAAAACCACCATAAAGAGAAATCCCCTTTCGCATACAGGGCTGTCACCTTCTATGGCTCCGCTTTCCAACGGATTCTACTAGGGAAGACGTCTTCTTTATCTATTCTTTTTAGGAAGAATAATGTGATTTCTCACAACCCCCCGAAAACATATGGACCTAAATCCTTCATTTCATCTTTAAAACATCCGAAGATGAATTAAAAAACGAAAGCAGTTTACGGGGTTTGGGCTGATCCCCTTTCGCTCGCCACTACTCGGGGAATAAGATTGCAAATTTAAGCGAATTGGAAACTGTCAGAGGCAAAAAATAATTTTTTGCTTTGCTGCTTTTCGTTCGCTTAAATTAGCAATCGCTTGTTTTCTTTTCCTCTGGGTACTGAGATGTTTCACTTCCCCAGGTTCCCTTCTTTATCCTATTTATTCAGATAAAGATATGCTGACTTAACCTCAGCATGGGTTTCCCCATTCGGACACCCCCGGATCAAAGGTTGCTTGCCACCTAACCGAGGCTTATCGCAGGCTGCTACGTCCTTCATAGGCTTTTCGTGTCGAGGCATCCACCATACACCCTTGAGTACCTAACCACAAGAATTATAAAACAATTCTTGAGTTAGAAATTAGCATTTTTAGCATTATTTTATATTATTATTCGGTGTATTGCTTGCTCATTACCAACGTATTGTTGATAATTTGTTAAATTGTGAAGGTTCGTGCCGCTCTTGGCGGCTTGGAGCTTATTCCGATTTTCAGGATAAATTCCAAGATGCCAATTTTGGCGATAAAAAAACCGTCCTCACCGGACGGGCTTAAAAGATAGCAGAAAAAACTGCTTTTAGTAGTCCGGTGGATAGAATGTGAATAAATTGTTAGCTTGATTTATCACAATTTTTAGCTAATATTAGCTGATTTTTTTATTATATTTAAAATTCTCAACAAATTTTTTATTAACATTAATATTATAACTTATACGCAAAATGCTGTCAAGAATATATTTTTAAAATTGACCAAGGGGTTTTATTTTTGTAATATTAAAGAATAATTAAATAATTTTATAGGAGCCCTCCTATAAGCTAATTTTCAATAAAATAATAGCATATTTTAGCCAAAAAATCAACAAGTTCGCATAAAACTTGTTAGACAAAATCGCTCCGCTCGTTCCATTTTGGATAATTATAAATTCATATGCCCTAACGGGCAAAAAATAAGGGCATTTTATTCTTAACCACTTAATTATGAAACCAACATACGAAGAGTTAATACAACTAAATCCATATTTAGAGAATAAAAACAAAAAAGATGTCGAAGAATTGATAGAGGCAATCCTTGAATGTGGCTATGAGTGGAATGAAGAACATGGAGGCTTTTGGCACCCAAAGATACAGCAAGGAATTAAAACCAGCGGTTTAGACATGTTTGACGCTGAACGTCTAAAAAAACATACCATGAAGCGTGGGGCAATCCAGAATGGCAAAAAGAGCAAAAAACCGCTGTTTTTTTTACTAAATTATTTCTCTTAAGTATCCCCCTTTTTATTATTAGTTTGATATCTTTTTTGTTTTTAAATTGGAAAATAAGCCTTTCAGGTGTTGTTCTATCAATCGTTATCGCTATTTTATCTGAATCAATTAGAAAATCTACCATAACAAGGCGTGAAAAAAGGGAGGGGGCATATGTTGATACCAAAAAAATTGAATGGTGCAGAACATGTAAGTATCTAAAAAAGGTAAAAGGGTATGAAGACGATCTTTGGCAATCAGATCAAATTAGCGATAACGATAAAATTCCTTGCAAAATATATCCAGAAACCAAAGATGTGTGGACGGATTATTTTAATAAACCAAAAGAAGAAAGAACATTATATCCAAAAAATTGTCCAAAGTGGTCAAAAAAATAAAATGCCCTTATTTTTAATTTGCTAGACGCAAATAAGAATTTATAATTACATCATATAACAGCATGTATGAGGTTCGGCATTTGATATTATTTCTATGAAAAAGAAAATTCAGACAATAACGATTGTAAAAATTATTGCTATCATAATGCTCTTTTGGGCGCTAGCTGATAATCCGTATGAGTATTATCAAATTCTGCGTTGGGTTATTGCTGGCGTAACTGGTTATTCTGCATATCTCGCTTATGAGCAAAGCAAAAACGCTTGGACTTGGATTTTGGCAATCATCGCAATTCTGTTTAACCCAATCGTGCCCATACATCTTGATAGAGAAACTTGGTCGGTGCTAAATATAATTGCCGCCGCAATAATTTTTACAAGTATCTTTAAAATGAAAGTCGTTGCGAAAAAAGAGGAATAATATCAAATGCCTCACCCAAATTGCTCGTTCGTTTCGGCGGTGGGGCTCCGCCCAATTATACCGCCTTCACTCACTTCGCAACTTCTCATACACGCGAACGTTATCCAAAATGTCACTCGCTCCCTGCCTGCCGGCAGGCAGGCGCTCGTTCCATTTTAGCTCTTTCATGATAAAATAAATAAGGGAATAAAATTTCTTTAACCATGAACGCTCATTTCATAAGGAGGTAAAAATGTACATAGATCTTAATTTGGTAAATCCTTGCAAACTCATAACTTTGGAGTTGAAAGATGGCAGTCAAGAAAATTTTTTGATGTTAAAACCGCCGCAAATTATTAAAGGGCAAAGACTTCCGGCTGAATTATTGATTGTCCAAAGTAACATTTTTGTATGTTTGCAAAAAATATTTGCGGTTGGCTCAGTCAGGCCGGGAGGAGATGTAATTGAGCCCAACAAATTCATAACAAATATGAATGCCGTTTTTAGTCTGAATAATGAGCTACTTTTGTACGGTTATCCGATTAATTCGGTTATGACGGAAGATTTTTTATTTTTGATGCCAAATTAAACAAACCTATTTAAAATTCGTTATCTCTAATTAAGAACGGGCCGTGAAATAAAGTAGCGGCTTTTTTATTTTATAAAAAAATTCTCGAGATAAAAAAACGTTCGAGAATTCTCGCAATCTGACTTTTTTAAAATAACAATTCATAACTCTAAACCCTGCCTACCGGAAGACAGGTTAAAAATTTTCATTGTGGGCATGGTTTGACCACGTCAGAACTTTTTTGCACTCTGGAGAGAGTTTCTTTTGTGGTATCCCCGTGTGCTTGGTCATTTTTCTCAGTTTGATTATTTGAGGCATCGCCATTTGAGTGAAACCATTCCGTTGATGGAAGGCGTTCCTCGTCATTGTCACCGCAGTTACTACAAACCGCACAAACAAGTATTGCAACAGGTGGAACAAATACTCTATAAAGAAATGCGAGTCGTTTCATGTCTCTCCTTACCAACAGAAAAACTGCCGTTTATAGTTGTGCCTAGTCTGATACAAAAACAACAGTCGAGGCGTTTTTGACAAACGGAACGTCGTTTAACTGATTAACAATCTGATTTAAATCCTTAATGGTTCTGTCATGAACAGTTCGTACTTCGTATTCATTATTCTCAGGAACGAATGACACAGCTACGAGATCAAATGTACTAAAAATGTCCTTAATGTCTGAAACACTGGCGGTTTGTTCAAATGTAATAATAAGTGTATTTGGAAATACTCTTATTAAAAGACCTGACTCAGCGTCCCTGTACGATGGTAAGGAATCATTTACTCTGTGAGGTACAAAGCGTGGCAGTTCTTCAGGGATGCGCACAATGTTCTCCTTGGCGGGTATTTCTGTTACGGTTTGTCGCGATGTGCACGCAGTTACACTAATAAATATAGCAGCCAGTAACAGTAAGATAATCAGCAAAGAGATCGTCTTGCAAAAAAGTGTGAATATTGGCATAGATAACAACGTCAATTGGTAAAGTTACCGTTAATATAGCAGATTTAGAGGAATGATACAAAATCACGTAAAGGAGTGATTTGCGTATGCTAGGGAGAATGAGTCATTGGCATTTTCGGTTAACTAGACATTTTGGTGGGGCTAATAAAGTTATTTTTTACCCTTTAA
>CAYZWC010000084.1:0-4735 GCA_964482065.1 uncultured Gammaproteobacteria bacterium | reverse complement strand
ATATTTCATAGGTCTTTCCAGCAATTATATCATAATTTGCTGGGCAAGACCCTAATAAATATTATCAATTTTTTATGAAAAAAGTAATTTTAGGAATGCCTAAATTCACTATTTTTTGCCTTGCTGTAGCCATTGTTTCAATTTTAGTTGCGGGAGGCAATTTTGTTTTTGCTTGGACGCCTCCGCAAAGCGCTCCGCCCGAAGATAATGTGGCCGCGCCCATAAATATTTCCAACAGCCCGCAAGCCAAAGAAGGAGCTTTGAGTGTCCAGAGCGGGGGAGAGGCGGCTGATGTCGGATTTATGGTCGGTGATTCATCATCTGGACTTTCTGTGGGCGCCGGCAAAAATTTGATTTACGGAAATATGTCGGCCGATTCTGCGGGTTCGGCTCTGCTTTTGCAAAAAAACGGAGAGGATTTATTCAGGGTAAATAATGATGGGTCATTTTCTTCCACCACTCCCAACGCGTCCTTTTCTTTTGGGGGAGTTCAGGGTGGCTTGATTAATAATGATATTAATACCTCTTATTTTCCTTATATAAGTTGGCTTAAGAAAGTTTCTTCTGACCCGGGAGTTCCATTGGAGCGCGCCATGTATATAGGTTGGGGTGATAGAGCAAGCCGAGTTATAGACATAGGGTTGGATAATAATTATAACCTCAGGGTTACGGGAGGTGATCTAACGGCGGTAAACGGCCAGATTTGCGACATTAACGGATGTATAGGCGGCGGTGGAGGAAATAACGTTTGGCAACAAAATGGTTCCGATATTTTTTATACTGGTGGGCAAGTTGGTATCGGCACCAATGATCCTAGATTTGATTTACACGTTGAAGGACAAATTAGGACCACAGGCAGAATAGTATCTTCCGATTCTTATGTACGTGGTCAAGATCTTTATTCAGAAGATGATTTAGATGTTTCCGATGATGTTAGAATAGGAGGTCAATTATGTCTTTTGGCGGATGCCGGAGGAGGAGTTTATTATAATTGTATTGATGAATGGGGTGATGTAGGCGGAGGAGGAACCACTACAATTACGGGTATTACAGATATAGAAGCAGAGTCAGGATCGGGTTTAACGGCTTCGGAAAACAATAGTACGGTAACCCTGGGAACCGACAACAATATTTTGCAACAAAGAGTTTCGAGCGAATGTGGTAACGGATCATCAATCAGAAAAATAAATCAGAATGGGACAGTAGAATGCGAAGAGGATGATGTTGGCGGGGCAGGAGGAGGAGATAATGATTGGACAATCAGTGGTTCTAATATTTACCGATCAAGCGGAAATGTGGGTATTGGTATAAATAGTCCAGAACAAAAATTAGATGTTAATGGGAATATAAAAGCTCAGCGTTTTCAGGGAGCAGACATAGCATACTTTGTTGATCCGGATAATGCCGGCAGATCAGCAAATTTAGCGGGGGATGTTTTTGCTACTAGTTTTATAGATCAAGATGATGATACTTATTATATAGATCCATCTTTGACTGATAGCCCTTCAGCTAGGTTAGCGGGGGATATATATGCTAATCAATTGGTGGATAGTGATAATAGTTTTTATTTTCTTAATCCATCCGCTTCATTTTCAGCCAAGCTGGCCGGTAGAGTTGAGATGAATGAATTATGTATAGGAGATGCTGATTGTCGATCGTCTTGGCCCGAAAATTACTGGGAAAAGTCAGGTGATAATATATACAAACTTACCGGAAATATTGGCATTGGACGTACGCCTTATTACAATTTAGATGTTGATGGAATTATTAGAACTAATGATTTTGTTATTGGATCTAGATTTTATGATGTTGATAATTTATCTTATAGAATGGATCCTAATTTCACTTCAATATTAAATGTAATAAAAAGTAGTATTTTAGTAGATCTAGATGATAACAATGATTATGTTGATCCCAGCGATAATAGTTATTTAACTAATGTTTACGCAGACGCTTTTGAAGTTCGTTCGGATAAAAATTTAAAAAAGAATATAAATTATATTGAAAATGCTTTGAGTAAAGTCATTAATCTGGATGGAGTTATTTTTGAATGGAAAAATAATGAAGGTGATGAACATATGGGATTAATCGCCCAGGATGTGGAGCATATTATTCCAGAAGTCGTGGGTATGGACAATCAAGGATATAAGACGATTGCTTATGAAGAATTGATCCCCGTTTTGATTGAAGCCATCAAAGAGCAGCAGAATCAAATTGAAGAATTAAAACAGGAAAATAAAGAATTAAAGGAAATGCTTTGCGGAATTGAGGTGTTTGAATCATTTGATTACTGCAGATAAAATAAATTAATTAAAATCCCGGTTTATTTGCGGGATTTTGGTATAATAGGGGAATGAAATAATAATAATGTAGAGACAATTCATGAATTGTCTCTACAAATCATTAATGGAGGGATTATTTAAAAATAAATACCGCATTGCGTCGGCGCGATTATCCGGGTTTGATTATAGCGAAGAGGGTTATTATTTTGTAACCATCTGCATTAAAAATAGAAAATGTTTATTTGGAAATGTTTATAACAAAGAAATATTTTTGTCTGATATCGGTAAAATGGTGCAAAAAGAATGGTTAAATACGGAAAATGTAAGGTCAAATGTAAAATTGGACAAATTTATTGTAATGCCTAATCATTTACACGGGATAATAATTATAACGAGCGCCGTAGAGACGCATTGCAATGCGTCTCTACAATGCAATGATACGTATAAAAATAAATTCGGTCCGCAAACAAACAATTTATCGTCCATTATCAGAGGATTTAAAGGCTCGGTTAAAAAACAGATTAATGAAAAATACGGCAAGGATTATTTCTCCTGGCAACCTAAATTTTACGACCATGTTATACGGAACGAAGAATCTTTGTTTAATATCCGAAATTATATACAAATGAATCCCGAAAATTGGGAACGCGACAGAAATAACCCGGAAAATTTATGGATATAAAATTATGATTAAATTTTACAATACCCTCACACGTAAAAAAGAGGAATTTAAGCCAATCAAGAAAAAACGGGCGGGGATTTATTCCTGCGGGCCCACGGTTTATAATTACGCGCACATCGGCAATTTACGCTCTTATGTTTTTGCCGACGTTTTAAACAGAGTTTTAAAATATAACGGCTACAAAGTAAAGCATGTTTTAAATATCACCGACATTGGACATTTGGTTTCCGATGCGGACGAGGGAGAGGATAAGATGATGAAAGCGTTGCGTCGGGAAGGGCTTGACACTTCCAAGAAATCCATGTTGTTTTTGGCGGAAAAATATACCAGCGCTTTTAAAAATGATTTGCGGGAATTGAATATAGAGATTCCCGATAAATGGATGAAAGCCACGGATTTTATTCAGGCGCAGATTAGATTTATAAAAAGAATAGAAAAGCAGGGTTTTACTTATAAAACTTCGGACGGTATTTATTTTGACACTTCCAAGATGGCCAATTATGAAAAATTGGCGCGACTGGATATAGAAGGGATGGAAGGCGGCGCCAGGGTTAATCTCGGAGAAAAAAGAAACAAGACGGATTTTGCGCTTTGGAAATTTCCCGGAGAAGAAAAAAGAGTAATGGCCTGGAATTCTCCTTGGGGAATAGGTTTCCCGGGCTGGCATATTGAATGCTCGGCAATGTCGGTGAAAGCTCTTGGTGATAATTTTGATATTCATACCGGTGGTGTGGATCACATCCCTGTGCATCACACCAATGAGCGAGCGCAAAATATCGCTGCGCTCGGGCATTCCGCTGTAAATTATTGGCTGCATAACGAGTGGGTAGTAGTCAAAGGAGGAAAAATGGCCAAGTCCGAAGATAATTTTATAACTTTAAAATCCATAGAAGAAGAGGGTGTAAATCCTTTGGCTTATCGTTATTTTCTTCTTAATGCTCATTATCGCACGCCGGTAGAATTTAGCTGGGAAGCGCTTGATGGAGCGGAAAATGCTCTGGAAAGTTTATATGAAAAAGCGCGTAATCTTGATAATAAAAAATCAGGCGCGGCAGCAGAATATGAAGAAAAATTTTTGCAAGCGATAAATGATGACATGAATACTCCTCAGGCGCTATCCGTAGTGTGGGATTTGGTTAAAGATGAAAAGGTTGGTGGCGCCACTAAGAAAAAAATATTATTTAAGTTTGATAAAGTTTTGGGATTGGGGCTTGAGAAATCCTCCAAGGAAAAGTTGGAGCTTCCCAAAGATGTTTTGGATTTGGTAGAACAAAGGCAGGAGGCGAGAACAAAAAAGGATTGGCAAAAGTCTGATGAACTTAGGGATAGAATTTCAAGAAAAGGGTTTGAAATAGAAGATACTAAATCCGGACAAAAATTAAAAAAAGCCGACAAATAGTTTTTGTCGGCCCGGAAATCTTTTAATTGTTATTTGTTCTTTAAGGACGATAGAAACTGGAGATATCGATTTCTTTTTTCTTTACAGCGATCCGTCCATCGCCGGTTTTTTCTTCAACGTTAAACTCGTGTTCGGGCGGATGACATTTCATGGTTCGTTTCCATGTCTCTATTGAGATGATGTCAGTATCGGAGAATTCCACTTCTTCCCCGGTACTCAGAAGTTTTCCTCGTATATTAGCCATTTAATCCTCCTTTAGATCAAGCGGAACATATTTAATTTTTCGTAACATTAAACTATACATTATACAGATTATTTTGTCAAGGACTAAAAAATCGGTGTCAAGATTTTATAGAAATGTCCTACTTTGGG
>CAYZWC010000083.1:0-4749 GCA_964482065.1 uncultured Gammaproteobacteria bacterium | reverse complement strand
ACTCCGGTGACAAAACTATGCACAGCAATCGCCTTGCTTAAAATATTGGATTTGGTTACCGGCACACATTCGCAGCCTTGGCAAGCGGCAGCGCAAGCTTGCGCGTCTCTTTTGGTAAAACACGGCGCTCCATCTCTCATAGGAAGCGGACATTCTATCTTATCTTCTCCTTCCGCGCATTCATTGGCTCCGTATCTTTCATTAATAGTTTCTCCATCTTCACCCAAACAGCAAATTTTTGTCTGAATACCTTCTATTAAAGGAAGCCTCGGCACTTCAAGCTTTGTCAGTGAAGGATTTATTGTATTTAAAATAGTCCAAGAAAAAAAAGCCAAAAGCAAACCTATGACCGCGCCACCCATCATTTTTTTGGCATTAGTTACTTTGTCGGGGCTTCCGCCGGCGGTAAGCCAAGTAATGCCCGCAGCCATCATCATCAAAACCGCGAGAATTCCCACTATGCTCAAAGAGTAATTATATATAGCCCCTATATAATCGGCAATATCAATACTTATCAATTCACCGGGTTTGTCATAATCACTTCCCGGCAAAGGCACATTTAATCTTATTTTCGGATCAGGAGCCGCGTCTTGGGCAAAAGCATTAGAAGCCGGCAAAAATCCAAAAATCATCTGCACCACAAAAATACAAACAACGACAATTAAAAGTTTTTTGCTTAATTTGTTCATTTTTACAATTCTTTAGCTTTTTCTATTTTTATTATACCATTTGGCTCCAAAACCGCCACATCTCGACGTACTAATTTTCCTTGAAGCAAATATTCCGCCAAGGCATTATCAACCATTTCTTGAATAGTTCGCCTCATGGGACGAGCACCAAAAACAGGATCAAAACCCCGTTCTGCCAACTCGCGAACCGCCTCGTCGGTAGCTCGAAAAGAAATACCTTTCTCTTCGAGCCGTTTTGCCACTTTATTAAGCATTAAGCGAGCTATTTTTATTATTTCTTCTTTGGTGAGCGGCCTAAAAACTATAATACCGTCAAAACGATTTAAAAATTCCGGACGATAATACTCTCTAAGTTCTTTATTGATAAGCGCTTCTTTTATACTGGAAATATCAGTATCCTTCCTTACTTCATCCTGTATATATTGAGTTCCGGCATTAGAGGTGGCTATTAAAATAATATTGGTAAAATCAATAGTGCGCCCGGCCGAATCGGTAAGGCGACCATCATCCATAACTTGTAAAAATAAATCCAAAATATCACTGTGGGCTTTTTCCAGTTCATCAAGCAATAATAATGAAAAAGGGTTTTTTCTCACCGCTTCGGTAAGATATCCGGAACTTTTGCCGTCAGGAGAGCCAATAAGCCGATATACGCCGGATTGTTCCTGATATTCGGACATATCAAGCCTTATCATTGATTCTTCACTGCCAAAATAATTTTCCGCCACGGCTTTGGCCAGCTCGGTTTTTCCTACACCCGTCGGACCCAAAAACAAAAAGCTGGCAATAGGCCTTTCCGCTTCGCGGAGTTCGGTGCGAGCGCGCCGCAAAGCCGCGGAAACCTGGCGCACCGCCTCATCTTGCCCTATTATCCTTTGATGCAATATTTCCTCCAAATTTAACAACTTTTTACTCTCCTCTTCGGAAATATTGGTAAGAGGTATATTGGTTTTTTCCGCTACCAGAGAAGCAATATCCTCTGCCTCAACATCGGCCCCGGAACCTTTTTTATTTTTTACTTCCACGGCGGCTTCCTGAATTAAATCAATTGCTTTAGCCGGCAAAAAAGCGTTATGCAAATATCGATCGGCCAAATCAACCGCCTTTTCCAACGCGCCATAAGAAAAATGCACATTATTTTTGTTTTGAATCGCCGCGCTTTTCACTTGCAAAACCTGGATCGTATTATTTTTATCCATCTCTTCAACTTTAATTTTTTTCAAGGCTCCTCCAATCGCTTTGTTTTCTATATATTTTGAATAATCATCTTCCAGAGACGTTGCCAAAACTATTATGCGTCTGTCATTTATGGAATCAACCAAAACTTCAGACAAATCAAGACTTTCTTCAGTCCCGGCTGTTATTCCAACCATATCTTGTATTTTGGGAATTACCAAAATAACATTCCCGGCCCGTTCAATTTCCCACAAACAGCGTAAAAGTCTTTCTTCGGCTTCCGCCGGAGAAGCTCCGGATATTAATTCCGGTATCGACAAACTTACGAGGCGTTTATCTTTCAAAATCTTAGGAACATCTTCTTCAACCATTCTCCAGGCAACGCCTTCTATAATGGCATCTTTGCCCACTCCTCGCTTGCCGGTGAGTATTACACTTTCTTTACCGCTTTCTATTACTCGCATAATTTCTTTCATTTCTCGTTCCCTGTCAACACATGGAGGTATATAGCCGGCCTTGGCTAGCCAAGTAAGGTCTTCGGAAAATTTATCCAAAAAAGGTGTGGCTAAAGCTGTCATTGACCGATTCATTGTAGAGCCGGGCTTTAGACGCGCCGCTTTTTTGAATTTAACCAAATTCCTTCTCATTCTTTCATTGATTCTTATCCAGGCAATAACATTATTTATTTTTTCATAATCAATATCCTGGTCATACAAAATCTCCGAAGCGATATTTTCTTCTCTCGCCAAAACAAGCATAATATCGGCAGGCTTAACTTTTGGCTGTTTTGAAAAATAAGCTTCCAGATAACTTTTTAAAAGAATTTTTTTCAAATCTATGGATAAATAAGATTCTTTTGCTTTTTCTTGCCTCTGCAAGGCGCGCCCTATCATTTGTTTAAGCTTGTCAAAATCAGCTCCAAGCTTAACAAATATCATAGTTACCTTATCTTTCAAAAGCAGAGCATAAAAAAGATGTATCAAATCAGTTTGCCGATGTCCGTATTTTCTCGCCAGCTTATAAGCACGTTCAATGGCCTGCAAAGATTCTTCACTAAATTTTTTGGAAATATCAATTTTTTTATTTTTGGGTAAAGAAATTATTTGACGCCAAGACAAATCATTACCTTCGGCTTTTTTTTCTTCTTCTCTTTCTTTATAACTTTTTAATTTGATAACCGAACTTTTTTCAAGTGATCGCTCAAGACGATAAAAAAGAAGCATATCAAAAAAAAGACTTATCCAAAAAAACAGTAAAAGTAAATTGGCCTCTGTCCAAAAAGAATACTTAAATATACGCAAAAAACTTTCTTGCCAAGCATAATAGAATAATGATAATAGCCCGGCCAAACCCAGAATAAATAAACAGGCATTAAGCGCAAAATCAATCCACTTGTGCATCCTCCTCTCAAAAATATAAAAATTATTTATTTTTCGGCCCCAGAAATAAAAATTGCCATCTCTAAAAAAACCCATGGCCAAGCCTTGGCAATTTTCACAGCGTCCTTTTTCCGTAAAACCAAAACCGCGGCAATCCTGGCAAATTATTAAATTTTCATTATTATTTTTTTCCAAAGTCATATATTAATACAATAATAACTGGGCTATAATCTGATAGAGCGCTACAAGCGGCAAAAAAATGTAAAATAAAAGAACAGTAAAAATTATCACCGTCCAAATAAAAAATATTAAAAGCCTGACGAAAATTTGAGCTACCCTGATAAAAAAACTTATAATTCTGCCGGCAATATCTCGCTGCCCGTACATGGGCGTAAAAATATTTTTTATCCAAATACCCAAAGCCAATCTCTTTTCCCCGGCTTTTATTTTTTTCCAACAAAAACTTATTGTTTTTTTAAAACCGCCAAAATACCACCAAACCGGAAAATAAAAAATCTCAAGTATTACATCAACCAATACAAATCTAAGTGAATTTAAAAAAATATTATGGCCCATATTTTGCCCCTTTAATTATAATATTTTACCATATTTTTATATAAAATAAAAACACCCCCTAAATGGCAGAGAGGGTGTTTATAATATTTGCTTCCTCCTTAAAAAGAAAAATCCCTAAATGACAAATGACACAAAGCCACTCCAGCCGGTCCGGTTCTGGCCTCGGGAAAATACACGGCAAAAAGCGCTTCGTCCGGCTTTATAATCTCGCCTTCTTTGGCTCGAATTTGGACAATAACGCCGCAGTGTCCCTTATGGTGCCAGTATGAAATTTCGTCGTTTCTAAGAACTACTTCCTGCCATCTGCTTATAGTAACGCCGCCCGATTCATTTATGTGAACGCGGACGGTATTGGCTGAAGGCTTATAGCCATATTTCTTTTTGGCTACCTCCACCAAATTTTTTTTATCCGCCATCACATCCTCCTTGGAAAAATTGAGTAAAAATGTACACTTTTATTTTATTATTATAATAATAATTTGTCAAAAATAAAACCGCCTCCGAGTTAGAAGGCGATTTTTAGCGCCGCTGCGCTAACAGTTTCTTCGCGGACGCTTTTGTTTGGCGTACTTTTTTACCGTATTTTCGGGCTTAACTTTTTGGATTCTCCGATCCCCCTCTTCCCCTAAAAAGAAAACTCTTGATTCATGGAATCCCAGACGAACCAAGCCTTGGCCTTCGAAAGCGGCGGAAAAGCATCGGACCGCCTTTCCGCCGTTAAAATCGTTGAGGTTTTCCTCGGCGATTTTTACTTCCTGAATTTCGGGCCGGGTTCTTTTTTTACGGTGTATCAATTCTTCCCTCCTTTTTGCTTCTTGAACGTTTAAAACGTAATATCCATTATATACCTATTTTAAAAAATGTCAACCATATTTAAAAAAGTGTCAAGATTTTATAGAAATGTCCTACTTTGGGTTTTATAGAAATGT
>CAYZWC010000082.1:0-4790 GCA_964482065.1 uncultured Gammaproteobacteria bacterium | reverse complement strand
GTTTTCAAAAGTGCTTACTTTGTTAATAATGTCATGAAACTAAACAAATATTAAAATATTTGTTGCCTTTAACTGCACCGGGTTCCAAATTTTATCTCCCAATATTTAATATTTTAATATTTATTCTTCGGAATTTTGAGAATTATGTTCCGAAAAAATAACTCTCATCAATTGCTGCCCATCACCTAAATCCTTGTATGGCAAGATCTCTAAGTTATATTGTAGCAATTTTTTTTCATTTAGATAATTGATATCTTCCGGGGGAAATAAACTATACAGATAAACTGGCTCGCGGGAAACAAGAGCCGGAAGATTTTTTTGTATATAATCTTCCACTATATTATAGACCACCCGCCTTTCCGGAAATAAAATTTTGTCAAAATAACTCGCGATAATAACTGAATTTTCTTCGGTGGAGGAAATAATTTTTTCTTTTGTCTCGCCGTATGACTGTAAGTTTTTTTGCATAGACAAAACACTTTCATCGGTTTGCCAAAAAACAATGGCCGCCGAAGGATATGTCAAAAGCGCGAGCAAAATAACTACTATTACAAATTTTAAAGTTTTGTTTTTCATCCAGTTGCTGAAACCGGCTATAAAAAGAGCGGCCAAAGGCAAACTAAAAGCGTAAACCGGGAGCCAATAACGAACGTAAGAAGTACCTATGGAAATTTGGGCGGGATCGGGATGATCGTGAAAATCCCAACTGCCATAATAAACAAAAAGCCATAACGACAGGAAGCACAACAGCCCAAAATAAACATATTGCCTCTTTTTCCATTTAAAAAACTTACTGATAAAAAAGAGTCCTCCCAAAATATAAGCCGCGGCAAACCACCAAAAAATATTTAAAAAATAATTTATAAAATTCTTTGCTATATTTTTTAGATCCAAGCCAAAAGGAAAAATAATATTTAAAATTCCCGAGTACCAGCTTGTCTCTATCCCCTGCTTTACGAACAAAGTATCCAATCTGGTATAACCGGTATTAAGAGGATGGCCGTAAATAAAATATTGAAAATAAAAAATGGGCGCCACGGCCAATATTCCTCCCAAAGCGAAAAACGGGACAAATTTCCATTTTATTTCTCGGCGGTATACCAAAGCCAGAGCAGCAAGCAACAAAAATACCCAAATAGCCTCGGCCGAACGAACCGCAAGCGCTGCGCCAAAAAAAATTCCTCCCAATAAATACCACAGCCATTTGTTTTTTTCTCCTATCCTCGCCAAAAAATAAAATCCCATCACCAAAAAAACCAAGAATAAAATATTATGCATCATGACGCGTGAAGCATAATACCAAAAAGCAGGATGAACAAAAAGAAGCAACGAGGAAATAAAAGCTATTTTGGAATTAAAAATTCTTTTTATAAGCCCGTAAAAAAACAACACTCCGAGGGACGCGAAAAAGGGGGTTAAAAATGGTATGGCGGCAACGGATAAAATTTTGGCCAACGCGCCATAAAGCAAAGTCATTCCCAAAAAACTCCCGGGCACAATATAAGCACCCGCGATATTGGTGCTGCGCGGATGAACGATATTTTCCGCGTGTCTGTTTAACGGTTCAAAAATCCGCAAATCGCTTTTGTCGGCGAAAATTTTTGTGAAAGTATAATTGGCGTTAGCATCCGGAGAATTAAAAACAGGACCAACCGTAAGCGGCAGGAAAGAATATAAAAAAAATAACAGTATTCCAAATACTATTAAAACAACTTTATACACTTTGTCTTCTTTTTTCTTTTTCTCCATGAAATAATCTGTGTTAAATCGGTATTAAATTTGTGTGAAATTCGTATTGGCTAAATGCCATGGCTAAACAAACTGATAATGGCAAAAACAATCGCCAAATAAAAAGTTCCCGCCGATATGGAAAAAAAGCCGTCTATCTGAAAAAGCAGAGCAAAAAGCAAAAATAAAACTCCAATAACCTGCAAATTCATTTTTATTTTTCCCCAAATATCCGCCTGTACTTTATCGCCGTTGCGGTGACGCCACCAAGCCCCAATGATAAAAATCGCCTCAATCACAATCAAAACCAAAGCCAGATAAAAATTTAAATATCTCATTACAATAATAAAAACCATGGAGCCTATAAGCAGTTTGTCCGCCAGCGGGTCATAGAGCTTTCCCCAGTCTGTGATTTGGTTTCTGGTGCGCGCCAAAGAACCGTCAACCGCGTCGGTAAAGGCCACAAAAATAAAAGCCGGTATCCCCCAGACGTAATTTTCCATTACAATAAGAAGAATTACAAAAGGTGTGGCGAAAAACCTAAACAAAGTGATATGATTAGGTTCTACCCACTTTGGTATAAGTGGCAAAATAGTATAGCGCAAAATTCTGTCTTGCGGCTGTAATTTGGCCTTTTCTTGGGCCATAAAATTAATATAAAATTGTTTTTATGCTAAAATAATAATAACAAATGGCTATGCGGCTATCTTTATTATATTTTATCATTATTTCCGTAATTTTAATAGGCGTCTTGGGCTTCAATGTTTTTTATTTGCAAAATCCACAATTAAATATAATACTCGGATTAGCTTATATAATTTTTTACGGCTGGAAATTCGGCATACTCATTTTGCCCAAGGAAACAGCCGGTTGGAGAATTTTTTACGGAATATTATTTTTATTGTCGGCCATTTCTTTTTTGGGGGCGATTTTTTATTATTTTTGGAATCTTTCCACGCCCGCCATATTCACCATAAGCGCTTGCATAGCTGCAATATTACTTTTAATATTTATAATACAAAAATGCAGAAACAAGCTGGAGATTAATATTGAAATAAATCTGCCCGAAAAAACAAATAAAATTTCTTTGGTTTTTTCGGCAATCTATCTCGTGCTTTTTTATTTCGCTTTCCGGATGCTTGTGGAATCCGGAACCGCGCAGGCTATCCGCTCTCCTTGGGAAGTGATTCCGGAAAATTTTTTTATAATTTACTTTTTAATGACTGCGGCGCTTGTGGGCATTACTTTATATAATACTAAAATATGGCTGTCTTTTATTTTAATATCCATACACGCCTTGCTTTCGGTTTCAGTGGCGCTTATAGTTTACCGCTTGGGGTTTGGTTTTGATCCTTTTATACACCGTGCCACCGAAGAAGTGATCTTAAATAAAGGCGCGATATATCCGAAGCCGCTTTATTATCTCGGCCAATATTCATTGGTTGTTTATTTAGCAAAAATGTTTACTCTGCCGGTGGCTTGGATAGACAAACTTCTGATTCCCGCGCTTTTCTCCGCCTATATTCCGACCACCATTTATTTTGCCTTTAAAAATTTTCTGGAAAACAACCGACGAATTATACTTTTTTCAGCGCTGGCTTTTTTGGCTGTGCCTTTCGGTTTTTTCATCTCCACCACTCCCCAGGGGCTCGCCAATTTTTATTCTCTTTTAATAATCTTTTTATCCTGGCTCTATATAAACAAAAGACAAATTCCTTTTTTGGCGCTTCTCTTTTTGGGTTTTGCCACCGCCGCCATCCATCCCCTTTCGGGAATTCCGGTTTTGATATTTTTGGGGCTGGTTTTTTTATTCACTTTTTTTCGGAAACAAAAGGGATTGTCGGCGCTCGGACAAAAAATAATTATCGGAATTTTTATATTTATCTCGGCGGTATCCATGCCGCTTATATTTTGGCTGCAATCAAAACTCTCGGAAAATTTACAAACGGTTTTTCGTCTGCCGGAAGTGGAAACAATAAATTTTTACGTTTTGGTCTTAGCCAGAAAATTTGACCTATTTCTGGACTTGTTTTATACCTATGCTTGGAGCTGGCGGACTGTATTTTTTATAACCGCACTCACCGGCACTTATTTATTTTACAAACATTATTTCAACAACCGCATAAAAGTTTATTGGATAGCTTACGCGATAATAATAGCCAATTATTTGCTTTTGAAATTATTCGTAAATTTCGGCGGCCTTATTTATTATGAACAAGGAAGTTATGCCGGCCGGCTTTTGGATTTGAGTAGATATTTTCTTTTGCCTTTCACGATTTATGCCGTCTACAACCTGTATCTGTACATCAGAAAATCTCCCCTACTCCTCCGGATATTTTTTATCTTTTTGCCTGCGGCAATAATCACAAGCTCACTCTATATCTCCTATCCGCGCTATGACGACTACGAACCCAGCCGCGGCTGGAGCGTTTCCGGAAGTGATATAAAAACCGTCAATTTTATTGACATGGCCGAAGAAAACAATGATTATATAGTGCTTGCCAACCAAGCGGTTTCTTCGGCGGCTCTCTATGAATTTGGATTTAAAAAATATTTTAAAAATAAAACCGGAGAATATTTTTACTATCCTATCCCCACCGGCGGCGAGCTTTATAATTACTATCTGGATATGGTCTATAACGGCGCCAAGCGAGAAACAATGGAGAGTGCTATGGCTTTAACCGGAGTAAATGTAGCTTATTTTGTGGTTAATGACTATTGGTGGCAGTCGGCGGTTATTATTGAGGAAGCCAAGGGATCAGCTGATGATTGGACGAAGATTGACGAGGGTAAAATTTGGGTGTTTAAGTATATAAAATAGTAAGGGCAAAGCATACCTCGCCTAACAAATATTTGCAAAAAGAAAACCCGCAGAGCTTGTTACAGCTTTGCGGGTTTTTGATTTGTATGAATGTACGAACTAGAGAACTACGAGGACGCGGAAAGCGACGTCGTCGTCGCGAATGTCGCGCCAGTTGTGGCTCACGCCGGCAAGTCCGCCAACCTCGCGGTTGCCAGCGACAAGACGGCCGACGGAGCCAAAGGTGTTTTCGCACCATTCC
>CAYZWC010000081.1:0-4812 GCA_964482065.1 uncultured Gammaproteobacteria bacterium | reverse complement strand
AGTATGACATTTCTAAATGGCTGTACTATGACATTATCATATGGCTACGACATTTACGCTCCCGGGCTTGACAAATTTATCAATATATACTAAAGTATAGAGTTCATTAAAAGCCCAAACTGAAAGGAGGTGAAAAGCCTTGAATTTAACAGTCAAAGATATCGAAAAACAAATACGGGGCGGCTGTTCAGAGTATGAGGCCAAAAGAATCTATAAACGCTTGGAAACGCTGGCTGAATTAAATCCTCATGCGGCTCAGGTAATTATCGACCTGGCAAATGATAAGGAAACAAAAAATATTCCTCAGGCCGTCGAGGCTATGCTTAGCATTATCGAAATTTTACTGAAAAGCGGATATTTGGAAAACTGTGAAAATATCTGCAAAGGAACTTTGGGAGATTACGAAAAAGAGGGCTCAAAATTTTTCAACAAAAAAACAAAACTAATTGTTGAAAAAATAATAGTTCTCATACAGCTTGACGATAGCAACAAAAGAATTTTAAGACTTTACACAGGGGGAATCTTCAGGGCTGTAAACAAAACCTAAATCCCCATCTTTTTATAAGACGGGGTATTTTTATAAAATAAAAACTCCGCTCTAAACGCAGCGGAGTTTTTTTATTGGAAATTTTTATGCTTTCTCTTTAAAACTCGCAACTATTTTATCAGCGACTTTATTAAGTCCTTGTTTAAACTCGTCTTCACTTGTCCATCCTTTTTTCAAACCTTCCACTCTAGTCGGCAATGTGCGATGAATTTGATCTTTTAAACTTTTCTTAAAATCAGACATACCTATTTTCCCCTGCTCCATAAGATTGGCGGCCAAAGGATCTTCCTTTTTTAAATTGTCCAAAAAATCATTTACAAACTGCTCCGTGTAATAAGATATTTTGTTTCTAAGGTCGGTTCCTTCGGCTGACGCCAAATCTTCAATATCTACTTGTTTTGATTCGGCTTCGCGAGCCGCTTTTTCCACATCTTCCCCTACTTTGGGACCCTGTGGGGTTTTTGATTCTTCGGGTTTATTTCCACCAAAAAGTTTTTCAAAAAAACTCATAATTTTTTCATTAATTATTAAAAGCTTATTTATACTTTAATCATAGGTTATAAAACGCTCAAAGTCAACTATTATTTGGCAACAGTAATATTGGGCTCTTTACCGTATACCGGCAACACTATAATACTTTTTTTCTGATTTAAATTCTTCAAAACTCTGCCAAAGTCATATCGTGATGAAAAAGGTAACCCCTTAACCGGTATACCAAGAGCATAAGCAAAGGTATTGGCGACCACTACGCCGGAACGAACCGCGCTAAAAGGACCCGGCCCTTCCACAACCAAAACCCCGAGGAGATCGCTTTTTTTCACCCGCTTGGACCGTAATATATCATGCACAAGCGGCAGTAATTTATTGGAGCGACGACTCTCCATTTTTATTTCTTTTCTGGCGGCTATCTCGCCTCTTTTGTCAATCAGGGCCGCTTCCTGTTTTTTGGGCTCTGTTGTATTTATAAACAAATACATATTCGCATTTATATTATTTTTCGTTTGTCTACTACCACAACTTTTGGGCAATCCAAAATATCATAAAGAAACTTATCTACAATATTAAAGCGGTACTGGAATTCCTCTTTATCCATAACAGTATATTTAATATCTCGGCGCACTTCTTTCTCAAAGGAGCTAATCATTTTCTTAAGCAAGGTTTTGTTTACGCGTCCCACTATAAGCATGTCCGTAGGCGCTTCATTCATACCCACAAAAGCTCCGGTTAACGCCAGATAAGTAAAATTTCCGGAATTTTCCAAATTTTTTACAAAATCTTTTTCTAAAAGCAACTTAGCTTTTCTGAAAAGTGATTTTAAGTCGTCAAACAGTAAAAAATCGTCATTGGCTTGAAAATATTTCTTTTGTTTCCTTTTTTTGGCTTTTTTCTTTTTCTTAACCGTCGCAACCGATGATTCGTCCTCCTCTTCTTCTATAACTTGGATAATTCCCAATTTTTCCAAATTATTAAGCTCCCTCCTGACCGAATTTATTTGGGTCCCGGCCGCCCGGGCCAATTCGCGGACATAAAAGGGCTTTTCCGGATATTCCAGAAAAAGCTGCAAAAGTTTAACCCTTGTCTTTGAACCAATTAATTGTTCAAGCATATTAGCAAATATTAACTGTGGTTATCTTGGTATTTTACATTATTTATGTTTGTATTATAATATAATAATATAAAACATCAAGTCCGGGCAAGTCCTTACCTATGATGAGATCAATAATACAACTTAATAAACTCCTATTTACCTCTTCCAAAAGCAAGACAACTTGCGGTGTTTTTGCTTCGGAAATAAACCAGGAGGCGGAAAAAAGATTGGGTAAAATATTCGGCATTGTAGAAATAGAATCAGAAGAAAAGGAAAATTCAAAGATTATAAACATGATTGCCGAGGAGATGCAGAATTATTACTACGGCAGTGAAATAAGTGGCGAAGAAATGGAGAGGCTGCAAAAAAAGAATGCCGCCCAGCTTCCCCTGGAAGGTATAGAAAATATTGAATCAATTTTTGAAACAGCTTTGCAGAACATAAACCAAAAGCTGACCGACATGATAAAAAATGAACAAATAAAAATGCTGCCTGAAAACCTTAATGTAATTATAGGAGTTATAAAAAACAAATCACTGTATTTTACCCATTTGGGAGATGTTAACGCTTTTTTACTTCATAAAAAGAAAAACGGAGATTATACAATGGTAAATATTTTGGAAAATACCGAACGTGACAAAGACCAACTGAATTTAATAAAAATATTTTCCAATATCATAAGCGGCAATATATCATCTGACGACATACTTCTTTTTACCACACCCAGCTTGCTTGATTATTTTTCGCTGGACCGCTTAAAGACAACTCTTACTTCTCTGACTCTCCCTTCGGCAATACACCATCTAAAAACTTGCCTGGAAGACGCCGATCCTTATTTGAATGTCGGTTCGGTAATAATAAAATTGGTAACTAAGCGCGAAAAACCGATTAACGGAAATATTGAAGAAGGTCCCATATCAACTTCCCAGGCCTCCATGGCTGAATTGTCGCTAACTCACAAAAAAACAAAAGAATTACTAACACCCTCCCTTTTTTCCACTATCTTCAAAAAAAGCAAAGACGGCGTGATTTTCTTGGGAAAGCAAAGCGCTATCGCCGCTGACAAATACCGCGAATGGAAAAAACAGCGTAAAGAAGAAATTAAAAAAACCACCGAAAAAGAAAAAAAACTTCAAAAAAGAACCGTGGCAAACACGTCGGCGGAAATATCGGAGAATAAAAAATCAAATAAAAAAACCGAATCGCTTGCTGAAAAATTCGGCGAAAGCGCCTCAATAATCAATGAAAAGAAATCATATATTTCCGCCAAAGCTAAAACCACCGCGGAAACCGGAATTATAATTGTCAAAAAATGGAGCATTGCGGCAGCTTCCAAAATCAAAAACAAAGCAAAAAACGTCCCCAAACTACCCGGCTTGAAAGATTATTCCCCTAGTCATCTTTTGGGTGGTGAAAAATTCAAAACAAAATCTAAAGAATCATGGGAACGAATTAAACGTATTGGCTATTATTTAAAATTAAAATACAAACGCCTGCCGCACACAAGCAAAATATTACTGCTCATAACTCTGGCTTTAATAGCACTTTTTCTATTGAGTTTGTTTGGCATGTCCCTGAAAAATCAAAAAGAAATATCCGCCGCGGATTTTAATCAAAAAATGGAAGCGGTACAAGATAAAATAAATGCCGCCGAAGCCAGCATTATATATAATAATGAAGAAAAGGGGCGTAATTTGTTATCTGAAGCGCAGTCTATTATAAGCGGTTTAACCGAAGGGTCCGAAGAGCAAGAAAAACAAAAAAAAGATTATGAAAAAGAAATAGATAACATATTGGGAAAGATAAGGCACATGAGAATAATTAATGATCCGGTGCTTTTAGCGGATATAACGCAAAGCGATTCCAATGTAAAAACTTATCACCTGGTTGCCAATGGAGAAAATCTATATACATTCAATCCCGACAACAATGTCATATACAGAATAAACCTATCACAACAGAATAAAATAGATATCCTTGAAGGTTTTTCAACAGAGGAAGGCCATTTTAACATGGCGACAGTAAAAAATAATTCCACAATATTATTTTTCTTGAAAAATAACGGCGTGGCCGAATTGAACGAAACAAATAATTCCGCACAAATAAAAAATATAACCATTGCCGGAGATAATCCCTATATCAAAGATATCTCCGTTTTTAGCAACAAACTTTATCTTCTTGACACCAATAATAATGAAATATACAAACATGAATCAGCTTTGTCCGGATACACGAGAGGAACGGGCTGGCTTAGGGAAAATATAAATATACGAGACGCCGTATCGTTGGCCGTTGATGGATCCATATATTTATTAAAAAAGGACGGTGAAGTTATAAAAATGACCGGCGGAACCAAAGACAACTTCAGTATAAGCAAGCCGGATCCAAAATGGAAAAATCCTTTAAAAATTTTTACAGGCAGCGGAAATAAATATATCTATATACTCGATCCGGGAGAAAAAAGAATTTTAGTTTATGACAAAAACGGCAAACTGGTAATCCAATACTTTTCAGAAAAATTTAGTGATTTGCGCGATTTCGCCGTTAATGAAGCGGATAAACAGATTTATCTTCTTTCCGGCAGCAAAATTTATGGAATTATAGCTGAAGAATTATAATACATGAGTAACTAGACATTTTGGTGGGGCTAAAAAGTGAGATTTGTGGCATAATATAG
>CAYZWC010000080.1:0-4831 GCA_964482065.1 uncultured Gammaproteobacteria bacterium | reverse complement strand
ATATTTCATAGGTCTTTCCAGCAATTATATCATAATTTGCTGGGCAAGACCCTAAATTATTATTAAAATTATTTTACATAAAAAGGAATGCTGGCCGCCAAGTTTCCGTCAAAATACATATTAAAATCATAAGTACCCGGTTCCAAAGCCATTTTTTGGCAGCCGCCAAATTTTCCGGTACCCAAGTCCATGGGGTCGTCGGCAAAAACCATATTATTGGTTCCGGCCTTGTATATTTTTGCTTGCGCTTCTTCGTAAGGTTTTATAATAAAGCCTATGGCGCAGAATTGGTCTTCGGAAAAATCAAATTGGTTGGCGGGCGCGGGTGCTCCGCTTGAAGTTGATTCCAGTGATTGGCCGCGGGGCAGCTTGGCCAGATAAAGCTCGGATAGATATCCCCCAAATTTTTTTTCGCCTTCTACCACATTGCCGATTTCTTCAACGCCTTCGGCCCGGGCTGATGATATTATAAAATCAGCCACTTTCTCATATTCGTTCCAATCTTTTTCCAAAGTTAAAAAACTTGCTACATATCCAATGCGAGTATTTTCTTTGGTGGGCAAAAGAAATAATTTTTCTTTGGAATGTAGATTAAGGCCGTTTTGTGTGTACTTTGCTTCAAAATCCGCCAGATCTTCACTGGTTTTTTTAGATATTATCTCCGCGCTTACCCCCTGGACTTCAGTGTCTCCCATAAGCTCTTCGATGATGGTGTCTATTTTTTTGACGGCGTCAAATTCGTATTTGGTAACGGCAAGCTGTACCAGTTTTCCCGCTGCCGGCAAAGTTATCATAAGCGGCATTTCCAAATTATATTTTTCCACCACTTCTTTGGAGGCTACTTGCGAAAGATCTTTTATTTCAGATTTTATCCAGCTTTCCGGATAATTAATTGTAAATTTTTCATCTTCGGAAGTAAATTTCACATAAGATAAGCTATCCGGATTTATTTTTGAAGCCTCTTCTTCATTCTCTTTTAATTTAAAAACATCATATATATCACCGCCTTTTTTATTTTCAAAATAATCAATGGCAAAAAAAGCGCCGATAATCAAAATCAACAAAAGTACTATCAAAAGCACTATGGTGCTATGCTTTTTCATAAGCTATGTTTAATTGTTATGCTTTAATTATAGCAAAAATGAAGATAATTGATAATGTAGCGGCTTTGCGTTTATGAATACAAAAAATCCTCCGTTGGAACAGAGGATTTTTTATTTATTTTTTCACAATTTTGTTGAATTTTTTAATGATTCGGGATTTCATTCTGGCGCCGGTATTTTTCTTTAATATTTTTTTCTGAACAGCCTTGTCTATAGCTTTAATGTATTTTTTCAAAGTATCTTCAGCCTGTTTTTCTTGTTTTTCAATTTCTTTTACTGTTTTTTTCATTAAATAATGTATATTGTCTTTGACGCCTTTATTTTTCGCGGTTTTCTTTTTTGCCTGCTTCAAGGCTTTTTTCGCGGATTTTTTAATCGGCATAATTTTTCTGCTTTACTTTAAAATTTTTTAAGATGATTTTAGTATAGCATATATTTAAATTATGGCAAGAGCCGAATTTAATAATAAATTTTAACTTGACAAGAGTATAATTTTGTAATATTTTTATCTTGTAATTGGAAGAAATGGATAAGGGGGGTTTTTGGCATGAGTATTTTGACCGATTTTTTACATTTTTTATATGAAAAAATAATTATTCAAATTGCTTTGTTAATGACCAAATTGGAAAAGCCCGAAAAATTCGCCGGTAAGTCGCCGCAAGAGGCCGTGGCTCGCATTGCCACCATAGGCAATCTTCCCGGTAGCGGAAGCGTTTATCAGAGGTATGATGGCAGGATATTTTTTAAGCTTGACCAAAGATTTCACGTTCAGGTTAGGACGGATTATACTAAGCCTTTTTGGATTGGTGAGGGGTGCAAGGAGGAATTTGATCCTAATGAGGAGGTTTGGATAATTTAATAATATTTTTCACCAATTCAGCAATATCCGTCCAGATTAGCTTTTGGGCGGATTTTTTTTAAATAAAAAAAAGAGACGATGGGCAGCGGCATCGTCAGATGGGTTTTTCGGTCGCGCTTTTATAAAGCCGCATCCTTTTGTTTGCTGCCATGCGTGGATTCTTGGCGGGACTAACCTGTTTTTACCCGCCCGGAACTTTTTTGCGTGGTATACGCTCAGGTATGGTCGGTATTGTTCAGAGTCGCTACGACGCTCTTCAAGACATTCATGCAGATAGTATCCTCCTGCATTAAGTTGCCAGCGAAATTACTGGTATTTTTATTTTACAAAATTTAGATAATTTTATCAAGTGGATATTTCAATAGAGTGGCTTATTTTTTAAATTATGATTAAAATATTTTTAATTTTTAAATAGCTGTTTTGTGATTTGCCATAAAACTTAATTTCATCCCCTATCTTGCCTTATTTATTATACTATTTTAACCTTTTCAAAACCAAAAAATTTTGGTAAGATGTCTGTAATATGAAGTATTTTTGGCTGACAATTTTCTTCTTGCTTCTCTTCTCTACCCCGGCTCTGGCCGCGGACATGGACGGAGACAAAGTGAGCGATGAGGACGAGATTAATGTTTATTATACAAATCCCGAGAGCGCCGATACCGATGGCGATGGTTTTTCCGATTTTGATGAAATAAAGAATAACTACAGCCCCCATGCCGCCGGCTTGCGCCTATGGGAGTATGATTATGATAAAGATGGTTTGCATGATAAGTTGGAGCGGGTTATAGGAACTGATTTGGGCAAAGCGGATACGGATGGAGATGGGTATTTGGACGGCGACGAGGTTTATCACGGTTTTGATCCAAGAAATGCCGACAGCCAAGCCCTTTTGCCACAAAAGATTGAAATTGGCATTAAAGAGCAAAGATTACGCATTTCTTCGGGATTGGCCATTTTGGGCGAATACCTTGTTTCTACCGGTACTTATGATATGGCAACACCCTTAGGACAATTTCAAATTGACAATAAACACCCCAAGGCCTGGTCAGCAAATTACGGTTTATGGATGCCATGGTGGATGTCGCTCCAGCATGGATATTTTGGTATACATGAATTGCCTGAATGGCCGGGAGGTATAAAAGAAGGTCAAAATCACCTTGGGCAGCGCGTTTCTCATGGCTGCGTTCGTTTGGGGGTGGGACCGGCCAAGCTTGTTTATGATTGGGCGCGGCTCGGTACCCCGGTTTTTATTAAGGAAAGCTTATACTAATATATTTTACGACACTTGTTTTATACTAATGTTAGTGTAAATTTTCTTATTCCCGATGAATATTGGGATATTTTGTCTTAAAAATGTTTCACGTGAAACATTTTGAGTCATGAGTCATGAGTTTGGAGCCGTGAGTATTGATTTAATTCTTCTTTTGTGCTAAGCTTATTAGACTTTCATATTTAAAATATCGGCCTCTATAGTTTAATGGATACCTGCCCGCAATACCTGAGCCCTTATAGTTTAAAGGATAAAACATAAGCTTCCGGAGCTTGAGATGGGGGTTCAATTCCTCCTGAGGGCACCAAGTATAGAATATTGTTATCCGCCTCTTCGGCGGACAAGTTGTTATAGATATAGATTTAAAAATATATAATAATTATAGCAATAATCCGGCTCCCGTAGTTCAATGGATAGAACAAGGCACTCCTAACGCCTAGATGTAGGTTCGATTCCTACTGGGAGCACAAGCTAAGGTTTTTATCGGGTCGGATGACTCGACAACTCCTGGTGAGGACACCAGAATCAATTAACAATTTTCAATTGATTAGCATTCGCACCTGCCCGCCATGGCCCGTGGGCCTATGGTCCAGTGGTAAGATGCCACATTCGCATTGTGGAGACGGGAGTTCGATTCTCCCTAGGTCCACAGGCGGTGGCAGGCGGGTTGCGGAGACGGTAGTTCTTATTGGGTCGGACGCGTTCGGTCGAATGACTGGATGACCTGACGACTCTCTGTTAGGCCTATAAATATATAATATGGAATGTAGAATATAGAATAATATAGAAAAAACCTGCCTTTTTGGCGGTTTTTTGTTTGAAATAAAAAAGAAGGCCCTATTTAAAGCCCTCTTTTGGTAAAAAAATCGTTGTTTTTTACTTATCTTCTGGTTTGTGGTGCTTTCCGCAGAATTTTCCGCCGTTTTTAGCTCGGTTTTGGCAGTTATCAGCGGTTTTGGTTTTTAAAATTCAAAATCATGTGAGATCCGGGAGATTCATGAATTTTTTCCATCTTTTTCGGATTTGTCTGTTGCCGGTGAGGTGTGTTTTTCGATTTTAATCTCCCTTCCACACCGTGGGCATTCAATACCGGGGCCAATTTCGTGTATTCCTGCAGGAAGCACTGTTTTTTTGTTACAATGTGGGCATATTAGTATCATTTTTGGCATTTTTTCTTCCTTTGGGGTTTAAAATTTCGTAAATTTCGGTATTTTGTAGCACGCCACTGGCTATTTCCAAGCAGTTTGGGCACATTATGAACCCATCTTTTTTCAAGATCCCATCCGTTGCCATGAATTCTTGCTTACATCGGCAACAAGAAAGGCTAATTAAAGCCATTTTTAGCTCCTCCTTTGTTTGCTTCGGCATTTTGGACAGCGAAGTGGCTCTTTGGCGTTGAGTCTTTTTTTAGATACTTGAAATTTTTTTCCACAACAATCACAACAAACAGTGATTAGCATTTATTACCCTCCTTATTAATTTGTAAACAGCAGATCTTTTTTATATTAAATCTTTTGATGGAAGTTGTCAATAGGAAAAATAAAGATGTCGTAGCCATATGATAATGTCATAGTACAGCCATTTAGAAATGTCATACTT
>CAYZWC010000079.1:0-4929 GCA_964482065.1 uncultured Gammaproteobacteria bacterium | reverse complement strand
ACCTTACAAATTAGAATTAATTAAGTGTGAATTATGTTCATGGACTTGAACAGACCCAGCTAAATTGTTATAATTATTTATATAATATTAGCAAATAATTCGTTTATATTAGCTTATGATTCACAATAAAAATAAAAGACCTATAGTTTTAATAATTCTTGACGGTTGGGGAATTGCCCCCAAAAACGGCAATGCCATAGATCGTGCTGATACCAAATTTTACGACCGTGTTTGGAAGGAATATATTCACAGCAAACTTTGGACTCACGGGCGTTATGTGGGTTTGCATCACGGGCAGGCGGGGAATTCCGAGGCCGGACATATGAATATAGGCGCCGGCCGGATTGTAAAGCAGGATACTCTCTATATCTCGGAATCTATACAGGACGGCACATTTTTCAAAAACACGGCTTTTTTGGAAACCTTAAAACATGCCAAAAAATACAAAACCACACTACATTTGATGGGACTCCTCTCCAATGGCGAAAGCGCGCATTCTTCTCCGGATCATTTATACGCTTTGCTTGATTTGGCGCACGAGCAGGGAATAAAAAAAACATATTTGCATTTATTTACGGATGGCCGAGATTCATCTCCCTATGCCGCTCCCAAGCTTTTGGATAAGTTAAAGAAACATATGTATCCGGAGCAGAAAATAGCCTCCATTATTGGAAGATTTTATGCTATGGACAGAAATAAATATTGGGATAGGACCGAAAAAGCTTATAATCTTTTGGTTAATGGAGAAGGGCTTATCGCGCCTTCCGCGGGGGAAGCCATACTTCGTGCTTATAATCGCGGGGAAAGCGATGAATTTATAGCCCCGACGGTAATTACCAAAAATCATAAGCCTTTGGCGACCATAGATGATAATGACGTTATTATCTTTTTTAATCTCCGCAGTGATCGCGCCCGTCAGCTTGCCAAGCCCTTTGTGCAGCCCAATTTTGAAAAACAAAATCACGGCACGTTCAAGCGGAAAAATAAACCGGAAAACATACGGTTTTGCGCCCTTACCGATTTTGGCCCGGACTTGCCGCATATATTAACCGCTTTCCCGAGTCGCGATGTAGTAAACGCCTTGCCGGAAGTGCTTAAAAGTTATAAGCAGTTTTATGTTGCCGAAAGCGAAAAATTTGCCCATATTACTTATTTTTTCAATGGCGGCCATGCTGATACCCAGTTTGGAGAAGAAAGAAAGAGAATACCTTCTCCAAAAACCGCTCGCTATAATGAAGTGCCGGAAATGTCGGCTTTTAAGATAAAAGATGAGGTGATAAAGCGTTTCCAAAAAGACAAATACGATTTTATAGGAATTAATTTTGCCAATCCGGATATGATGGGCCACACGGGTGACATTAAAGCTGCTGAGAAAGCTGTGGAAAGCGTGGATCAGTGTATGGAAGAGATAGAAAAAGAAGTCTCCAAAAAAGGCGGAGTGCTCATAATTACCGCCGATCATGGCAATGTTGAGGAAATGCATAATAAGGAAACCGGAGAGGTTATAACCGAACATTCGGAAAATCCCGTACCCTTGATTGTTATTGGCAAAGATTATAAGATTAATAAACACAAAAAATTGCGAGCGCAGGGAAAATTGGGAGATATTGCTCCTACGATTTTGAAGATAATGAATATAAAAAAGCCTGATGAAATGACCGGTAACAGCTTTTTATAAAATAATTTAACAATATAATAATAATTGCTTTTGTTAAATTATTAAATTAATATTTTATTTTATATGTCAGAAAAAAAATCAGACAGGCCAAAACCCGTAGTTTTAATAATTCTTGACGGCTGGGGCATTGCTCCGCCGGTGGAAGGAAATGCCATTGCCAAATCGGATACTCCAAATATGGATAAGTTTATAAAAACCTATCCGGCCATGCCCATTATAGCTTCCGGTCAGGAAGTGGGGCTTTCTTGGGGTGAAATGGGAAATTCCGAAGTGGGACATTTAAATATCGGCGCGGGGCAAGTTTTTTATCAAAAAATGCCTCGAATTGACAAGGAAATAAGAGATGGAGCTTTTTTTAAAAATGATGTGCTTTTGGGCGCCATTAAACATGCCAAGAAAAACAAATCCAAGCTGCACTATATGGGACTTGTTTCCGAAGGAGGGGTGCATAGCCACGAGAAGCACTTGTTCGCGCTTTTGGAGCTGGCCAAAAAAGAAAAATTCAAGGAGGTTTATATACACGCTTTTTTGGACGGTCGCGATGCCATTTATAATTCCGGACTTGGGTTCATAAAAGAGCTGCAAAAAAAGATGAAAGAATACAAAGTGGGAAAAATAGCTTCTTTGTCCGGGCGTTATTATGCCATGGATCGGGACAAAAGATGGGATCGGACCGAAAAAGCTTATCTTGCCATAACCGAGGGAAAGTCTGAAGAAAAATATGATGATCCAATAAAAGCCATAGAGACTTCTTATGGAAAAGAAATTTATGATGAGGAATTTGTGCCGACGGTCATTACCGATAAAAAAGATGAGCCGGTAGCCACGGTTGACGATGGCGATGCGGTTGTTTTTTTCAATTTTAGAGCCGATCGCGCCCGCCAGCTTACTGAGGCTTTTACCAATCCTGATTTTAAAGAATTTGAACGCTCTAAATTTATTAAAGATTTGTATTTTGCCACCATGATGCAATATGACGCCGAATTTGAAAAATACGGCGTTAAGGTGGCTTTTCCGGATCAAGTTATAGAATATCCTCTGGCCAGGGTTATATCCGAGGCGGGATTAAAACAACTCCATATTGCCGAAACAGAAAAATACGCTCACGTTACTTTTTTCTTTAATGCTTTAAAAGAAGAACCTTTCAAAGGAGAAGACCGGGTTATTATACCTTCGCCCAAAGTGGCTTCTTATGATAAAAAGCCGGAAATGAGCGCCAAAAAGATCGCTTCTCGGGTTATCAAGGAAATAAATACCGATAAGTATGATTTTATAGTTTTGAATTTTGCCAATCCGGACATGGTCTCCCATACCGGCGATTTGGAGGCAAGTATAGAAGCGATTGAGACTTGCGATAAGCTGACCGGAGATATTGTTGACGCGGTTTTATCAAAAGATGGAGTAGCGCTTATTACCGCTGATCATGGTAATGCCGAAGAAGTGGTAAATTTACAGACAGGAGATATTGATAAAGAGCATAGCACCAATCCCGTGCCTTTTATAATTATTGGCAAACAGTTTGAAGGAAAATCAGCCGGGCTTCCCGATACGGGAGAAGCCGATCTTTCCTTAATGCAGCCGGTGGGCATGCTTTCCGATATTGCTCCTACGACCTTGAAGATAATGAATATAAAAAAGCCCGACGAAATGACCGGTAACCCTCTTATATAAATATCCGCCTCTTCGCCGGCGGGCCATTGGCCATGAGGCCTGAGGCTCGAAGAGGGGAGTTAAATAAAAATAAACAATATCAATAACCATATGTTAGTAAGCCAAGTAATGAGCAAAGATGTCATCACCGTTAAGCAAGGAGCGACTTTGGAAAAAGTTGCCATGAAGCTTTTTAAAAATCAAATTAGCGGGCTTTTAGTGGTTGATGAAAAAGAAAAGCTGGTCGGCATTATTTCTGAAAAGGATGTTTATAGAATGTTTTATCCGCGTTATGAAGAAGCGTATAAAAACTCTCCGGATAATTTTAAGGATTTAAAAAGTCGCGCCGATGAGGTGAAAAATATGATAGTGGATGATTTTATGACCGCTGACGTGGAGACAATAAATCCGACCGATCCCATTATGAAAGCCGGAGCCATAATGATTATAAAAAAAATCAATAGATTGCCGGTAGTGGAAGAGGGGAAAGTGGTGGGAATTGTGAGCCGAGAAGATATTTATCAGGAAGTAATGAGAACCGAATTGGGAATTGAAACCGAACCTGATTATGAAATAAAATATGAAAATAGCCTAAAGGCCAAGTTAAAGAAAATTTTTAAGAGATAATATGCCGGAATTGCCGGAAGTGGAGACAATAAAAAGAGATTTGAATAAAAAAATAAGGGGCAAACAAATTGCGGAGATTATAACCGATACTCCCAAAATGTTTACCCCTCGTTTTTCTCTTGCCCGTAAAAAATTAATCGGCGGTAAAATTAAAGACGTAGAGCGCCGCGCCAAACTTTTGATAATTAAAATAAATAAAGATTTATTTTTACTGATTCATTTGAAAATGACCGGTCAGCTTGTTTATAGTCCCAAAAAAGGAAAAATTGTCGTTGGTGGCCATCCGATTACCGGCGTGCGTGATTTGCCGAATAAGTTTACTCATGTAAGTTTTTATTTCAAAGATGACAGTGTCTTGTATTTTAATGATGTGCGCAAATTTGGATATATGAAGTTGGTTGACCGGGGTGACTTGGAAAAAATTTTAGAGGATTTTGGAATTGAACCTTTGAGTGGTCAATTTAGTTTGGAAAAATTTAAACAAATTTTGAAAAAGAGGAAAAAATCAAAAATCAAGCAAGTTTTAATGGATCAAAAGCTTCTTGCGGGAATCGGCAATATCTACGCCGACGAATCTCTTTTTGCCGCCGGAATTAGGCCGATGAGAAGGGCGGGAAAAATTTCCGATAAAGAAGCGAAGAAACTCTACGAAAATATAAAGAAAATTTTAAAAAAAGCTATTGAGCGCCGGGGCACTTCTTTTAGCAATTATGTTGACAGCGAGGGCAAAAAAGGAAATTTTGTTCCCTTGCTGAAAGTCTACGGACGGGGAGGGGAGAAGTGCAAAAAATGCGGCCATGTTTTGAAGAAGACAAAAGTCGGAGGAAGGGGAACGGTGTATTGTTCGTTTTGCCAAAAGTAAAATTTTTACCAAATTGTTTTTATTCGGATATTAGAAAAATAAAATATTGAAATATTGAATATTTGTAAAGTTTCACAACCTTGTTAACAGTTCATTAGGATTAAAAATAAAC
>CAYZWC010000078.1:0-4960 GCA_964482065.1 uncultured Gammaproteobacteria bacterium | reverse complement strand
TTCCTCTACATCATCGGGTACTTTATTTTTTTGAAATAAATTTACAAAATGCTCCTCGGCTTTTCCCGCGTCTTTTTGTGAATGGTAAGTGGAGACAATTTCCCGCGCCAAACGCATCTTGGAATCGCGCGGATCACCAGCTAAAATCTTCTTTACTTCGTCCATAGGTATGCGCGTACAAATTTCATAGCCCAAAGGCATCAAAGTATCCGGCCAGCTCATCACCTTTCCATACATTTCTTCCGGAGAATCATCGAGCGTAATCATATTGCCCTCGCTCTTGCCCATTTTCTTCCCCGTCGGGTCAGTCAAAAGCTTGGTGGTTAAAACAAATTTTTCTTTGCCACGGCGCTTCATCATTTCCCGCCCGACAAGCATATTAAAAGTCTGGTCATTGCCGCCTACTTCCATATCTACGTCCATAGCCACGCTGTCATAACCCTGCATGAGCGGATATAAAAATTCATGGAGGTAAATCGGCTTGCCTTCTTTCATCCTATTTTCAAACATATCGCGTTCAAGCAAATGCTGGACGGTCAATTCCGAAGACAGCTCTACAACATCATCTAACTTTATTTTACCAAGCCATTTGCTGTTGTATTTAATCTCCGTTTTCTTCATATCTAAAATTTTCCCAGCCTGCTTTTTGTAATTCTTACAGTTTTCAAGAACCTCTTTGCGGGTGAGCTTTTGGCGGGTAGCGGTTTTATCTGTCGGGTCGCCAATCATACCCGTGAAATCTCCAACGAGCAAAATAATCTGGTGGCCAAGTTCCTGTAATTCGCGCAGCTTCTGCAAAACCACGCCATGGCCGATATGAAGCGAGGGGCCTGTCGGGTCAATGCCGTTATAAATCCGCAGCTTCTTCTCGGTTTTTAAAACCTTCTCCAGATCCCCTTTTGAAGGGTAAACATTCTCCACCGCGCGGTTTAAAACTTCTTCAATTTTTTGTGTGTTATTTTTCATAAAAAATTATTATCTTTTTTCGCATTTTGCAGTTGAAAATTCACAATTACCCTTTCCGGTTATGCCGCCACTAGCATTACATATAAAATTTCCATTTTTATCATAAACAGGGTCTGTGAATCCATCAACGCTTAGTCCAGGTCCAAACGGAGAAGAAATTTTTATATAACAACCGTTCATCGGACTAAAAATATACCACATAAGCGCAGCAATTATAATCACAAACAAAATAAGCAATGAATAAATAATCACTCTAACTTTATTTTTCTTTTCCATAAGATTTAAATATCATTTATTAAATTTTGAAAATTTTTATAGGATGAATATTCATATTCTTCCCACTTATCTATTATATTATGTTTTTCCGGATTCCACCATATATATAATAAATGCTCATTAAAATCCCGCTCTCCGCGAATTACATGATCGTGGTATGATTTTTGCCATTGAAATTTTGGAAAATTTTGTTTTTTATTTTGTAATGATGATTGCATTGATTGAAGGCGCGGTGGCGCCACCGCGCCTTCATTGCACGATGACGATTCATTATTGTAACCCAAAACATAATTTAAATCTCGGGAAAAATTTGTTTTTAACGATCTCATCAATTCGAAAATATTGTATTCATCGCTCGGCTTTAATAATAAATGAATATGGTTGGGAATTATTACAAAAGCATATAATTCAAACTTTTTTAATTTCTTGCAAAATTTTAAACAATCAATGAACAAATCGCAAAATATTTCTTCTTTAAAATACGGTAACCGGTTATCTACATTTGTTGTTATGAAATAAATAAAATCTTCTCCATAAAAACGCTTTTGTGAATCACGGTGCAATTTAATTTTACTCATTTCCCCTCCTTGAAATGTTTTGAAGGAGCGACGACGTCGTCGCTCCTTCATTATATTATTATTTTAAACTTTTTAATTGCGCGTTTAATTTTTTGAGCTTTTCCTCTGCTTCGCTTAATTTCTGTTTTTCTTGTTCCACAACTTCCCTAGGCGCTTTTTCGGTAAAGGCTTTGTTTTGTAATTTCTTTTCCAAACCCTTTTTGTATTTATCCAAATTATCAATCTCCCCTTTTATTCTTTCTTGTTCTTTTTTGAAGTCAATAACATTACCAAGGTTAATATACACACTAACAATATAATCAAAATGTATCCATCCTTTTTCTTGTTGAATTTTTTCTTCAGTAATAACTAAATCGTCCACTCCAACCATATCTTTTATGACATCGCTGTGATCTTTGAGCACATCTATATTTTCTTTAGTTAGACCTAATCTGGGCTTGGCATAAATTTTAATTTGTAATTTTCGTTGAAAGGGAATGTTGTAATCACTTCTGTAAGATCTAATACTGTTTATGATCCCCTGAATCATCCCAAAGTCTACATTAACCTGTGATAAATTTATAATCCCTTGGTCTTTAGGCCATTCTGATACGAGCAACATCTTTTCTTTATCCATTTCTTGCCAAATTGCCTCCGTCGCAAAAGGCATAAAGGGATGGAGTAATTTTAAAAGATTTTCTAAAACATAAATTAAAATAGGATCATTAGTACCTTGGCGTTTAGAAAATTCTAAATACCAATCAGCTAATTTATCCCACATAAAATTTCTTATACCATTCGTTGATTCAAAAGCATAAGAAAATCCATAATATTTTACGGCATCATTAACCATATATTTTAAATTTTCTAAATGTTCTAATATCCATTTGTCTGCCAAAGTCTTGGGTTTTAAATTTTTATTAACTTTTACATCTTTAACATTGCTCAATATAAATCTCGCAATGTTCCATAATTTATTGGTAAAATGCTTAAACCCTTCAATCTTCTCTTCGCTAAGCTTCATTTCATTGCCCTGTGTAGAGCCAATCACGAGGCTCAAACGCGTGGCGTCCGCTCCGTATTTTTTAATCATATCAAGGGGATCAATGACATTGCCGAGCGACTTTGACATCTTCTGACCTTTTTCATCGCGGACAAGGCCATGCAGATAAACATTCCGAAAAGGAATCTCGCCCAAAACATAAGTGGTCATAAGAATCATTCTCGCCACCCAGAAAAATATAATATCATATCCGGTCTCCATCACTGTTATTGGATGATAGTTTTTAATCTTCGGGGAATACTTTATCCATTCTTCCAGGGTTTTATAATCTTTCTTTTCAAGCATGGTAGAAAAGGTCCAAAGCCCGGAAGAAAACCAGGTGTCTAACGTATCAGGGTCACGAATCCAATAATCTTTATCGTGTTCATCGCCCGGATTTTTTTCTGACACTTTAATTCTTGATTCACTATCAAGAAAATGCCTGTGTTCTTCCGGATTTTGTTTATAAGTTTCCGCAATATCACTATTTAATCTATACCAAACCGGTATCTGATGGCCAAACCAAATTTGGCGGGAAATGCACCAGTCATGCAAATTTTCCATCCAATTGAAATAAATCTTCTCAAAGCGATCCGGAATTATTTTAATTTCGCCGTCACGGACAACTTTCAAGGAAACTTCTTTTAAAGAAGCGCCCTTTTCAAAATACTTATTGCCTTTGACTTTGATTTTTTTATTAACATTAATAAACCACTGCTCGGAAGTGAGCGGTTCAATGACTGATCCGCAACGATAGCAGACAGAAATATTCTGTTTAATATCCTCTTCATTTTCCAATAGATCATTTTTCTTTAAACATTCAACGACTTTCTTGCCCGCTTCTTTGGCCGGCAGAGCCATAAATTCTTTGGGCACATTAATCATCTTGCCGTCTTCATCAATAACTTTTTTAACTTCCAATTTATTTTTCTCAGCCATCTGAAAGTCAACTTGACTATGTGCCGGAGTAACGCCAAGGGCACCGGTTCCAAAATTCATATCAACCTCATCATCGCCGATAATTTTTATCTTTAAATCTTGGCCACAAAAATTTACATCAAAAATTTTACCGATGAATTTTTTGTATCTTTTGTCTTGGGGATTGACCGCAACCGCCGTGTCCCCCAATTTTGTTTCCGGACGAGTAGTGGCAATACTAATCGGAAAATCTTTATTGTATTTAAAAGTATAAAGTTTGGCATTTGTTTCTTTGTATTCCACTTCATCATCCGCCAAAGTGGAATGGCAGCGCGGGCACCAGTTTACGATTCTATTACCGCGGTAGATTAATCCGTCGTCATACATTTTCTTAAAAACCATTCGCACCGCGCGGGAACGGGTTTCGTCCAAAGTATAGGCTTCATTATCCCAATCAAGCGAAGCGCCCATCTTCTTGGTTTGATTGATGATGGTGTCATGTGACTCTTTGGCAAACTTCCTAACTTCTTCCAAAAATTTCTCCCGGCCGATCTCCGCGCGGGTTTTCCCGGACTTTTCCAAAAGCAATTTTTCAACTTTGGTTTGTGTGGCAATGGCCGCATGGTCTGTCCCCGGAATCCACCAAGTCCGCTCGCCTTTCATTCTGTGATAGCGAGCCATAATGTCTTCAATGGCAAGCATTGCCGCATGCCCCATATGCAAAGTGCCGGTCACATTCGGCGGAGGAAGCACCATGCTGAAGTACGGCTTCTTCTCGCTTGTTATCTTTTTCTCAATACAAACATCGGGATTAAAAAGTCCCGATTTTTCCCATTTTTCATAAATTTTATCTTCGTATTTCTTTGGCTCGTATGCCTTTGGCAATTCTTTCATAATATTTGAGATGGCCGTAAAACCATCTTGTCACGAAATTTAGGTATTTTTAGTCAAGACGAGGAAAATCAACGAAATGATTTGAAGCGTAATAGCATTACGGTGAAAATCATTACGCGCCAATTTGACGAAGTATTGGCTAAAAATAACAAATTGCAGTAGAGATGATTTTGCGACCATCTCATTGCTAATTTAAGCTTATTTTAACAAAAACGGGCGCTAATAGCAAGTTTTACCTATCCTCTGTCAAGAGCATTTAGAAATGTCATACTTTGAGCCAAATAGAAATGTCATACTTGGCGAAATT
>CAYZWC010000077.1:0-5121 GCA_964482065.1 uncultured Gammaproteobacteria bacterium | reverse complement strand
CCAAAGCCATAGATGAAAAATTAACCAATATTAGAGTCTGCGACCCGGCTGTTGGTTCTGGCGCTTTCTTGGTTGGCATGATGAATGAGATTATCAGGGCCCGGAGCGCTTTAACCCCATTTTTTAAAGATAAGAAAAACAGAACAGTTTATAACTTCAAACGCCATGCTATTCAAAACTGCCTTTATGGCGTAGACATTGATCCCGGGGCTGTAGAAATCGCCAAGCTTCGTTTATGGCTTTCTTTAGTAGTTGACGAGGCGGATATAAAGCAAATCAAGCCCTTGCCTAACTTGGACTATAAAATTGTTTGTGGCAATTCGCTTTTAGGGGTTGAGAAAAATCTTTTTAATGCTAATTTATTCAGCAAGCTGGAAGAGTTAAAGCCGTTATTCTTTAACGAGACTAATACTGCTAAAAAGCAGGAGTATAAAAAGCAGATTGATGAACTAATCAATCAAATTACCAACGGCCGCAAGGACTTTGACTTTGAGATTTACTTTTCTGAAGTATTCCATAAGAAAAAAGGTTTTGATGTGGTCATAGCTAATCCGCCTTATGTTAAAGAGTATGTAAATAAGAGTGCTTTTGATGGTTTAAGAAATTCACTTTATTATCAGGGTAAAATGGACCTTTGGTATATGTTTGCCTGTCGGGGTATTGATTTAGTCAGAAATGAAGGAGTTGTAACTTTTATAGCTCAAAATAATTGGGTGACAAGTTATGGTGCCTCAAAAATGCGCGATAAAGTAATACAGGATGCCCAAATTTTAGCATTGTTGGACTTTGGAGATTTTAAAGTTTTTGAGACGGCCGGAATACAGACAATGGTGATGATGTTTGAGAAAGATAAAAGCCGAGACAAATATAATTTTGATTACAGAAGGATTGTAAGCACTAAGCCGGTTTTAGATGATATTATCGACCTACTTAATAGAGCTATTAATAAAAATTGCCAATACTTAAATCCTCTTATTGAGAGGAAAAAATTATTAGGCAAGAGTCTTGTGTTTAGCGATACAGAGGTGGAGGCGGTGTTAAATAAAATAGTGCTTGCAAGTAATTTTAAACTTGATCCCATTAAAGAGGTTGCTCAAGGAATAGTATGTCCTCAGGATTATCTTAATAGAGTAGGTCAAAATAAACTTAGATCAAAATATAAAATTGGAGTGGGAATTTTCGTTATTAAAGACGCTGAGTTAAAAGCAATGAATTTATCAAAGAAGGAGTCGTCCATAATTAAACCATTCTACACCACTAAAGAATTACACAGATGGAATTGTTTATCTAAAAATAAAAAGTGGGTGATTTATACAGATTCAAGTTTTAGGGATGGACAGAAAATAAAAGAATATCCAAAAATAAAAGAGCATTTTGATAAATTTAAAAAAGTAATCACTTCAGATAATGGCCCCTACGGACTCCATAGAGCAAGAGATGAATACTTTTTTAAAGATGAAAAAATTATAGTTTTAAGAAAGTGTATTGAACCTACTTTTACCTATATTGATTTTGATAGTTATGTATCAGCTACATTTTATGTGATAAAAACAAAGAGAACGGATCAAAAATATTTAACAGCTTTATTAAACTCCAAATTGGTAGCTTTTTGGTTAAAACATAAAGGGAAAATGCAGGGCAGTAATTATCAAATTGACAAAGAACCAATTTTGGATATTCCTTTAGTGAGCCCAAAGGAACAGGATCAAAAGATGATTAGAAAAATTGTTGATAAAATTCTTGCCATCACTAAAGACCAAGATTATTTAACTAATTCCGCCAAACAAGCCAAAGTCGCTGATTACGAGAGACAAATTGATCAGCTGGTTTATAAGCTTTACGGCTTAACTAAGGAGGATATTAAAATTGTTGAAAACAATGGATATTAAATTGGGGGCCATAATAACTATTTTAGTTTCTTTTTTACTCTCTCTGTTTATTGAAGGAGTGAGGTCTTTTTTGCTTAAATTGCCGAGCAAACTTTTAAAATATTTTAGAGATAAAAATTTTAAACATTGTGTATTGTCATTTGACAATACTAAAGATATTAAGGAACTTGGCAGCTATTGCTTTTGCTCCTGTGATAACAAAATTTACATTATGAATGCTTTTTTTCTCCCGCAGGCTAAGATTGAAAACCAAACTTCTGTTAATTCGAAGTTGTCGCCTCAAAAAATTGAAGCCGCAGATATTGTGACGAATAATCAAACAAAGTTTGAAATAAACCAAGAAAAAAAATTAACTAATGATCAAATTATTGAAATTCTTGACAATTTCTTTCGTATGGATGAAGACAAAAGACATTGTTTTCTATCAGAAACTTTATATATGGCGATTAAAAGTAAACTTCAGAAAAGAAAAACAAAGCTTATGATTTGCGTCAATGATGAACAATTTAAAGCGATTCCTTTTAAAAAATTATCCGAAAGAGATTTTAACTGTCCTGATTCTAAACTTTCGATTGAAATAAAATTATGAGTAATTCTGGGCAAAACAATTTTAAAGGCTTAGATTTTCAGACTCAAATGGCACTAATTGAGTTTCTTGAGCATGTTTTACATCGCCCTGATTTTTTATATGTTCACTTGGAAGACCTTGATTGGAAAGATTTTACTTTATATTTTCAAAATGGAGATAAGATAATTTGCGAAGTTAAATATAGATCTCAGCCAATAACATTAGACTTAGTTTTGGCAGAATTAAAAAAAATGAACGCAAACAATGTGAGAGAAAAGGATAAAATAAGAATTATCACTACTGAAGCAAGCCAGTCTTTATTGGAGTTTATTAAACAAATCCAAAATCCATTAGCTTTACAGTTTAGTGAAGATTTGAAGAAAAAGATTAAAGAAAAAGGCATCTCGGATAGCTTATTGAATCTTTTATCTAAAACAGAGATAAAACAAAAAGGTATTGATAGTGATAAAACATATTATTTAGAAGCACAGCGTTTATTAAATGACACACTGTCATTCTGGATTCCAGAACAGAGGTTAGAACAATTGCTTGATCAGATATTATATAGAGAGGTATTTCAAAGATCGGCTCAAGGTGCAGAATTTTCCCGCGAGGAATATTTTAAAAAGATAGAAGATTTCAAAGAGAAAGAAATTCAATATATTGGTAAATATGATGACGAGCGTAAAAAAATGGAAGCACAGATTTCAGATGTTTTAAGGCTTGTAAATAATAATAAGCCAACAGATATTGTGGGTTCTGAGCTTTTTTCCATCACAGCAAAACCACAGCTTGGGTTTTTAATGATAAAGAAAGTTGAGGAAAAAGAAAGTATAGTCTTGAGTGAATGGGGTAAGATTTTAGAAGCATTCTTGAGGTATAATTATAGTTTTTCTGTTTTTCATATTTTAGAAAAACAAAGCTTGATTTCAGAAGACAATGCTAAGTATTTTATAGACTTCTTTTCCAAACATTACCATGATTTTATGGGCTTATTCAGAGATGGAATGATGCAGGAACATGGCTTGGAAATTCTTAAAAAAGTTTTAGAAAAATATCCTAGCCAAGCAGATATTGTCTTTGCTTTTATAATAAAAATTTTGGGATCACGGAAAGGTGAATATAAAGATTATGATACAACAAGAAAATATGACGGTGAAAAAAAGAAAATATCAGAGTTATTTAAGAGTTTATTCGAAATTTATCGGGTTAATAATAAGGCGGACAAAGTTAAAGAGATTATTGAGATAATAAAAAATAATTTTGATTTAGTTAGCGACGATGGTGATTATGATACTTATACGCCTGGGGATATTTTTGAAATTATAAAAGTTTATATTGGTTTTGATTTTGAAAATAATTTTATAGAATTTACGAAACAATTTATTTCCCAATTCAAAACTTTATATGGAAAACATAAGGGCAAAGAAGTATTTAGTGGGTGGGAATTAAGTGGTGGTGGTGTTGCTTGTTGTGGACATAATTATAGAGTCGCTGATAGGCATTTCGTTGATTTTGCTTTAAAGCCAGCACTTGGATGTTATTATAGCTCAAATACCGATGAAGCTTGGAATTTTATATTACAGAATTGTATTATTAAGATCACAGAAGTTTCCGAAGATAGGCCAGACTTTCTTAATCGGGCGGCTTTACCAATTGTTTTAGAAAGATATAAAAGCTCTGATAAAAAAACATCAGATGAGGCTTTTGAGATATTGAAAGAATTTATACTTTCTCGCCGGGGCATTCCGCACAAATCAGATCTTATTTATCAGGCCTTAAGAGGCGACTTCCAGATATCAGATGATAAGAAGTGGAAATTAATTGAAGTGAGCATGAATAAATACGGGGTGCCGGTTAGTGTTTTTGTAGAGGAAATTGTTTCTGGGCTGGCAAATAAAGGAAACAAAGAAGCTAAAAAGGCATTGCAAGATTGGTTAAAGAACCCAGAATATTATAAAAAATTTAGGTTTGAGATGAATATAATTCAAAATATCAGAACTATTTTTGACAGCGATTTTGAATATGCTGTTTCTTTGTTTGAGCAATTTATTAATTCTGAATATTTTATCAATAAACAAGATTCTTTTGAGTCTTATGATGTGGCTAGACTATTGTATGATATTTTGAAAAAAGACAACAAGCGAGGATTGGAGATTGTTAAACAGATTACAAAACACAAAAAACTAACCAAGAACCAGCAAATCATATTATGTTTTAGTTTATTTAATTACGGAGGCAATGATCAATCAGACGATGTTGGTTTATTGGAAAAAATTTATGCCGAGTTTATTGACCCATTTTTAACTGATTTAAATGATGATATTGATAAAATCGTTGAGAGATTATCCTTTAGTCAGGCCCGGGAAGCTTTTGTCCAGTTTGCTGAAAGGTTGGCTCGCAATAAAAAAATTAAAAAAGCTTTGCGAATTGTAAAAGTTTTTATCAATGATCCAGATCCATATCTGCACGGCAAAGACCCAGAAGATCCCAAAAATGAATACAATGAGCACCAGCGAATTGAAAACGGCGAAGAGCCGCATTCAATTACATCTACTCGTGGTTGGTGTGGCTGGGTTTTAATGAAATGCTCTATTTTGGATGGCCGCGATTATATCGGGCAAATAATTGATTTAACAGAACAGCTTGCCAAAGATAAAAACT
>CAYZWC010000076.1:0-5126 GCA_964482065.1 uncultured Gammaproteobacteria bacterium | reverse complement strand
AAGAAGAAGATACTGTTGATCAGCTACTTACCACTTCCACGCACAAAGATTTACTTTTCTTTACCACCAGGGGCCGCGTTTTTCAGCTCAAAGCTTATGACGTGCCGGTGGCTTCCCGTACCGCCAAAGGCCAGGCCATTGTAAATTTTCTCCAGCTTTCGCCCAATGAAAAAGTCTCGGCCATGATTTCTATGGATGATCTTGAAGACTATAAATATTTGGTTATGGCTACCATTAAGGGAAATATTAAAAAGACCGATATTAAAGATTTTGAAAAAGTACGCAGCTCCGGGTTGATTGCCATTAAGCTAAAAGACGAAGATACTTTGGAATGGGTTAGCCCCTCCACGGGTAATGATGAAATAATAATGGCTACCGCTTCCGGACAAGCCATTAGGTTTAAAGAAAAAGATGTTCGGGCCATGGGTCGGGCGGCTTCCGGAGTCCGCGGTATTAGGCTTAAAAAAGGAGATGAAGTGGTGGGAATGGATGTTGTTTCCTCCTCCATGGTCAAAAAAGGAATGCTTGAGCTTTTTGTGGCCATGAAAAACGGTTATGGCAAAAGCACCAACCTTAAATCCTACAAAACCCAGGGTCGCGGCGGCTCAGGAATAAAGACCGCCCAAATTACCGAAAAAACCGGCAAAATGATTTTTGCCGAAGTGGCCAATGCCAAGGATGAAAGAGATTTGATAATTATTTCCACCAAGGGCCAGGTTATCAGGTTGCCTTTCAAAAGCGTACCCAGTTTGGGGCGTGCCACCCAGGGCGTGAAGCTTATGAGCTTTAAAGAAAAGGGAGATACTATTGCCAGTATTACTTTTATATAGTTTGAATAAAAATGAAAACGAGGCCAAACTCGGCCTTGTTTTCTTAACTTCTTGATTTATTATGAAAATAAGAGAAATAACATATAATGATGACAAAAGGATTAGAGAACTTCTTTTGGAGCTGACCGAAGGCCGCTCGCCCCGTTTTAGGATTTCCGAACTTCTTTCCGATCCGAATTGTATTTGTCTGGTGGCTGAGGATGAAGGTAGAGTGGTCGGCTTTGGCGCGGCCATAATTTACCGCACTCCGGTAGAGGGAGTTATTTCCCGTATGGAAGATTTGGTGGTTGATTCGGAAGTTCGTGGTCAGGGTTACGGTCGAGCTTTGGCCGAAGAGCTTTTGAGACGAGCCAAACAAGCCGGAGCCGGGAAAATGGACCTAACAAGCAGCGTCAAGCGTCAAGCCGCTCGTGAACTTTATAGATCTCTGGGATTTAGGGAAATATCCACTGCTGTGTTTAGTTTGGATTTTTAGGGGGTGTTCTTGCCAAATTCGGAGAATTGGTATATTCTAAAAAATAGCTAAATCAATAAAAATAAAACAAATTTATGTCAGTACCGAAAAAGAAAAGAACCTTGAGTTCCAAGAAAAGGAGGGCTTCACATTTTTCTTTGGGCAAAAAGAATTTAACTTCTTGCAAAAAATGCGGCAAGGCCGTTTTGCCTCATACCGCTTGCTCTTTTTGCGGAGCGTATGCCGGTAAGCAGGTTATTTCTCCAAAGACTAAAAAAACTTCTAAAAAAGCAGAAAAATAAATTTTAATTTTTTTATTTATGTCCAATAGACACCTTGGTCGCACCGTGGTAATGCAAACTTTGTATGAATGGGATTTTAATGGCAAGAAAGAAAAAGATCTTTTTTCTTTACTTGAGAAAAATAAAACCGAGTTTGCTCCGGGACTTGAAGATGAAGGCTTTTCAGAGGATCTTTTGCGGGGAGTGCTGGATAATATAGATAAAATAGACAAGCTCATAACAACCTATGCTCCGGAGTGGCCATTGGAGCAAATTACCGTGGTGGATCGCAATGTTTTGCGTATAGGGGTGTATGAATTAAAATTTTCCAAAGATATTCCTTCCAAGGTGGCCATTAACGAGGCTATTGAATTGGCCAAAGGTTTTGGAGGAGAGTCTTCCGGCAAATTCGTTAATGGAGTTTTGGGAGCAATTTATAAAGACATGGAAGAAAATGGAGAGATAAAAAAAGTGGATAAGCAGAAGCCTGAGAAAAAATCTTCCGAAGAAGCTCAGGACAAAAAGGAGGAAACAAAAGAACAATAAAAAATATTATGGCAAAAGATATTTCCAAATTGGAAAAAAATTTAGGTATAACTTTTAAAAATAAAGATTTTCTTTTGCAGTCCGTGGTGCACCGTTCTTATATAAATGAGCATCCGGAATTTAAACTCGGGCATAATGAGAGGCTCGAGTTTTTAGGTGATGCGGTTTTGGAGCTTGCGGTTACCGAATATCTTTATAAAAGCTATCCAAATCCGGAAGGAGAACTGACCAATTGGCGAGCCAGTTTGGTAAATTCCAAAATGCTCGCCGAGCTGGCTCGGGAGTTTGATATTGAACAATTTCTTATGATGTCCAAGGGGGAAGCCAAGGATAAATCCGGCAAAGCTAGACAATATATTTTAGCCAATGCTTTTGAAGCTTTGATAGGAGCAATTTATCTGGATCAAGGAATAAGAAAAACAGAAACTTTTATAAAGAAAAATTTGCTTTCCAAACTTCCCTACATTTTGGAGCACAAACTTTACCTTGATGCCAAAAGTAAATTTCAAGAAATGGCGCAAGAGCGGGAAGGTTATACCCCAAGTTATAAAGTTATTTCCGAAACCGGACCGGATCATGCACGTCGGTTTAAAATAGGAGCTTATTTGGGTGGCGATTTGGTCGCTACCGGTTCGGGAACCAGCAAGCAAGAAGCTCAGATGCGCGCCGCGGAGAATGCTCTAGAGAAAAAAGGCTGGTAAATTAAAAATTTTAAATTAAAATTTAAATATGGCTATAAATGATTTATTAAAAAAAGCGGCCAAGAAAGATGCTTCCGATATTCATTTAATTGTGGGGAATAAACCCTTGGTCCGGGTTGATGGAGAATTAAGCGAGCTTTCCGGGGAGTCCAAGATTACGGCTTCAGCAGCCAAAAATTTAATTTACGGAGTATTAAACAAAGAGCAACAAAAAGAATTTGAAGAAAAAAAAGATTTGGATATTTCTTATGAAGTTAAGAACGTGGGACGATTCAGGGTTAATCTTCATTTTGAAAAAGGCAATCCGGCTTTAGCCGCGAGGATTATTCCGGCTGAGATACCTACAATGGAAGATGTTTTAATGCCTGAAGTTCTCTATGACATGGCCAAGCTTCGGCAGGGTCTTATTATTTTTACGGGCGCGGCCGGGCAAGGAAAATCTACTTCTATGGCAGCCATGATTGATTATATAAATAAAGAGAGAAAAGAACATATTATTACACTTGAAGATCCGGTAGAATTTCTTTTTAAAAATGAAAAAAGCATTATTGAACAGCGAGAGCTTGGAGTTGATATGAATTCTTTTACTTCGGGATTGAAGCACGTGGTTCGTCAAGATCCTAATGTTATTATGGTGGGGGAGATGCGCGATTTGGAATCAATTGCCCTTACCCTTACTTTGGCGGAAACCGGGCATTTGGTTTTAACGACTTTGCATACCATTTCAGCAGCTCAGGCCATTGATAGGATAATTGATGTTTTTCCCGAAAGTCAGCAAGGGCAAATTCGTTTGCAGCTTTCTATGGTTTTGGCTGCAGTCGTTTCCCAGGATCTTTTATTGAAAAAAGGCGGAGGGCGGGTAGCTGCCAGAGAAATTTTGGTAAATACCCCGGCGGTCGCAAATTTAATCCGCGAGAGAAAAACCCCTCAAATTGAAAATGTTATTGCCACGAGCTCCAAAGAAGGAATGATGACAATGGAGCAAGCCATTAAAAAACTTGATAAAGAAGGGCTTATTGAGACGGAAAAATAATTATTTAGCTCATAATTTCAGATAATAAAAGTAAAAACCGCCCCTCCATAGTTTGGTAGGGCGGTTTTGTTTTAGTGGTTTTCGGGTTTTTTGGTTTTTATAACAAAAACCATAATTATTATTAAGCCGAATGAAAGTGCGCTGAGCATTCTCCAAATATTATTTTCCGCCGGATTTTTAAATATAATAACAATATCCAAATTTCACTCCCTATTCAGCAATATTTTTTGTACTTCTTCCCAAGTGGAAACTTGTTTCACATTAGGTAAATACTGCCGGTATTTTTGCATTTCTCTGGCCCGGGGACGAAAGAGGATACGTACATTTACCAAAGTGTTGATAAGAAATAAAATTTCCAGCCTATTATCAATATAATGCGTGATACCATATTTATAGCAGATATCAGCTTTTTCTTTTCTTGTTCGGCAAAAATGAACATTTTCTTTTAATATACCGGTTTGATCGAAAAATTTATGATAACCAAGCCATGTCCATCTGAGATCTTCCATTTTTTGGCTGCATGAAGATACAAGATGGATATTTTTTTTAAATCTTCTTTCTCTGATTTCCGATATTGTTTTAATGGCTCCTGGAATTTGAGGCACTTCCAAAAAATTCGGGTTGCCTTCAAAATTTTTTTTACCGCTTTCTTTGGTGCGGTCGTCAATAATGACGCCACCGATATCTATTCCAAGTGTTGCTAAATTCATTTTTTCTCCCCTTTTTTTGTCAAATTGCGTAAATTGATTTTTTACTATATAATTTATCGCTAAATTTGTCAAATATAAAAATATCCTTTATAAAGGATATTTTTACTCGTGTATATATTTCCACTTAAAGTGTGCCCGTTAGGTTGAATGATCTGGCAAACTTCAAATTACATTTGTGCATCCGGTAGGACTTGCCGGCTTATCTTATTTGGTGCCCCGTGAGCCGGGGCAAATCCATTATTTTTTTCATCCCACTCAAGGTGTACCCGGCAGGACTCGAACCTGCAACCACTTGGTCCGAAGCCAAGTACTCTATCCAATTGAGCTACGGGTACACTTTGGGCACGATTTATAAAAATCTTTACTTATCCACCTTGCCTCGCCGGCAGACGGGCGAATCGGCGGACGGGTGGGTTTAATTAAAATATAGTATATTTTATTTTTGCGGTTTTGTCAACCTTGCCATAAAGTATAAATTATAAAAATTTATTTTTTAAAATTTATGGCTCAGGTCCACTCTGTAAAAATTTTGTGATAATGTCCTAATAGGATTAAATAGAAATGTCCTACA
>CAYZWC010000075.1:1035-5140 GCA_964482065.1 uncultured Gammaproteobacteria bacterium | reverse complement strand
CTCCGATGGAGATAGCGGCCAATTCGCTGTCGGTAATGGTCTTGACTGAAGAAAAATCTTCATACCAAGACATATAGGTTGTTTGGTTGGGAAAGACATACCTGTTTCCGTCCGAAGCGTAGTAGTATACAGCCGGTCCGCTGGCTTTGATAAGATCGCCGGCGGAAATGGTCTGAGCTTGAGCGGTTAGAGGCATCAAAGCCGCCAAACCGATAGCCCAAGCAATGGTAGCTACTACAACAGCGTAGGTAAAGGCTTTCTTTCCGATTCGTAAAGCGTTAGACATAATTTGTTTTAGTCTCCCTTTTAATTTTATTAACAACGCAGAGACGACTCCGCTTTGGAATCTCGACCTTTTAGCCGCTGCGCACCTCCCCCGCGAACGCGGAGAGAGGATTTAAATTTTATTAATTAAATATCTAAATCCCCATTTGGGCTTAGATTGCTAATGGAATTATTGGCTCTCGCCACCGGTCTCCGGATTTTCTTCAGTTTGTTCTTCTTCTGCATTTTCTTCCGCTTCTTTTTCGGAATCTATTTTTTCATTTTCATCTTGGGAAATAGAATCTTCGGTTTGTTCTTCTCCAACCAATCTCTAAGACTCCAGTGCGGCAATTTTTTCCTTTAATTCAATGACTGCTTCTCGATGAAATTTTATATTATTATAAACCTGCTCAAAATTTTTGTTCTCCAATTCTCCGGCTATGGTATCTATGGCAAAAAAAGTTTCATCAAGTTTATTTTTTAGAGCTTGCAAATCCGAATCAAGCAAAGCGTAATTTATTTTTTCCAAATCTTCCTGTCCGGCCAAAAATTTTAATTCATTATAGAGATGATCGGCGTCTTTTTTTATTTTATTAAATTCCACCGATAAACGCTCGGTGATTTCACGATCATCAATTTTGACTTTCTCGGTATGCTCTTTGTAAGCTATAATTCTTAGAACATCAAAAACGGCGGTATTTATTGATTCAATGGCTTGGTCCAAAGATTGGGAAACTTCGGAAATATCTTTTTCACTATCCTCTTTTGTGCCGCCTTGATCATCCATATCTTCGCCGGTTGCCAAATTTTCTTTGGTTTCATTTAGGGCATTTTCAAATTCTTCTTTTCGGCTGTCTATTTCCATAGCCATATCAACCAATTCTTTGGAGTCTTCATCGGAGTCTTCATCAGAAATATCTTGCTGACCGGCCGATTCAATCGCTTTGTTTATAGAATCATGCACTGTTTCCACTTCAGCTTTCAAACTTTCCACGGTTTCTTTTATTTTATCTGATTTTTTATAATCTTTTTGTTTGGAGAGCCTATTTACCTCCTCCATTCTGGCATCGGCGAATTTTAGCTGAAGCCTGGCTTTTTCTATTTCATCCGGAGTAAGGATAAGACGAACTTTTTCTGTAGTGCGCTTAACCGTATAGAGAGCGTCTCCGGGTATACTGTTCATGGAAGCTCCGACCGTGGCTATCCCGCCTCCCATGGCAACCGACATCACAAAAACAAAAGCTGCCACAGGCCGCGCTATTTTCATAATTTGATTATAAGGCACAAAAACATCCAAAGCGGCTCTGACCTTTTTAGTAAATTTTCCTTGAACGGTTTCTGCGGGAGCGCTATTTTTTATTTGCGCCATTAAAATATCACGCTGCCTGCGTTTCCACGCCTTATCGGGAGCGATATTTCGGAGTTCTTTTAATTGTTTTTTAATTTCTTTGCTCATTTTCTAATAATTCTTTTAAAGTGTTGGTGGCGCGGTGCAAAAGAGTTCTTGTCGCGCCTTTTGATTTTCCTATAACTGATGATATTTCACTTATATTTAATTCCTCAATATACCTAAGCGTGATTGCTTCGCGGTATTCGGATTTTAAATTTTTCATAGCTTGCTCAATTTCGGCAATTTCATTTCTGATAGCCAGCTTATCAAATATTCCTTTTTGATTATCCGGAATATTTTCCAAAATACCTTCTTCGGCAAAATAATCTTCCCGGATACGCGCTTTGCGGTAATAATCGGTTACCGTATTTCTGGCTACTTTATATATAAAGGGGCGGAAACTCGCTATTCTCTCTTCATCTTTTGATATAAGATAATTCCAAATTTTCAAAAATACTTCAGAAGTGATATCTTCGGCTTCTTCTTTGGAATTTATCTTGAAAAACACATATCTATATATGGAATCAATATAGAAATCATACAATTCGCCAAATGCTTCCGAATCTTTATTATATCTTACTTTAAAAAGTAATATTTTTTCTTTAAATTTTGGTGCCGTCATTTATTTAGACGAAATAATTAAAAATTGTTACAGTAATCCGAATCTTTGTCACATTATACAAACCTCTAAAAAAACCTGAACCAAAAACAACAAACATTACTAAATTTCCTTTTCAGCCAAAGGAATTATCTTGTTTTAGCAAAAATTTGCTCTTTTCAGATCAGGTTTTTTCATAGATTAAGTGTAAAAACATTATATCTCTAAGAGCTATAAAATGCAAGTTTATTTAGAATATATACAATATTGACTAATATTTGTCAACTTGCTATTATATAAATGTCCACAATATTGTGGACAAATAAGCTATTAAATAATTAAAATTTTATAGAAAATATGGAAATAATAAGGATTTCCGTATCCGAAGCCTCTCGCCTGCTCGGAGTGGATCAAAAAACAATAAGACGGGCCATAAAAGCGGAAGAAATTAAATATATCGTGGTTCGCGGGAGGTATAAAATACATTTTGAAAGTTTAATAGAATGGTCGCAACAAAAACCCGCTATAAAAAATAAATTGGCGAATAAAGGTATAGGCCAATATGTTGATAAATGGAAAATTAAAAATAAGTTATATAGCCCTCATCCCAAAACTGTGGATAAAAAATAAATAATAAAAATCGCCCTGGAAAAATCCAAAAAGGCGATTTTTTTATTTAATCAACATTTTAATTAATTGGTTTATATTTCAATAATACATTTTCCTTTACCTCCGCAAAAGCATGGCTATAATCATTTTTCAGATATTCTCGCAAAGCTGATTTCCAAGGCCTCATTAAATTTTTATTTTCTTCTTTCAGTCTTTTATTTACCAAATTCTCGGAAAACGGCCTTTTAGCATAAAAACTTTCGCCAAAATAATCGGAATTAACCGCTTCCAGATTTACTTCCCCGGTATAACCCAAAATTTTTATAATCTCTTTGGCAACTTCATATCGACTGGCAAATCCCGAACATACCGTATTATAGGTACCTTGGGAATTTGTTCTTATTAAGAGCTCAAGATTTTTCGCTATATCATGAGTATAAGAAGGTGTGCCCAATTTATCGGTTACGGCATATATTTCTTTTTGTCCGGACAGAAGCTGGTTTACTATATGAGAAATAAATTTTTTATCTTTCCCGGGGCCTCCGCCCATCATCCAGCCCGGACGTAAAATAAGATAATCTTTGGCGAATTTTTTAGTCATAATTTCACCGAAATATTTGGTAACGCCATAAACATTTATGGGATTGGGCTCATCGCTGTCAATATAAAACTTTTTCTCGCCATCATATACTCCGGCCGAACTTATATAAACCAATTTGGCTCCGTATTTAGCCGAAAGATCAGCGGCATATTTTACCGACAAAGAGTTGGTGGCGTAAGAATTAAAAACATCCTCTTCACACTCTTCGAGGCTGGTCATGGCTGCCAAATGAAAAATATAATCAGGACGAAAAGACTTAACCGCTTTTTCGTATGCTTTTTTGTCCCGCACATCCAAAAAAGAAAGCCAATTTTCATTAAAATCTATATCCGTAGCTTTTACGGCATAATCCTTTGAAAAATGATTATACATGGCCCGACCAAGCATTCCACCGGCTCCGGTTATAAATATTCTTTTTTTATTTCTTAAGCATTCCGGATTGAGTTCGCTTATTATTTGATAATAAGAATTAGCAATGCCATCCCAGCTGTAAATTTTTTCGGCTTTAGTTTTTAAGGCTTTACCTCTTTTTATGGCATCCTTGGTGTTTTCGGAAATAAATTTAATATGCCTGGATAAAGCTTTTTGTTTTAAATCAAAATAAACGCCGAAATCGCCGAGCATTTCTCTGTTTTCCGCTTTA
>CAYZWC010000075.1:0-1025 GCA_964482065.1 uncultured Gammaproteobacteria bacterium | reverse complement strand
AACCCCACTACCCATGGCTTCTATAACCGCCGGCGAAAGGCCACCCACTTCGGCGGATCTTATATACGCCAAAGCTCCAGACAAAAGGCTTTTATATTTTTTTCCAAAAACATATCCCAAAAATATAATATTGCCGCCGCGAGCTTCCTTTTTTATTTTTTCCACAAAATTTTTATTGTATTTGTTATCACCTATCATAACCAAAGGAAGATTGCTTCCGGATTTTTTGTACGCCTTAACAACCAATAACGGATTATACTCGGGCTCAAATCGAGATACATACAAAAAATATTTTTTATATTCTACACCCACTTGATCTAAATATTTTTTATCAAACGATTCGGAAATATCGGTACCATAAGGAACAAGAACACTATCGGCACGACGTTCGGATTTATAAAAATTTCTGACACTTACAGAATCAGTAATTATTTTATGAGCCGCATAAGGAGCCAAGTAAGAACAAAACTTAAGATAAGCGGCGGCAAATTTTCCCCATTTCTTTCTTTCCCAATCCAAGCCGTCTACATTAAAAATGATTCTTTTGCCAAAAATTTTAAGCAAAAACAAAAAGGGCGCATTTCCCACATTAACAGCCAAAACCGTCTTAGCTTTATTGAAAAATAAAATATGCAAAACACTAAGTGCGGTATGAAAAGGGGTGTCTAAAATTTTATTGCTTATTGTGGGAAGATATATGAGATCCGCTCCTTTATATTTATTCGGTTTTTTTGAAAAATAATTACTGCGGCAATAAACAATTGGCTTTAACTCGCTTTTTGCCAAACGCCAAGAAATCTCTTCAGCAAGAGTTTCAAAACCGCCATAACTATTGGGTATTCCTCGATGTCCGATTATGGCCACTTTATTGTTTCTTTTATTATTAAAACCCATATTTTTGGCTAAATAAAGCTAATAATTAACTAAATATAATAGCATATTTTTATCTTTTTGTCAAGAGCTGATATAAAAATGTCAAGACCATTTAGAAATGTCATACTTTGAGCCAAATAGAAATGTCATAC
>CAYZWC010000074.1:0-5143 GCA_964482065.1 uncultured Gammaproteobacteria bacterium | reverse complement strand
GGATTTTTTTAATTCAGTTTTGGTTTTGAGGTCGGTCACTGTGACTTTAGCTCCGGCTTTGGCAAGCCAACGAGCAACACCAAATCCTCCGCCGTGAAGCCCGAGTCCCATTACTGTAATTTTTTTATTTTTAAAATACATCTTATTCATATGGTTTAAATATACGATAATATCAGTACTTTTTCAAGGTTATATTGAATAAATAATAATATTACTGTAATATAATAAATAACTTATACAAAAATAAATGACTGAATACCTAATAGAACTTGTAAAAAATTTGCCCCCGGAGCTAGCCACCATGATTTTGGCCATGATTCCCATCACGGAGCTCCGTGCTTCCATACCAATAGCGCTTACCGTTTTTGATCTCACCGTGCCCGCGGCATTTTTTTGGTCGGTTATAGGAGATTTTATCCCTACTGTTTTTATATTGTGGCTTATCGGACCGGTTTCAGAATTTTTAATGAAACGCTCAAAAAGTATGCATAAACTATTTAATTGGCTATTTGATCGAACCCGAAAAAAAACGCAAAAACGCTATTTGGTTTACGGAGAAATAGCGTTGATGTCTTTTGTGGCCATACCCCTCCCTTTTACCGGAGCTTGGACCGGGGCCGTCGCCGCTTTTCTTTTTGGTATACCAAAACAGCGCGCTCTGCTTTTTATAAGTTTGGGAATAATAATCGCCGGATTTTTAGTGACTATTATAAGTCTTGGAGGAATTAATCTAATTGCTAATTTTTTAAGTTAATATGAAAAAATTAACATTATTTTCCATCTCAATTTTTATCTTCTTAATTTTTTCTCTACCAGCTATAGCTGAAGATCTGGGGCACATTTTAGATGACAAAAATCTAAATTTAATCAAAATATCAAACCAGGAAATCCCATCTATTATAAATCTAAATGAAGACAAGATTATTTCTTCACAAATTATCTGGCAAAACGGTCATCCTTATTACGCTATACAAAGCCAGGAAGAAGTAAGTGAGGGAGCGGAAATTAAAACTTACAAATTAACTGGTAATACCATAGATGCGGAAACCGGAGAGGTGGTAGAAACTATAAACAACCGTTTGATAAAAAAGGATGGTAAACAAGCTTTTGAAAAGCCTGATGAATTAGTGTTGTGGGCTGAAGATAAATTTATTTATATATATCGTGTTGATCCCAAATTCAAATCACTTATACAACAAAAAGTTATTTTTGAAAATGTTCGACCCTTGATTCATTTCAAAACTATTGATTATCTCAGAAAAACAAATGCACCAAATATAACTTATAAAGTTATTATTAAATCCAATGAGGGTTGTCAGAAAAATTTTTTACAAAATGCTAAAATTTTATCAACTCTTCATTCCAGTAAAAAAAATAAAATATATATTGTTAAAGCCAAATTGAGAGAAATAAAAAATATTTTGAAAAATGAATGTGTACTAAAAATGGCTGACGAAAATGGAATAGATTATTTTTCCAAAAATACCCACAATATAACAAATAATGAGATTGTGAAACATTTTAAAGAAAATTTTTTTGTATCTTGGAAGGATGATATTAAAAATAAATTCTGGATGATAGTTTATAATTTTAAAAATTTTTTTGTAGGTCTCCAATAACAATAAAAAAACCGCTTGAAATATTTTTTAAAAAAGCGGTTTTTTTATTGCTTTAATTTTATTTGATAAAGCATTTCTTCCATTTTTCTCAAATTGTTTTTTGCTTGATCATATTTATTGCGTAGATAACCGGTCAGATTCATTTCAATCAACTCTTTCATTACAAGCTCCACGGTTTGTTTGATTTTTTCCACCTCTCCTATATTTCCCTTGGTCGCTTCGGCCACGGCTTTGCGGACAAGTTCGCCTGTAAAATCGCAAATTCCTCCCAAATAAGTTTCATGTCCTATATTTATTTCTTTTATTTTGCCGACTCTTCCTGTCTTCAAATAATTAAAAAATAATTTTGCCTCTGCGTATTCTTCAAGAGCGGCCAAATAAGATCCTTCGCCTCTTAATTTTTCAGTACGCCTAAACTTTTTTTCCAAATCCAAAAAAATTTTTTCCGCCTCTTTTAAAATCTTATCCGCTTCGCTTACCTCTCCCCTATGCAAGGCAAAAATGGCCTGCTTTGATTTGTGCAGCGCGTCATTGGATTGGGAAATTATCTTTCTTCTATCAATCTGATAATTTTTAAAATCCTGTTTTAATTTTCTGAAAAAATTTTTATTTAACATTTTGCAACTCCTTTTGCAAGCTATCTAAGAGCTCGTGAATTAATTTTTCTTGTTCGGCCTTTTCCAAATTCATTTTCCTAATCCGCGATTTTTCTTTCCGAATAAACTTTTTCATCCCCCTGCTGAATTTTCTCTTAACCATATTATTTATTCTTTATTTTTTTGAATATTTTTTTATGTGTCTCTTTATAAAGAAAAACCCATTTAGTTGCTTCAATAAGCAGTATTTGTAATATACCAAGCCCGACAAGTATTGTCCAGTCCCAGAAATTCAAAGGAACAGTCCGAAGCAATGATTGCAGAGGGCTCCAATAAACCGATAAAACCGTAACACTTATTCCCACAAATACCGCTAAATTCAAAAGTTTATTTTTAAACGGGTTGTAGTGCCAAATAGTTTTTCGAAAATTGCGACAGGAATAAACATAAAAAAGAGAATCAATAGCCAAAGCCACGAAAACAAAACTCCTGGTATGTTCCAAATCTCCGGTAGTCCTCCACAAATATAAAAATATTGCAAACAACACCAAGTCGGTTATAATTCCGATGATAAAAATCAAAATCTTCATCTCCTTGTCCAGAATGGGATAATCTTTGGGGCGCGGCTTGTCATTCATTACTTCCTCTTCCCCCTTTTCAAAAGATAAGGCAAAAGCCGGGAAACTGTCAGCGATTAAATTCACCCAGAGAATTTGGGCTGCCAAAAGAGGCAGAGGCAAGCCCATAAGCAAACTACCTCCAATCAAAATAACTTCTGTAAAACTGTCGGAGAGAAGATACACTATAACTTTTTTGATATTTTCAAAAATAATCCTCCCCTGCTTTACGGCATCAACTATTGTTTTAAAATTATTATCCAAAAGCACCAAATCGGCTGTTTCTTTGGTAACATCAGTTCCCGAACCCAAAGCAACCCCTATATCGGCTGATTTTATAGCCGGTGCGTCATTCACGCCGTCCCCGGTCATAGCCACCACTTCGCTTTTTTTCTGCAAAGCATCAACTATGCGAATTTTATGCTTGGGCGTTACGCGCGCGAATAAATTTATTTTGGTAATAATCTTATCAAATTTTTCATCTCCCATTTTATCAATTTCCAAACCCTCCATAATATTTTTTTCTTTAACTTTAATTCCGGCTTCATCGGCGATGGCCTTGGCGGTAAGCTTATGATCACCGGTAACGATGATCGGATGGATTCCCGCGCCTCTCGTAAGTTTGATGGTTTCTTTTACTTCTTTTCTCAAGGGATCTTTTATTCCCACAAAACCAACCAAAACCAAATCATTCACATCTTCCGGAGTTATTTTTTTCATATCTTTTTTTACTTCGGAAAAAGCCAAAGCCAGCACACGAAGACCTCTGGAAGTAAGTTTATTATAATGTTCATTTAATAAATCTATTTTTGATTCCGTTAATTTTTTCTTTTTGCCGTCAACCCATAAATATTTTGAACGCTTCATTATTTTTTCCGGAGCTCCTTTGGCATATATAGTATTTTTTTTATCATCCCTATTTAAAGTAGCCATGTATTTGCTGTCCGAGCTGAAAGGCACCTCATCAATCCTTTTTTCGTCTTTTTCCAATTGGATTTTATCAAGTCCGGCACTGTATCCCGCCAAAAGCAAAGCGCGTTCGGTGGGATCGCCTATAATTTTCCAATTTTTCAAATCTTCTGCGGGATTTTCAATGGCGGCGTTATTACAAAGTAAGCCGATGGTTAATATAAAAATATGGTCTTGATCAGAAATCGATCTTTTTTTAATAGAAGTATTTTTTAATTTTAATTTTTCCTCAAGCAGATCATCACCGGCCAAAATTTCAGTTACGCTCATTTTACCTTCAGTCAAAGTTCCGGTTTTATCCGTACAGATAACCGAAACGCTTCCCAGAGTTTCAGCTGCCACTAAAGTCCTAACCAATGAGCCCTTTTTTAGTATTCGTTGCATACCAATAGCCAAGATAACCGTTACGGCAATGGTTAACCCCTCGGGAATGGAAGAAACCGCAATCGCCACGCTGATTATAAATATTTCAAAAAAATCACGCCCTTTAATTAACCCTTCAATAATTATCAAAATTGCTATCACCACCACAGCCAAACCGATAAACTTGCTGAGCCTGGTCAAACGCTCTTGCAAAGGAGTTTTATCTTCCGGTGTTTCTTTTATTAGGGCGGCGGTTTCTCCAAGATAAGTATTTGCTCCGGTTTCGACTACAATAGCGCGACCCTTTCCCTTGGTAATAACGGTTCCCATATAAACCATATTTCTTCTGTCAGCCAAAACGGTTCCTTTGTCCATGGGTTTGGTATGCTTGTCTATGGGCGCAGATTCACCGGTCAAACTGGCTTCATTAGCCTGTAATTCATTTACTTCAAAAAGCCGCGCGTCAGCCGGGACTTTATCGCCGGCGCCAAGCAGTATTACATCTCCCGGAACCAAATTTTTAGCATCAATCTCTTTTTCCACACCATCTCTTATTACCAAAGCCGTGCGCTTTACCAGGTGCTGCAGCTTGGAAAGCGCTTCATTAGCCTTACTTTCCTGAATAAAACCAATAATCGTATTTATGGCCACAGCGACCAAGATAACAATCATGTCAGTGTACTCCCTAAGAAAAAAACTTATGCCGGCGGCAATAAGCAAAATATAAATCAAAGGATTTTTAAATTGGGAAATAAATATTTGAAATTTCCCCAATTTCTTTTTTTCCGGAAGCTTATTCAATCCATATTCTTCGCGCCTTTTTTCCACTTCTTCCTTACCCAAGCCCCGCTTGCCGGTTTTAAGTTTGTCCACAACTTTTTTGGTAGAAATATTGTGCCAATTATTGTCGGGCATAATTTAAAATATGGGTCTTGCCCAGCAAATTATGATATAATTGCTGGAAAGACCTATGAAATAT
>CAYZWC010000073.1:0-5152 GCA_964482065.1 uncultured Gammaproteobacteria bacterium | reverse complement strand
TAGGACATTTCTATAAAACCCAAAGTAGGACATTTCTATAAAATCTTGACAATTTCTTAAAAACACTTGACAGAATCAAATATTTATGCTAATATAAATGATAAGTCGCTGTTTTAATTAAGGGGAAAAAGGAGGGAAAATTGAACAAATTTTTAAATCGTCACCCAATTCTGGTAAGCACCTTGCTGGTGCTTGTCACCCTAGTTCTTTTGGTGTTGTGTGCGAAACAACACCTGGAACAGCAAACCGCCCGCGCAGTCGGAAACTTGGAGCTTGCTCCGAGCGCGGAGTATAGCGACAGCTATACCGGCTGCGACGAAGAGGGATGCTTGCGCGTTCCCTAAAAAACAAAAAAAACAATCAAACACAAAGCCGGAGCTTTTTATGCCCCGGCTTGCTTTTTTAAATAAATTATTTTTTCTTTGGCTTTTTCTTCGGCTTCGTAGTTTTTTTCCTTGTTGTTTTTTTCTTGGAGACTTTCTTTTTTGGTTTAAATTTTTTAGCTTTGCCAATCGGAGAGATAATGGGAGATTCCAATTTTACAAAATCTTTTGTTTTCAACTTTATTGATTCGGTAAAGCTGCCCGCTCCCGCAATCATGGACTTCATGGCCGTAAATTTCTTATCCAAAAGCACTTCCGGACCGTAAAGCTTACCAAAAGGAGCAATGGCGCCAGGCTTTATTTTTAAAATTTTTTGCATGATACGTTCGGAGACGATATCCACTTTTTTGGCTTTGAGCGCTTTTTTTACTTTGGTAAAATCTATATTGCAATTGGCTGGGACAACCACCAAAAAATAATTTTTACCGGCGCGGACCAAAAGCGTCTTGGCGATTTGTTTCAAATCTTCATGCAAAGTTTCCGCCAAATCATAAGCGGTATAAACTTTTCTGTGCGGAATAACCTCATAGCGAATATTATTTTTATCTAGATAATTTTGAATCTTTTTGGGAATAGCCATAAAATTGAGTGATTTAATAATTTAATGATTAAGTATTTTTTTATTTCAATTTTTTAAAAGGTAATTTTTGCTGTTCGCCCAATAATCTCTTTGCTTCCTTCTCCCCTTTTTTAGTTAGTCTAATTTCCTTAATAAACCACTTATGCGGCGTACGCGTTCCATAGCCGATCAGAAATTCTCTGTCTACCAAACGCTCCAAGCTTTTGGTAATAATATTCACCCTGTCTTCTTTTTTCGGCTTTTTTGATTTGCCTGTCGTGGCTTTGGCATAGGATGAGGTAGCATAAAATCGGAGAAGCTTGTCTCTTCCGAATTTTCCTCTCTCCTCATAAGCTTTGAGCAGAATATATTTCTGCAGGTTGGACAATGCCATATAACTATTGGCTAAGAACTAATGGCTAGTGGCTAATCACCAGTGGCTAACTATATTATATCAAAAAAACAGGCCTTTTGCGAACCTGTTTTTTTATTTGAATTATTTATCCTCTTCTCGTATTTTTATATGCGCTTCCTTGAGCTGCTCCTCGGTTACTTCCGAAGGCGCTTCCATCATCGGATCGCGCGCGTCTCCGGTCAGAGGGAAGGCAATCACTTCGCGAATATTTTTCTCGTTGCAGAGAATGGAAACCAATCTATCAAATCCCGGAGCAATGCCGCCATGAGGCGGAACGCCATACTCAAATGCTTCAATCAAATGTTTAAACTGTTCTTTTTGCTTTTCGCTAAAGCCGATCAAATCCCAAATCTTTTTCTGCACTTCCGGATCATGAATTCTCACGCTACCGCCGCCGACTTCAATTCCGTTCAAAACCAAGTCGTGCTGATAGGATTTGACTTTGCCCGGATCGCTGTCCAAAAGCGGCAAGTCCTCTTCCTTGGGAGCGGTGAACATATGATGGGACGGCGCCCATTTACTCTCTCCCGAACCGTGAAAAAAATCGTCTTCTTTTTGTTCGGCAAAAAGCGGGAAGTCAATAACCCAAGCAAAGGCCAGCTCATTGGGATCATTTTTGTCTTTGCGCAGGTCCGGCTTATCCGTCTTATATTTTTTCATCACCTCGTCATATTTTAATCGCGGCCAAGGCTCAAAAGTAAAATGCTTTTCCGGAAAGAGCTCCTTAATCATGGTCGTAAACATTTTCTCTACAAGATTTAAAATTTCTTCTTGACTCATAAAAGACATTTCCATATCAATTTGGTAAAATTCTCCCGGGCTACGGTCAGCTCTGGCGTCTTCATCGCGGAAGCAAGGCGCGATTTGGAAATACCTTTCAAATCCGGCGACCATGAGTAACTGCTTGTACTGCTGGGGACTTTGCGGCAAGGCAAAAAACTTTCCCGGATGCACTCGCGAAGGCACCAGATAATCGCGGGCGCCTTCCGGAGTGGATTTGGAGAGTATCGGAGTTTGCAGATAGGTAAAATTTTCTTTTTCGGTTAAATATTGGATGACATAATTTATCATGGCCGCGCGGTTTTTTATATTTCTGTTCATACGTTCGCTGCGCAAGTCAAGATAGCGGTACTTCAAACGAATTTCTTCGCTTACTTCCTTGGTATCTTTATCAATTTCAAACGGTGGAGTTTTGGCTTTATTTATAATTTCCAATTTTTTACCAAGCACTTCCACCGTGCCTGTTTCCATATTGGGATTGACTTGTTTTGGACCCCTTTTTTGTACAATACCTTCAATGGCCAAAACAAACTCCGGACGAATTTCTTTCATGAGCTCGGCGCCCTCTTCCAAATCTTCCGGCGCTAATACAACTTGAATAATTCCCGCGCGGTCGCGAAGGTCAATAAAAGCGATTTTTCCCATATCGCGGCGGGCATTCACCCAGCCCTTTAAAAGCACTCTTTCTCCCACGGATTTTACTGTGTCTTTGGATATTATCCTTTCCATATAATAAAGTTAAAATTAGTGTCTGTAAATTACTATAATATTAGCAAAAGGACTTCGTTTTGTAAATAAAAAGCCGCCCCGGTATAGTAGCCAAAGGGCGGCAAACGCAGTCTACAAAATCAACTTTCCGATCATTCTCCATCCCAAGAATCCCAGTCTACCTCATCATATCCCATACCTTCAGGCGAACAATCCTCAAAAGTGAGATCAGTATCTTCGGATTCGTCCGGATCAGGCTCCGAATAGGATGCATCTTCGTCAAATTCCTTTTCTACGATAACAAGTCCCGGAAATCGACCATTTAACTTTCCCGCCGCTTCAGACAATTTTGATGAACAAGTTATATTGACGCCGCTTCCATTTTTCTTCAGAACTTCTTTGATATTATTGACACAGCGCGAGCCAACAATTATACTGGCTCCGGTTTGTTGATTCCTCAAAACAAAGTGATAAGTTATGGGGCTATGGTCGCAAAGTGCGCAAGTACCTCCGGGCTTGTTAAACATTCTTATCAGCCGAATTTCCTCGGCGCTATTAAACATTGCAGTTGCTCTTTTTGTTATCTTTTTCAGATATTCCGGTGTGTGATTTCCCAATTTCTCCTCCTATAAAGGTTGTTTGTTTTGTTATGAAAATTAAAGGGCTGCTAAAAGTATATTATAAAAAATTATTTTTGTCAATTGCCTCCCACAATATAAAAATCGGCTAAAAGGCAATTTTTTCTTTTATATTTTTAAACACGTAGAGACAATTCATGAATTGTCTCTACAAAATAAAATAATATTTTATGGTCGCAATCTATAAATCATCCTTGGGAAAGGAATTGTTTCGCGGACGTGGTGAATACCCGAGAGCCAGCCGACAATGCGCTCCAGGCCGTAACCAAAACCGGAATGCGGAACCGATCCGTATTTGCGCAAATCCAAATACCACTGAAATTCTTTGACCGGAAGTTTATGCTCTTTAATTCTTTTTAACAACTCGTCATAATCATCTTCGCGCTCTGACCCACCGATGATTTCACCAAATCCTTCGGGCGCGAGCAAATCGCTACAAAGCGCCAGCTCCGGATTCTCATGATCGCGCTTCATATAAAAGGCCTTGACTTTGGCCGGATATTTTTCTACAAACAGGGGGCTTGTGCGATGCTCTGTGAGCTTGGTTTCATCTTCGGCGCCGAGGTCTTTTCCTTCCTTAATATCCGATCCCATCTTCTTTAATTCTTTGACGGCTTCAGTATAGGTCATGCGGTCAAAAGGAACTTTGATGGCTTCAAGTTTCCCGGCATCACGTTCCAAAATTTCCAGCTCTTTCTTATTCTTTTCCAAAACCCGGCCGATGATATGGGTAATTAAACTTTCCTGGATTTTCATATTTTCCTCATGCCCGGTGAAAGCGGATTCGGCATCGCACATCCAAAACTCAGTCAGGTGCCGGCGCGTCTTTGATTTTTCCGCGCGGAAAACCGGACCGAAGTCAAAACATCTCCCATGCGCAAAAACCGCCGCTTCCAAATAAAGCTGGCCGGACTGCGCCAAATAGGCTTTGCCCTCATCAAAATATTTTAATTCAAAAAGCTCGGTCGTGTCTTCGCAGGAAGTCGGCGTCAAAATCGGCGTGTCAATTTTTATAAATCCGGTATCATGAAAAAATTCATAAGTCGCTTCAATCACCGTATCGCGGACGCGCTGGATTGCCCACTGCTTGGGAGAACGGAGCCACAAATGGCGATTGTCCAAAAGAAACTCCGGGCCGTGCTCTTTTTTGCCAAGAGGATATTCTTCTGCCGCCCGAACCACGCGTAAATCCTTAACTTGTAATTCATAGACGCCTTTTTTCTTAGGATGCTCAGTCACTTCGCCCGTAATTTCTACGGATGTTTCCAAAGTGATTTTTTGCGCTTCCAGCCAAACTTCTTCGGGAACTTTTTTCTCTTCCAAAACCGCCTGGATAAATCCCGAACCGTCGCGGATTTCCAAAAACATAATTTTGCCGGATGAACGGAAATTATAAACCCAGCCATTTAGAGTGGCTTCTTTTCCTAATTTTTTGCTAATGTTAGCTATAAAATCCATAAAAAATTTCTAATTACTAATTCCTAATTTCTAATCAATAACTAATTATTAAATATCTAATGATTAAAATTGGACATTAAATAATTTATCATTGGGATTGATTAAAAAATAGTAATTCTACATTATTTTACACTAAACTTAAATATTCATCAAACCTCTGCACTGGTTCATGTTACAGTTCACACTAAAGAGGTGCAATATGTGGAAAAAT
>CAYZWC010000072.1:0-5277 GCA_964482065.1 uncultured Gammaproteobacteria bacterium | reverse complement strand
GTAGGACATTTCTATAAAACCCAAAGTAGGACATTTCTATAAAATCTTGACACTACGACACAGCCACTTGACATCTTTAAAAGGGTTTGTTATAGTAATAATACTAAAAAAATTAAGCTTATTTAAGCAGTAAATATATGGCACATAAAAAAGCCGGTGGTTCAACAAGTTTGGGCCGAGATTCAGTGGCAAAACGTCTCGGTGTACGCTTTTATATTAGAAAATACGCCAAGTCCGGCAGTATTTTAGTTCGCCAAAGAGGCACAAAAATCCACCCCGGAAAAAATGTAATGAAAGGTGGAGACGACACCCTTTTTGCCAAAGCAGCCGGAATTGTAAAATTTACCCGGAAAAAAATGAAAAAATTTGACGGCAAATTGAAACCGACCCGTTTTGTCCATGTTGTACCGGAATCAAAAAAATAAGATCATTTTTTACAATAACTGGTACAAAATCCGAGTTCCTGTCCATTAAAAGGATTTTGTTCGAGTTCCCGAACGCGAGAGGATAAATAAATAAAACTTGGAGAAATCCGGTAGCCAGGCAAATCCCTTCCCTCGCGTTTGGGATTTTTTTATTGTTAAAAAAAGAACCCCTAAATTTAGGGGGTTCTTTTTATCTAAAATTACTATGTGCTATATGTTTCATGAATTATTTTTATCGCGGATTTAATAAATTCACGAAAAAGCGGATGGGGATCCAAGGGCCTGGATTTAAACTCCGGATGAAACGTCGTCGCTCCGCTCCTCCCTAAAACCCTGCGGTTTTAGTATTTCCGCCACGGGAAACTACCGTTTCCCGACCCTTTCACAATTTCATCCTCCCACTTATTTTATCGCGGATTTAATAAATTCACGAAAAAGCGGATGGGGATCCAAGGGCCTGGATTTAAACTCCGGATGAAATTGCACTCCCACAAAAAAAGGATGTTTGTCTTTGGGCAACTCCACAATTTCCACCAATTTATTATTAGGAGAAGTACCGGCAATAACCAAACCATTTTCTTCCAAAATTTGGCGATAATCATTATTAAACTCATAACGGTGCCTATGGCGCTCGGAAATATTTCTTTTGCCATAAGCCATGCGGCTGATAGTATGAGGCACTAAAACGCAAGGATAGGCTCCAAGACGCATGGTTCCGCCGTATTTTTTATCTTTAATTTTTGATTCTTGGTCGGGCATAATATGTATCACCGGATTTTTTGAACTGGAATTTATCTCAGCTGTATTGGCATCCCCAAATCCGCAAACATGACGAGCAAACTCTATAACTACCATATGCATACCGTAACAAAGACCAAAATAGGGAATTTTATTTTTTCGCGTGTATTCCACGGCCATAATTTTACCTTCCACTCCTCTAGTGCCAAATCCTCCGGGTATCAAAACACCGTCCATTTTCTTTAATTCTTTTAATTTTTCGGGATCTTTTTCATAAGCTTCCGAATTCAACCAATGCAATATTGGTTTGCGCCCATTGGTCCAAGCGGCGTGCTTTATAGCTTCAATAACAGATATATAAGAATCGGAAAGAACAAAATTACCGGTGGTAAAATATTTTCCCACTATACCTATATTGACTTCTTTGCCCGACTTTTTAAGACGCTTGGTTTTTTTAACGAGGGCCTGCCAATCTTTCAAATCTCTTTTTTTTGCTTTTAAATCAAATTTTTGTAAAATTCTTTTGCTTAAATTTTCTTTTTCAAAATTAAGCGGCACTTCATATATGGAATCACAGTCCGGAGCGGAAATTATATCGCGCTTATCAACATTACAGGAAACTGCGAGCTTTTCTTTGCGAGGCTCATCCATGGCCACTTCACTCCTACCGACGATAAAGTCCGGCTGAATCCCGGCCGAATTCATGGTTCGTACCGCATACTGCGTCGGCTTGGTTTTCATCTCGCCAACCTTGTCGGGAATAGGCAAATAACTCACCATTACAAATAATACATCTTTCGGGCTTTCCAGGTGCATCATACGAGCAGCTTCCAAAAACAAAACATTTTGGTATTCACCAACCGTGCCGCCTATTTCTATAATAGTAATGTCCGCGCGAGATTTTTTAGCGGCATTTTTAATGCGTCTTATAATCTCTTCAGGGACATGCGGCACCACCTCCACGCACTTGCCCTTGTATTCCAAATTGCGCTCACGCTCAATCACCGATTGATAAACGCGTCCGGTAGTCATATAATTGGTGGAATAGATATTGGTATCCAAAAATCTTTCGTAATTACCAATATCCTGATCTGTTTCATCGCCGTCTTCGGTTACAAAAACCTCACCATGCTCCACCGGATTCATAGTTCCCGCGTCAACATTAACATAGGGATCAACCTTGATAGCGGTTACTCTATAACCCTTGCTTTGTAAAATTTTTCCCATGGAAGCGCAAGTGGTGCCTTTACCGACTCCACTCATCACTCCTCCGGCGACGAAAATATACTTTTTCATAAGTTATTTATAAAATTATTTTTCTTCAATTACTCTTAATTTTAACTCAATTTTCAAATTATTGCCAAAATCCGCAATAATCTTATGTTCTCCGGCTGTCTTTATCGGTTTTTCTACTTTAATATCGCGTGGATCAATACTTTCTCCTATTTCTTTTTTAATAACCGAACTTATCTCCTCCGGCTTAACAGCGGCAAACAATTTCCCGGCTTCATTCATTTTAGCGGAAAGGCTTATTTCTTGGCCTTGCAACTTTTTAATTATCGACTCTGCCCGCTTTCTTTGCGCTTTTCTCTTTTTTTCGGCGCCAATCTTCCTAGATTCAATTTCTTTTATAATTCTACCGGTCGCTACTATAGCCAATTTTTGAGGCAACAAATAATTTCTGGCATATCCATCAGCCACTTCTTTAATTTCTCCCTCTCTACCGACATTTTTTACATTTTTTTGAAAAATTACTCTCATACACGAAATTAATATTAATATATAATAACATATTTTAAAAAATAAAAAAATCCCTCGGGCGTTACCCAAGGAATTTCATAAATCTTGGCGATTAAATTCTCCTTGCTGGAGAGATTTGTTGCTGAATTCTTCATCAAAGACCGATATTTGCTTAAAAACCCTTTTTAGAGCCTGCCTGACTTTGAGGGGGTCAAATTCTTTGCAAGAACAAATCCATAATTCAAAAAATCCGCTATCTTTCACCCCGCGCGGAATCTCCGGCCAAGTATGTATAGCTAAATGCGATTCCTGTATGGTCTGCAACAAAGTCATACCCGACACACGTTTGTGATTTTCCTCGGTCAACGGAAAGATGTGAATCTGCGGTTCGCCAAGAGGCGCCACTTTTATTTTTTCCAAAAGAACATGAAGAAATTTTCTCAAATAATCTTCCCCCAGACAGTCAAGGGAAACCAAAGCAAAAGCATGATAAGAAAAACTAGCGATCAAAAATTTTCTCATCTCTCCCCTCCTTTCAAAGGAACGTTTATTTTTTATTTAAAATTTTAACTATACCACGCTCCGCATCCACTTCCACTTCATCGCCGTCGCACAAAACTTGCGTGGCAATTTTTGTTCCAATGACCGAAGGTTTATTCATCTCCCTGGAAATTATAGCGGCGTGGCAAGCAATTCCGCCTTCATCGGTTACAAAAGCGGCTGCTTTTTTCATGGCCGGTAAAATATCCGGCATAGTCATTGAGGAGACTATTATATCCCCCTCTTCCACTTTATGCGCTTCTTTGGGTCCATAGACCAATCTAACTTTTCCCCTAGCTTTTCCTTTATTGCCGATCTGTCCTTTGATTTCCTTAAGGCCTTCGGGAATTTCAAATTTTTCCAAAACGGCTCCGAATTTATTTTCTATAAATTCACGAGAGACATTGGTGTACAATTTATTATTGGTAAAAAAATACTTCTGATCGCGCTCTTTTAAAATTTTTTCATCCGGTAAATCTCCCGATGATATTTCTCCTATCCGAAGAACTTCAACCAAGCTGCCCAGCTTGGGAAATAAATTATGCAAAGATTTTCTCACTATCACTTCGCTTTTAGGAACAAGATCTTGCGTGCTTTCTCGGAGTTTTCGAAAACTCTCGGGGATCTTAATTACACCGAGCTTTTCGGATTCCATCTCCCAAATCCACCAAGCGGCCTCAAACCAAACCCACCATTCTTCAAGCAAAACAAAAAAATCCAAAAGCTTGGCCTTGGAAAGAGGTTCTTCCCTATTAAACATTTTTTCCAGTATTTTAAACTTTCCGGCAAAAGTTTTTTCCAGAGAAGTAATAAAAGTCTGATCATCTTTCATTTTTTGGACTAAAATGTCTTCAGCCCACTCAATACCTCGTGGATCATAATATCCGGACACAACGCCGTGCTCGCGCTCAAAAATTATAAAAGGCTTAAAAGGCTGGCGCTTGTCCGTCCATTTTTTATCATTTTGGGCCTCGGCCCTGTACCATATTTCAATAACCGCCAAAGTAAAATCCCTGGTAAAAGTTTTTTTATAAACCGTTCTCTCCATATTTATTTTAAAATTTTCACCGTGCCTTTGTCAGCATCCACCTCTATTTCATCGCCATCGTGTAAAACTTCGGTGGCGTTTTTGGTGCAAACTATGCAGGGCACTTTCATCTCGCGCGAAACAACGGCCGCGTGGCAAGTTATTCCTCCTTCATCGGTAATAATCGCCGCCGCCTTTTTAATCGCCGGTAAATACCACGGAATTGCGAGAGCTGCTACCATCACATCGCCTTTTTTTATTTTGCACAAATCTTTTTCCGTGCAGACGATTTTTACACAGCCCCTGGTTTTGCCACAATTGGCAGCCAAGCCTTTAATAATTTTACAATCTGATTTCTTAGTCTTTTTAGTCATATTATAAAGTGGTTATAGGTCTGCTTTGAGTTATATAAATTTTTCCATCAACCATAGCCCACTCAATATCGCAAGGAAAACCGTAATGCTTTTCAATCTTCATGCAAATCTCGGCCAGCTCCATGATTTTCGCGCCTGACATTTTTTGCTTGCTTTGTTCGCTTTCCGGCACCGGCGACATCTTAGTTTCCTTACCCTTTTTAACAATCATTCTCTCTTGCGTATTTACATTAATATCCAAAATACAATTATCATCTTTATCAATAACATAATTATCCGGCGTTACCTGGCCGGAGACAATCGCCTCGCCGAGCCCCCAACCTGCTTCTATTATCATCTGATTAGAATCTTTGGTCACGGGATGGACGGTAAAACAAATTCCCGAAACCTCTGACTGTACCATGGTCTGCACCACCACCGCTACGGAAACTCC
>CAYZWC010000071.1:0-5277 GCA_964482065.1 uncultured Gammaproteobacteria bacterium | reverse complement strand
GGTCTGATGACTTCGTCATCATCCCGCCACATCGCATCATCCGCGCCACATTATACGCAATATTACTCGACCGCCCAAAAAAAGAAAAGAATTTAAATCCTGCCCTATTTAATAAAATTATGACTATGAAAATTACAAAATTTGCTCAATCATGTGTTTTAATCGAAACAAATGGAAAAAGAATCCTTATTGATCCAGGATATTTACAATATAAAGAATCATATCCTGAAAATGAATGGAAAGATATTGATATACTTTTAGTAACACATAAACATGGAGACCATTGCCATGCTGATGCCATTAAAAAAATTGTTAAAAATCCAACAACAAAATTTTATACCACTAAAGAAGTTGCTGACGCATATCCAGAACTTTCGCCAAAAATTATCAAAGAAAATGATAATTTAACTTTTGACAATATTAAAATAGAAGTTGTCAAAGCAGTTCATGGATATATTCCACTTCTCAAAGGTGGAAAAGAAATTTATGAAAATGTTGGATTTATAATTGATGATGGCAATAAAAGAGTATATCAAACAAGCGATACCATTTGTTTCGAAAATAATTACAAGTGTGATGTTCTTTTAGTTCCTGTTGTAAATCATGGCTTGGTTATGAGTCCATGGGAAGCTGCACTTTTTGCAAAAGAAACAGGTGCTGAATTGGTTATTCCAATTCATTATGATAATCCAAGCCATCCCGCAAATTTTGAACAGGTAGAAAAAGATTTTAACGGGCAGGATTTAAATTTTAAATTCTTGAAGATTGAAGAATCAATCGATGTATAATTTTTTGGGCGGTCTGCGTCATACTGTCGCTCCGTTTCACTCCGCGATTTTTTCTTGCAGAAAAAACGTATAACAGCGGATGATGCGAAATGTCGGTCTGATGACTTCGTCATCATCCCGCCACATCGCATCATCCGCGCCACATTATCAGCAATAGCGATGGCTTATCAATATCCCACCCAAAGGCAGTGCTTGAGATAATTTAATAAACGCAAATGTTTTACAATGTTTTATGCAAGATAGATACAAAAAATTTTATGAAACTGACTGGGCAGATGCTTATGGTTTTTGGCATAAGGTTATTGATAGAGGAAAAAAGCAAATAGAACTTCTTAGAAAAACTATCGAGGAATTTGATACAAATTCAGTAAAAATTCTTGATGTTGGATGTGGCGAAGGTGATGAGATTAACAAAACTTTATCCCAAATCAAAAATAAAGATTCTGAGATAGTTGCAAACGATACATCTAAAGAAGCATTAGAGAAATACAAGCAGAATAATCGCGCTTATATCGGAAAAACAATAAATGAGAGATTGGAGAATTTACCATCAGTATTAAAAGAAAAGTTTGATCTGATTTTGTTTTCTCATTGTCTTTATGGGGTTGGGTTAGATGATCTACTTAGCAAATATCAATTATTATTAAAAGAGAACGGAATTATTTTAATTTTCCTGGATTCTAAAGAAAGCGGCATTAAACTAATTCAAGATAAATTTTGGGACTCTTTTCACGAAGTATCGTTTGATGAGAATGTAGCCGAAGATATCATAAAAAATCTATCTCAAAATCATATGAAATATGAAATTGTAGAAGTTCCATACTATATTTACTTAGATAGGCTAGAAAATCTAAAAGAGAACGGATTTGTTTCTTTATTTATACCATTTGCATTTAGAACTAAAAATATTCAGCCAGATATTGTAGAGAAAATAATTTCTTATGCCAAAACATTAGAGAATGATAAAAAAATAGCGAATAAAACATTTGCTATAATCATAAGAAAATAACGCACTGCCTTTTCCCACCCTTAAATTGTGCCATCGCTACTTGCTCCTTTCAGTCGCACCACGCCTTGCAGGCTCTCTCTTCGTTCGGGGCTGATAACAGCGATTAAGAGGAAAAACCTTGCAGGTTTTTACCCAAATTGAATTTTTGTGAGATGCCTCAAAAATTCAACTTCTCTTAATCGCGATGTGCGAAATTGCAAAAACTTTTAAATTTAATTTGTTTTGATTTCTCTATGATAAAAATAAGAAAACATTTAGAAAAAGATATTTCTTACCGCGTCAAATGGTTGAGTAATCCCAAAGTTAACCAATTTATTGGTGATGAGTTGGGACAAAAAACAAATCTGCAAAAAGAAAAGGAATGGTTTGCTAATTATCAGAAAAATAAAAACAAGAAATTTTTTACTATTTGTGATGATTTAAAACCGATAGGATTCATGGGCTTATCAAATATTAGCAAACCCAATAAAAATGCAGATTTGTTTATTGCTATAGGCGAGGATGAATATCGCGGTAAAGGAATCGGAAAAATCGCCATGGAATGGATAATTGATTATGGTTTCAACAAATTAAAACTTCATAAGATAAATTTAGGCGTCATCAAGAATAATGTTCCAGCAGTAAATTTGTATAAATCTTTAGGATTTGTTATCGAAGGTGAAATGAAAGATGAAGTTTTTTACAAAGGAAAGTTCCATGATTTTTTATCCATGGCGATTTTTAATAGAAATCAAAACAAAAAATAAGGAATAAGAGTTTTTGCAACTCAAGGGGGCGTTGCACTTGATTTTCTTCCGCTATCGCTACAGAAAATCACCCTCGCACAACACAGTATATATGGCTCGCTCCTGTCGTCGCTTGCCCCATATTTGCCAAAAACTAATTGACTTTAAAGGAATTTTGGCAAACATCAGATATACTGGAACGTTGCTCTATAATTTCTTTGGTGAGTCCAGGGCCTGTCGTACGAACAAAATAACCCCTGACCCACAGCTCGCCGCCCAAGTAATATTGTTTAAGCCAAGGATAATAGTTAAAAAGGGTCTTATTGCTCACACTCTTTAAAATCTGGGCGGCTCGCGCCGGAGCAATACTTGGAGGAGCGGAAAGAGTTAAATGCAGGTGATCGGACAAAATCTCAATAGTTCCTATTTTCATATCGTATTCTAAAAGGCAATCTTTCCCCCATGCCCAAGCATGGGGGCTTGCCGCGGGGCGGTGTCAAGCTGTTGTAGTTAACAAGTGTTACCTCTAGGTGTTAACTGTACAAGCTATTGCGCAAATAAAATAAATGCTATATAATACTACAAAGGCCCGAGAGGTCTTTTTTAAGACACTGATTTTTCACGAATTATATACATATTTAACACAGATATTTAGCTAATATTAGCAAAAAAATAATTTTAAAACTATGTCTATAACAGACAATAAGCTGGTAAACTACATACAAAGCTCCAAAACCGAGCTTAAAAAAGTGGTTTGGCCCACCAAAAAAGAAATAACCATGTACACTTTATTGGTAATAGGAATAAGTCTTGCTGTGGCCGCATTCTTGGGAGCTTTAGACTACATTTTTACCTTGGGTGTGGAGTTTTTAGTTAAGTAAAAAGATTACTAATTGCACTAATTGACGCAAAAAAATTAATGGGGAGGGAGATATTGAATCTTATATTCAACAACAACTTGTCCGCCGAAGAGGCGGATATCTACAAAAACTTGTCTCGCCGAAGCCTCGGCGAAGGCGGATAACTATAATCATTATGCCAAAACAAACCGGAAAACATGGCAAAAGATGGTACGCCATACATACCTACTCCGGATATGAAGAAAATGTTAAAGAAAATCTGGAGCAAAGGATAGAATCTTTGGGAATGGAAGATAAGATTTTTAATATTTTAATACCCACTGAAAAGAAAATTAAAATTAAAAACGGCAAACGCCACATTGTAACCGAAAGAATTTTTCCCGGCTATGTTCTCGTGGAAATGATTGTAACCGATGATTCCTGGTATGTGGTAAGAAATACTCCGAATGTTACCGGCTTTATCGGCACGGGAACTATACCTACTCCCCTTTCCGAAGAAGAAATAAAATCCCTGCAAAAGAGAATGGGAGTCGAAGAACCCAAATACAAAATTGACGTGGAAGAAGGCACTCCGGTTAAAATCGTTGACGGACCGTTCAAAGAATTCGAAGGAAAAATTTCCGACATCGACGAAGCCCGCGGAAAAGTCAAAGTGCTTGTTTCCATGTTCGGACGCGAAACACCCGTGGAACTTGATTTTCTGCAAGTTAAAAAAATATAAGATTGCGAATAGCGCGAATTAACGCGAATCTCGCAAACAATGGTTCGGATGTTCTATTTAAGATGCTTCTCTTCCGAAACCACTAGTCGCTAATGGCTAACCTACTAATCACTAATAATATGGCTAAACAAGTAAAAACAACAATAAAATTACAGATTCCGGCAGGCCAAGCAAATCCCGCTCCTCCGGTCGGTCCGGCTTTGGGACAACATGGGCTCAATATCCAGGAATTCTGTACCAAATTTAATGAAAAGACCCAGGATATGCGCGGTGATATAGTTCCTGTGGAAATTACAGTCTACGAAGACCGCAGCTTTGATTTTATTCTGAAGACTCCTCCGGCGGCAGAGCTTATAAAAAAAGCGGCCAACATTAAAAAAGGAGCCGGCAATCCGCTAAAAGACAAAGTTGGAAAAATAACCAAAGCGCAGGTCCAAGAAATAGCGGAAAAGAAAATGCCCGATTTGAATGCTGACGACATTGAAGCGGCCATGAAGATTATCGAAGGTACTGCCAGACAAATGGGCGTGGAAATAGTTAAATAACAGCTATAAACCACAAGATATGAGTCATAAGATTCTTATAACTCAAAGCTTATGACTTATGACTGAATATTTATTAATAACACGTGGGAGGCGGCTTAGTCAGCCTGCCGTTAGCACCACTATATGCGAAAAAATTCGCAAGAAAATATGAAACACGGAAAAAGATACAACCAAATCAAAGACAAAATCGATCCTAAAAAAACCTACTCGGCTGAAGAAGCCATTGCATTGGTAAAAGAAACTTCCAATGTGGGATTTGACGCCGGCGTGGAAGTGCACATCAATTTGGGAATTGATGTCAAAAAAGGAGATCAACAGGTAAGAGGCTCTGTGGTACTCCCCCACGGAACCGGTAAAACCCAAAAAATAGCTGTCTTCACCGACAACCCCTCCGAAGCAAAAGAAGCGGGAGCGGATATTGCGGCTGATGAAGAATATATCCAAAAAATAAAAGAAACCGGCAAATGTGATTTTGACGTAGCCGTGGCTACTCCCGATATGATGAAAAAAATAGCTCCCATTGCCAAAATCCTCGGACCCAAAGGCCTCATGCCTTCTCCTAAGGATGGCACCGTAACCCAAAATGTCAAAAAAACGGTTGAAGAGCTCAAAAAAGGAAAAGCTAATTT
>CAYZWC010000070.1:0-5324 GCA_964482065.1 uncultured Gammaproteobacteria bacterium | reverse complement strand
GACATTTCTATTTGGCTCAAAGTATGACATTTCTAAATGGTCTTGACAGTCAATAGCAATATATTGTGGACAAAAAATACTTAAATAAAGGCAAATTAAAGAATTTTATGCCAGAAGATAAGAAGCAAGTAAATAAATTGATTGAAGATAGTGGAATAATAACCCACTATAAAGTTATAGATGCTTTAAGAAAAAACGATTGGAACCTTTTAATTAGTCCTTATTATTATGACAATATTGCTAATACAATAAAAGAAATTGATATAGTAGCAGAGAAATCATTTGGTTCTGTTGACGGTCAATTTGATGAATCTGCGGTGCAAATTAATGTGCAATTATTTTTAGAATGTAAATACATAAAACAAGAAATTGTTTTTTGGTTTGATGATATAGATAAAGATCAAGCAGTCTCTAAATTAGAATCGGAAACCGGACTGGATATACTTTATGGTAAACCGGGCGCTGATATAACTCCAGAAAAATTTCATTATTTAAGTAACGAAAAAGTCGCTAAATTATTTTCTACCAATACTAATAGAGAAGATATCATATATAAAGCGATGAGCCAGTGTTTACATGCGAAAATCTATTATGATCAATGGTTTAATAAACCCATTTATAAACAATTCAAAAATCCAGCGCGGACTAAAACTAAAATTTTGAAATATCCTGTAATTATTTGTGATAATTTTAATCAATTAAAAGAAATAAATTTTGAAGGTGATTATAAACATGGTTACAAAGATATAAAAGATTATTTTCAACTTGAACTAAATTACACATATTTAGATAGAGATCGCACTTCGGCCAGGCAAGATTATTTTTTGATTGATGTAGTTGATTTTAATCATTTGGAAGAGTTCTTAGGAGGGCTAGAAAAAGAAGTTAAATCTCTTTTAGATCCATATTATTATAAAGTGAATTATTATAATAGATGACTTTTTCTATAATACAAAAATCACAACTTGAAGGCGCTTTGCGAATAGATGCTGAATACTACCAGCCGGAATTTTTGGAGTTGGCAAAAATTTTAAGAGGTAAAAAAAGTAATTTTTTAAAAAAATTAGTTGATTCTATACATAGAGGCAAACAACCTATTTATGATCCAAATGGTAGTATCATAGCTCTTAAAAGCGTTTATTTAAGAAATGATTTTATTAATGATTCTGGTGATGAGTTTGTGAATAATAAATTTTATAATTCTAATCCGCGATCTCAAATACATAAAAATGATGTTTTACTTAATTCAACTGGTGTCGGAACTTTGGGGAGATCTAATTATTTTTATTTAAATAAAAAGGCAGTAGCCGATGGACATATAACTATAATTAGACCAAAAGAAAAATTAAATCCTATTTATTTAGATGTTTTTTTTAAAACTAAATATGGGCAATTTCAAATTAACAGATTATATTCAGGCTCCTCGGGACAGATAGAAATTTACCCCGATAATATAGAATTAATAGAAATATTTTTACCTTCAAAATACAAACAGGATGAAGTTGTTAAATTATGTGAATTGGCTCATAAAAAAGAATTAAATTCAAAATCTTTATATCAACAAGCGAAAGATTTACTTTTAGAGGAATTGGGCTTAAAAGATTTTAAAATCGATGACAGCTTATATAATATAGTTAATTTGTCTGATGTACAATCGGCTAGCCGAATGGACGCAGAACATTTTCAGAAAAAATATGAGGAGTTAATAAAAATTTTGAAAAAAAGAGAATCGAGTTTATTAGGTGATTTAGTAGAAATGAAAAAGGGCATAGAACCCGGTTCTGAAGAATATTTGGATGAAGGAAAACAGTTTATAAGAGTAAGTAGTATTTCTAAATTTGGAATTAACGATAACGCTCTAAAGTATTTAAGCGAAGAATTATATAATAATTTAAAAAATGATTTTGAACCAAAGCCCGGAGAAATTTTATTAACTAAAGATGCTACGCCGGGAATTGCTTGCGTTGTTGGCGATAAAATTGAGGGGATTGTATCAGGTGGTATTTTAAGATTAAGCTTGAAAACAAAAAAAATAGAAGATGAATATTTAAGTTTATGTTTGAATTCAATTATTGGTGAATGGCAAGCTGAAAGAGATGCGGGCGGTTCTATAATAAAACACTGGAAGCCAGAGCAAATTAGAAATGTGGTAATTCCAATTTTACCCCAAAAAATTCAACAAAAAATATCTTCTCTTGTTCGAGAATCATTTGAAGCGAGAAAGAAAGCAACAGAATTATTAGAGGAAGCCAAGAGGAGAGTTGAAGATCTTATAGAGAAAGGAGGCGATAAATAAATGGCAAAATATAATCGAAATTCAGGAAAACAATGGAGTGGTGCTGAAGTTTCAGAATTGCGTCAATTAGCTAAACGGAATACCCCGACCAGAGTTATTGGTTTAAAACTTGGTAGGACTCCTGATGCTGTCAGATCAATGGCTAGTAAAGAAGATATTAGTCTTAATCCGCCAAACAGATCACCATACAATAGAAAAAAATAATTTTAAGTCGGTAGAGCAAGAGGATTGTCTTTATATGTCGTTGGATATAGAATTAATGTGACGATAGACATTCCCCAAGGGGGTATAGAGATACAATCTGACTACGACCAAAAGGAATTATTATATAAAAAAATCCTCCAAGCTTCCTCGGAGGTTTTTTGTTTTCCCCTTTACAAGTGCAAATAAAGCTGTTAAAATATATAAATAAGTAACTAACTATTTTTTATGCAAATTAGCTGGCTGGGCCATGCTTGTTTTAAAATCACGCATAAAGATAAGACTATTCTTGTTGACCCTTATGACAAGGATATAGGCTTAAAGCCGCCTCGCGCTAAGGCGGATATTTTGATTGCCGCCAGAAAGAAAACTACGGGCATTGAATCTGTTTCCGGAGATTATTTTTTGATCAGCAACCCGGGAGAATATGAAGTCGGCGGAATTTTTGCCTATTGTTTCCCGGTGGGAGAGGGCGAAGACAGAAAAATTATTTATCGCCTGGAGATAGAAGAAATTTCCATAGCGCATTTGAGCAATTTGGACAGAAATTTGAGTGACAGTGAGCTTGATGATTTGGAAAATGTGGATGTGCTTTTGATACCCGTGGGTGGAGGTGATGTCCTGGATGCCAAAAAAGCCTCCACTCTGATCAAGGAAATAGAGCCGCGGATAGTTATTCCCATGTATTATAAGATAAAGGGTTTAAAAAAAGATTTGGATCCGGTTGACAAATTTATAAAAGAAATGGGAGTAAAAGATAGCGCGCCGGTTCCTAAGCTTACTATAAAGAAAAAAGATTTGCCGCAAGAGGAAACAGAAGTGGTTATTTTGGAACCCGGCAATAATTAATTATTGGATGAAATTAAATTTGGACAAAAGAAAAAGAATAATGTGGTTGGGTGTTTTGATTGTAAGTGTGATAATTTTTTTTGCTTGGATTTTTTTCTTAAAAAGTTCTTTGTCCAGGCAGCTGGAGATTAAATCCGGAAAAGAAGAAAGCGGCGGCTGGGAAGAGGTAAAAGTTGAGACTTCTAAATTGTGGGAAAATTTTTCAGGAGAAATCCCCAAAGTCAAAGAAAATGTTGAGAATCTTTTCCGTGAAGCGGAGGCCCGGGAAGTGCGGGACCGCCTCAAAGATAATGTTATAAAAGAAATAGGGGACAATAAAGACACTAAACAAGATAAAAATATTGATTAAATATGGCTAAAAAGAATAATAACAAAAAAGAAGTCGCCAAAAAGAAGACTGTTAAAAATTCCAAAGCTTCCAAGAAAAAAGATAGGGGCAATCCCGAGGAAGGAGAAGCTAAAGTTGAGATTGATATTTCGCGGGACCGCGTTGAGGCTAAGCCCATTATAGAAGAAATGCGGGAATCATATCTTGATTATGCCATGAGTGTTATCATCGCCCGTGCTTTACCGGATGTGCGCGACGGCATGAAGCCCGTGCACAGAAGAATACTTTATGCTATGTGGAATTTGGGATTAAAATCAGGAGCCAAATTCAGAAAATCAGCAACCATCGTTGGTGAAGTGCTTGGTAAATACCACCCGCACGGCGATATGGCAGTTTATGATTCCATGGTCAGAATGGCCCAAGATTTTTCTCTGCGTTATCCTTTGGTTTGGGGCCAGGGAAACTTCGGCTCCATGGATGGAGATTCCGCCGCCGCTTATCGTTATACCGAGGCCAAGATGGCGGCTATTTCCGAAGAGCTTATGTTTGATTTGGAAAAAGATACTGTAAACATGATTGAAAATTTTGATGGTAGCCACAAGGAGCCGGCCGTTCTTCCGGCCAAGCTCCCGAATCTTCTCCTTAATGGTACTATGGGAATCGCCGTGGGGATGGCTACTAATATACCCCCGCATAATCTGACTGAGCTTTGCAACGGTATTATTCATTTGATAGATAATAAAGACGCTTCCACCGAAGATTTGATGGAGCATGTTAAGGGTCCGGATTTTCCCACCAGCGGAATTATTTATGATATTAATGAAATAAAGCGAGCTTATTCCACGGGCAAGGGTTCTATTGTCATGCGCGCCAAAACTGAGATTATTGAAGGTAAGGGCGGTACGCATAAAATAGTGGTAACTGAAATTCCCTATCAAGTTAACAAAGCTAATCTTCTGGAAAAAATAGCTTCCTTGGTGCAGAATAAAAAAATAGAAGGCATCAAAGATTTGCGGGATGAGTCCAACAAAGAAGGCGTGCGTATAGTTATTGAGCTCAAAAGAGATACTTATCCTAAAAAGATTTTAAATAGGCTCTATAGCTTAACTCAGCTGCAGGAAACTTTTCATGTTAATATGCTAGCGCTTGTTGATGGTATTCAGCCCAAGGTTTTGGATTTGAAAATGATTTTGGAAGAATATATCAAGCACAGACAAGAAGTGGTTTTGCGTCGAGCGCAGTATGAGCTCAATAAAGCCAAAGACCGAGAGCATATTTTGGAAGGTTTGGTTTTAGCCCTCAAATCAATTGATAAGATTATAAACACCATTAAAAAATCAAAAGATAAAGACGAGGCTCGGATTAATTTGATTAAAAAATTTAAGCTGTCCGAGAGGCAGGCGGTGGCTATTTTGGAGATGAGACTGCAGCAGCTTGCCAATTTGGAGCGCATAAAAATAGAACAGGAACTTAAAGATATTAAGAAATTAATTAAAGAATTGACTGATTTGATAAAATCTCCGAAAAAGATTTTGGGCGTTATAAAAGATGAACTTACCGAAGTCCGTGATAAATACGGAGACGAACGTCGGACCGCCATTGTGCCTCATCCGGTCGGGCAGTTTAAGGCCGAGGATTTGATTCCCGATG
>CAYZWC010000069.1:0-5339 GCA_964482065.1 uncultured Gammaproteobacteria bacterium | reverse complement strand
CTTAATTAGAGAAGAGCGGAAACGCTCTATTTCTAATCGCAAAAGGGCAAAAATTTTTACCCCGTACCAAGCTTCGCTTTGGTATTCGGGGCCTTCCCCCAGACCCCCTTCCTTTTTGCCCTTTTGCTTTTCGGGCTTCGCCCGATTTTTTTGCGGGGCTTTTAATTTAGTAGTTGCCCTTGCCCCACCACTCCCGTGCGCGGGCAACAGAAAACTCCCTAATTTCGTTTGACTAAATGCTAAAAATTTCATATACTAACTACTGATGATAAAGGTTTCATATCCTTACTAACTATAATAGTAAAACTATACGAATATGTCAAACGAAAAATCAACAATCAGCGCGAATATAAAAAAATACCGAAACAAACTTGGTATTTCACAAGATCAGCTTTCGAAGAAAGCTAATTTAGCTTTTCATACTATTGCCAAAATTGAAGCAGGATCAACTCCCAACCCTACCATTGAAACAGTAAAAAAAATTGCAGACGCGCTTGGCGTTTCGCTTGATGATTTAATGAAATAAAAATATGAAAGGAATTATTTACATAATGACAACAGCCGTTTCTGGTTTGATAAAAATTGGTCAAACTGGCACCACTAATTTTCAAGAACGAATGCGTTTTCTTGAAGCTAACGGCTATTATAATGTTTCTGGTCTTAAAAGATTTTTTGCGATTGAACTTGAAGATTACACCGACAAAGAAAATCTTTTAAAAGAAATTTTCAATAAACATCGTGTCGGGGATAGCGAATTATTTGCCCTTGACTATGATTTAGTGCGACAACTTCTATTATCGTTTGACGGCAAAGTAATTTATCCCAAAGATGTAAACAAAGAAAAGGAATTCGATAAAGTTTCAAAAGCTAGAGAGCAAGGAGCAAGGTTTAGTTTTTATAAAAAAGGTATTAAGAACGGAGAAGAAATTGTTTTTATTGCTGATAAAGAAATAACTGCGAAAGTGGTCGGCGAGCGTGAAGTGGAATATGGTGAACAAATTTGGAAACTCGCACCATTGACTTACAAAATATATGAGCAAAAAGGAGAATTGAATGATAGCGGAGCATATCAAGGAGCGGCTTATTGGCAATATAAAGGCAAAAGATTAAGAGACTTGCCTGATATTAACTAAATTAGATTATGGCAAAATCTTCAAATAAAAATTTAAGGCAAGCTAACAAAGCAAAGAAAGATGAGTTTTATACTCAGCTTTCTGATATTGAAAAAGAACTAAAATATTACAAAGACAAGTTTAAAAATAAGGTTGTCTATTGTAATGCGGATGATCCATTTGAAAGTAATTTTTTTAAATATTTTGCTTCCAATTTTAATGTGCTTGGTCTTAAAAAACTTATAGCCACAAGCTATGCGGGGTCGCCTGTTGTTGGTGGGCAACTTTCCTTATTTGATGTAGAGGGTCTAAAGACTGCAAAGAAAAAAGAACCGCACAAAATTGAAATCAATGAAGTAAAAGATCTTGATGATGACGGAGCTATAAACATGGCGGATGTTGAATGGCTTTTGAAACACGATAAAAATGTTGCCACCCCGCTCAAAGGTGACGGCGATTTTAGAAGTGAAGAATCTATAAAAATTTTAAAAGAGGCAGATATTGTTGTAACTAATCCGCCATTTTCTTTATTTCGTGAATATGTTGCCCAGTTAATGGAATATAAAAAAGAATTTTTAATTATAGGGAATACTAATGCAATAACCTATAAAGAAATTTTTAAATTATTAAAAGAAGATAAGCTCCATACTGGCTATACTAATTTTAACGTGGGAATGTTTTTTGTTGTGCCTGATAATTGGGAAAAATATCATCATATTGATGATGATGGAAATAAAATAGCTCGTGTTTCTACTTCATGTTGGTTTACTAATCTTGAGGTTAAAAAACACAAAGAGGATATTATTTTGCATAAAAAATATGCGACAGAAGAATATCCTGAATACGATAATTACAATGCTATAAATGTAGATCAAGTAAAAGATATACCGATAAATTATAGCGGAGAAATTGGCGTTCCAATCACTTTTATTGATAAATATAATCCTGATCAATTTGAAATCATTGCGCTTGGTATTGTTGGATCAATTAATTTTACTTGTGATAAAAAAATGGAAATTCTAAAAGAAGGAAAGCCAACTGGGAAATTTACCAAAAATGCAAAAGGTACACTCTATCGCTTATATAATCCTAAGACAGATAAATATCCTAAATTTAAAAATGTAGAAACAGGAGAATTATATACAAGTATATATGCCCGAGTAATTATTAAAAATAAGAAATTAATAAAATAATTTTATGAAAATACAACTAAAAGAAATTACAGTTCGTGAACTAACAAAAGGTTTTGAAGATAATGATGAAGCTGGTGTTGTTGGATACGGTGGCAAGTTAGATATTCGCCCACCATATCAAAGGGAGTTTATTTATAAAGACAAGCAAAGGGACGCAGTTATAAATACTATCACAAGAGACTTTCCTCTTAATGTGATGTATTGGGCAGTTCGTGAAGACGGAAATTTTGAAATTATTGACGGTCAGCAAAGAACAATTTCAGTTTGCCAATACACCCAAGGAGATTTTTCAATAGATGGTTTGGCTTTTCATAATTTGCCAAAAGATAAACAAGAACAGATTTTGAACTATAAACTTACTGTCTATCAATGCAGTGGAACAGATAGTGAAAAATTAGATTGGTTTAGGACGATAAACATTGCGGGTGAAAAATTAACCGATCAGGAATTAAGAAATGCTGTTTACTCTGGCACTTGGGTAACAGACGCAAAACGGTATTTCAGTAAAAATGGTTGCGTTGCTTATCAAACGGGAAGCGATTATTTGAATGGATCACCAATTCGCCAAGATTATCTCGAAACAGCGATTAAATGGATTTCTGACGGCGAAATTGAAGAATACATGTCGGAACATCAGCACGACCAAAACGCGGCGGCTTTGTGGCGATATTTTCAAGATGTAATAACTTGGGTAAGCACAACTTTTACCAAAAAAAGAAAATTTATGAAAGGTGTTGAGTGGGGCATTCTTTACAATACCCACAAAGACGAAAAATATGATACGAAAAAAATTGAAGAAGAAACAGAAAAATTGATACTTGACGATGATATTACGAAAAAGAGCGGTATTTATCCATATATTTTAACTCGTAATGAAAAATATCTTTCAATCCGCGCGTTTTCTGACGCAATAAAGCAAAAAGTTTATGAGAAACAAAAGGGTGTTTGTATAAAATGTAAAGAAAAATTTGAAATAGAAGAAATGGAAGCGGATCATATTACTCCTTGGCACGAGGGTGGAAAGACGATAGAAAAAAATTGCCAATTATTGTGCAAGGAATGCAACAGAAGAAAATCTGGAAAATAAAATTGTAAAATTATGTTGAATAGTGAAGTTAAAAAATATCTAAAAAGTTTAGAGGAGGAGCAAAAGTCTTCTTTGTCTTTTCATGGCGAGCATGATATTGCACAAAAAATAAAAGACATCCTAAAGAAAGATACAACCCACGAGCCAACAAAAGAAGATATTGCAGAACAAATGGCTTTTGATTTTATGGCAGATTATCCGAATGATAATGCTGGTTGGGAAACTTATCATGGACCAATGTTTGTTTTACCGAACGACAAAGGACAAATGGTGGAATATCCGAGTATTAGGCGAGTAGATCAAGAAATGCTGGAATATTGGACGAAAAGAGCAAAAGAAAGCAAAAACCCTATTTTATCATCACGCTATGCTGATTTAGTTGTTGATTTTTCGCCAAAAGTTTTAAGTAAAAATACTGCTGTTGATTTGTTTCAAATTGTTATAGATTCAAACATCACAATTTGTGAAAAATCCATTGCAGATCCTTTGGATTGTAAAACAAAAATAAAAAGGGCTTTGATTTTAGCAATTCAAATAAACGATCAAACACGAACAAGCAAAGTAAAAGACACAGTTATAAAATTAGAAAAGGATATTGCCATAGACGACAAACCTGGACTTTGGGGCTTTGCTTTCAAATGGCTGATTTTAGATTTTTCTAAAAAAATAAATCTTGAAGATAAAGAGAAAAATGAACTTATAAACGAGATTGAAGAAAGATTAAAAAGGGAAGAAAAAAACCCATGGCTTGCAGAAAATGCTGTTTCTTTGCTTGCAGAATATTACGCAAAAGAAAAAGATGAAGAAAATCTTATGCGTGTTTTGGGTGTTTTGGAAAAATCACTAAAAACAAATGAACGATCAAACTCTGACGCATTATTAAAAACTCACGCCTACGAGCAGATACATGAAATATACAGAAAATATGCGAGTAGTTTTGCCGAAGCTGAAAAAGCAAACAAAAGACTTTCCCAAGAAATCGGGCAACTTGATTTAGATTGGAATAAGTCTTTAAAAGAAATATCCGTTGAAACAAAAATTAAACATGAAGATATAGAAAATTATCTAAAAGGTATTTTCGGTGAAAATAAGGATGATAAATTGGAAATGGTTATGGCTAAAATCGCCGTTAGTCACTTGCCCAAAAAAGACGCGGTAAAAAAGCAATTGGACGATATTTCAAGTAAACACCCCATACAATTTTTATGCACCAAGCAAATCATTTCAGATGACGGCGTACCAATTGCTAAACTTTCCACATTAGATGAAGATTACGACAATCATTTTCAAAGTTACGCACTGCAATATATGCAATTTGGTTCATTTTTTCTTTCTCTTACAATGGATGAATTACGAAAACAATTTAGTAAAGAAAAAATTTTAGAATACTTTGAAAAAGCTGTTGTTTTTGAAAATGAAAATCAGGAATATTTGAAACGAGCAATTTCTGCATATTGGGATGAAGACTATTTAGTCGCTTCTCATTTATTTAATCCATTGATTGAGAGTGGAATTAGAGAATTAGTAAAAATTTGTGGTGGTTTAATATTAAGACCAAATGGTTTAAGTGGATACGATAATGTGTTGTTAGGTGGATTATTAAAAAATGATCAGATTTTTGAAAATGTTTTTTCAAAAAGTGGACATAATGTTTTATTCTATTTTAGATTAGTTCTTACTGAAAAACTGGGTATGAATTTACGAAATGATTTTGCACATGGACTTGGAAAGAAGAAATTTTTTGGACGTGACGCTTCTGATAGATTGTTTCATATTTTGATTTGGTTATCTGTTGTTAGGAAAAAAGAAAAATAAAAGCCCCGCAAAAAAATCGGGCGAAGCCCGAAAAGCAAAAGGGCAAAAAGGAAGGGGGTCTGGGGGAAGGAATTTTTGCCCTTTTGCGATTAGAAATAGAGCGTTTCCGCTCTTCTCTAATTAAGAGAAACA
>CAYZWC010000068.1:0-5341 GCA_964482065.1 uncultured Gammaproteobacteria bacterium | reverse complement strand
TTAAAGGGTAAAAAATAACTTTATTAGCCCCACCAAAATGTCTAGTTAACCATTTTTCCTATTTCGGCGGATCGAAGATTGTGGTCCGCAAAATTCATTTTTTGGGAATCCCGGCACATCCATAACCGAGTTTTGAAAAATATGGAAAAGTGGCATTTTACGGAAGCTACCGCTAATCCTTCGCCCAATAAAATAATTTCTATTTTGTTATTGGGAAAAGTATTTTTGCAGTTTTCCCAGATAGTTTTTTCAAAAGACATGGTATTCTCCTCCTTAAGCAAGGTTTTTGCTAATGATTAGTTATTATAAACAACTTGCAATATTCTGTCAAACATAAAAATTTGTTATAATAAAAACATGAAAGACAAACATACGCGAAGCATTATCAAAACCTTCAGCTGGCGCATTATCGCCACTTTCACCACCATGTTTCTGGTTTTTATTTTTACCGGACGTTGGACGCTTACTTTGAGCGTGGGGATTTTTGATATAATCCTAAAGCTGTTTTTTATTATTGGCATGAAAGAATTTGGAACATGGTGGCTTGGGGCAAAAAATAATTTTTATAAATGTTTCAGGAGGGAAACTTAACCAAATCAAAATTATTTTTCATCTCCTGCTTATTTTTTATTTTGGGAGTGGGGCTGGGAACTTTTTTTCGTCCGTCAATTTTTTTATCATATACGATTATTTTGTTTTTTACGGTTATTTTGGTTTTATTTTGGAATAATAAATTGTTTCGCGTCGGAGCATTGGCGGGGATTTTTTTATTTTTAGGCATAATGCGTTTTACTATTGATGTTCCCGAAGTAGACGCTTCAAAAATACAATTTTATAACGAAGAAGAAATTACTTTTAGCGGTGTAGTATCAGAAGAGCCCGATAGGCGTTCGGATCATACCAAGCTTACCGTAAAAGCGCAACGTTTAAACGATAATTTTTCCCTCAAGGGTAGAGTACTTTTAAATACCGGTCTTTTTCCGGAATATCAATACGGAGATGAATTGGAAATAACTTGCAGACTTCAAACCCCCGAGCCCATAGAAGATTTTCGTTATGATAAATATTTGGCCAGATATAATATTTATTCATTGTGTTATTATCCTAAAAAGATTTTAAAAATTTCAGAAAATGAAAGAAATTTTTTAAAAGGGGCTATTTTGAAAATTAAAAGTAAATTTGTTTTCGTGGTAAATAGAATTTATCCCGAACCGCAAGCCAGTTTTTTGGGCGGTCTTCTTTATGGCGCGCGCCGCGGTATCCCGGATAATTTAATGGAAGATTTTAACCGTACCGGAGTTACGCATATCATTGCCATTTCCGGTTACAACATTACTATTTTGGCGGTAATCAGCCAAAAACTGCTTCAAGGAATTTATATTTCCCGTAAAAAAGCTTTTTGGATTACCATATTACTTATAATATTTTTTGTAATTATAACCGGCGCTTCCGCTTCAGTAACTCGGGCGGCGGTTATGGGAGTTTTGGCGCTTTTGGCCACACAGGTTGGGCGCTTGAGTCGAGTGGGTAATGTTTTGGTTTTTGCCGCAGCTCTCATGCTTGCCGTAAATCCCAAAGTTTTGGTTTATGATGTGGGTTGGCAGCTTTCTTTTCTTGCTACCTTAGGTCTTGTTTATCTCTCGCCCTTGATTTCCGGCTATTTGCGGAAAATTCCCGAGTTTTCCGGAGTGAAGGAATCTTTTATAAGTACTATGGCGGCCATCATTTTTACTTTACCGGTAATACTTTTGAATTTTGGCCGTTTGTCGCTTGTGGCTCCGTTAGCCAATATGATGATATTGCCGGTAATACCCTGGGCTATGGCTTTTGGCTTTATTTCGGTGGCTCTGGGCAGCATTTATATTTTTCTCGGGCAAATAGTCGGCGCGGTTGCTTGGTTTATACTTACTTATATAATAAAAATTGTGGAGATTTTTTCCGAGCTTGAGTGGGCTTCTTTTGAAATGGGAGAAATAAGCGCAAGTATTTTATTTTTATACGCACTTCTTGTATTTTTTATATCTTACAAGAATAAGAAATTAAAAACGGCGGAGATAAAAATATGAACGGGATTAAAAAAATTTTTTGGATGGTGGTTTTGCTGCTTGTGGTTTGCTTGACCGTCTTGGGTTTTCTTTTATTCCCGAAAGCAGCAGCCAAGGAAAATTTGGAAGTGGTTTTTTTGGATGTTGGTCAAGGTGATGCCATTTTTATAAAAACTCCTTCAGGTAAAGATGTTTTAATAGACGGCGGTCCGGATAGTTCCGTAATTGAAGCGCTCGGTCGGCATATGCCTTTTTATGATCGCCATATTGACACAATGATTCTAACGCATCCTCATAGCGACCATGTAGCCGGTTTGGTTGAAGTTCTAAAAAGATTTGAAGTAGGGGAGATTTGGTATACGGGCGCTGTTCATACCTCTCCGGATTATATGGCTTGGCTTCGAGAGGTTGAAAATGAAGAAGCGGTTTTAAAAATTATAGAGCAGCCGGAAATTTTTGATATTGGGGAAAATGTATCTTTGCAAATTTTATATCCGCAAGAAAGTTTTTCTGGAAAAATTATTGAAGAATTAAATAATTCATCCATAGTGGCTAAACTTTCCTACGGTAAAATTGATTTTCTTTTGACCGGAGACGCCGAAAGCGAAGTTGAAGAAAAGCTAATAGCCTCCGGAGAAGATTTATCCGCGGAAATTTTAAAAGTCGGGCACCATGGCAGTTTAAGCTCTACCGGACAAGAATTTTTGAATTTTGTTGATCCTCAATTTGCCGTTATTCAAGTTGGCGAGGATAATGCTTTCGGCCATCCGGCTTACCGCACTATTCGCAATTTGGAAAAGGCCGGCATTAAGATTTTTCGTACAGATTGGTATGGAGATATTGTTTTATCAACCGATGGAACAGAAATAAATTTGCAGAATTAAAAATTCTAAACTTTAATATCTAAATTCTTTTATAAAATTAAAGTATTTTAATTTTAATTTTAGAATTTAATTATTAAGATTTTTTAAATACTTGCTCTTTTTTGTGGGTTTGTTATACTTAGAAAAATAAATATTAAATTTTATTTTATGGAAAGAACGCTTGTGCTTATTAAGCCGGACGGAGTCCAGCGCAGCCTTATAGGCGAAATCGTAAAACGTTATGAGCAAACGGGTTTGAAGCTCGTTGGTTTGAAAATGCTTATACCCACCGAAAAACAGGTGGAAGATCATTATACCGTTGATCCGGCCTGGATTAAAAATGTTGGAGAGAAATCAATTGACTCTTACAAAAAGAAAGGTGAAGAGCCTCCTTTTAGTGATCCTGAAGAATGCGGTCGCGCGGTTCTCGGACGGCTTAAAAAATATATGACTTCCAGCGCTGTTATCGGTATGATTTGGGAGGGGAATCAGGCTATAGGTATTGTCCGAAAGATTACCGGCGGAACCGAACCGCTTTCAAGCGATGTGGGAACAATTCGCGGCGATTATACTCTTGATTCTTACAGTTTGGCCGACAGCGGCGAACGCGCCATAAGAAATCTTATTCACGCTTCCGGCAGCACAGAAGAAGCTGAAAAGGAGATTGCTATTTGGTTTGATGAGAAAGAGATTCATAATTACAAACTGGTACAGGAAAAGATTTTGTATGATGTTAATTTGGATGGATTAAAAGAATAAAATTTGATCTACTGATTCGGCGGACAATTTTATGTTTGTTAAAATTTGACAATAGTTTATAGATATTTTACTATACTTACAGTATGAACAACACCTGGGAACAACTGAATATTAAAAATAGGGAGGTATTTATTACCTACTTTATTTTTGGTGTTCGGTCCCGGGATTAGTTTTGTTTCAGAAGTTTCAAATAAAAAACTGTCCCGAAATTACCCGGGCAGTTTTTATTTCAGTTTCTTTAACAACTTGGCAATTGGGAGGAAAAGATGGCAAATAAAAAGCATCTCAAAGTATGGGGACATGTTACCGAGGATGCTTGTTGGGAGGAGGAAGAGAACGGACGCGGAATTCCTTTGGAATTTCCCCCAGACGCGGAAATTTTGAACCATATGTGCAAAAGAAGTTTTGTGGTGGCGGGCGATGATGATTTGGTGGTTATTAGCCACGAAACCGCGGTTCCCAAAGGTGAAATTGATCTTTTGCGTCGTTTGGGGCTGGGACCGCGCTCGAAAAATGTAATAGTTATAGATGCCGAACGAACCGGCTTGGCCGACCGTGATGGTTTGCCTCAGATTAAGATAAAAATTGTGGAAGCGAACAAAGAGGTATTGCATATCCTGGGCGATAAAGATATTACCAAACATATAGATACCTTTACCGGTTCGTCACAAATTATCCGCAGGGTGGCCGGAATTTTTCCGGGTTGTGAGATTAATACTCCGGGGCACGCTTGGTGCGTGCATTGCAACAACAAAAAAACCATACAGAGAATACTTAATAAATTCGAAGGAGAATTGGGGCCGATTGGTCGAGTTTGTAAACGCGGCGAAGTCCCGGGAGTAATCAGACAATGCCTTCGCAAGGCTCGCGGTAAAGTGATTATTAAGCCTCTGGATCTAGCCAGCGGACTTTTTCAGCAAATGGTTGATTACGATACCGTGGATACTTTGGATATTGCTTCGCTTCCGGAAGAGGTTGTGATTCAGCGCTACATTCCGGGCTGTGTTGACGCCAGTATGACATTTGACGTTAGACGCGGTGGTATGGCCGAGCGACTTTTTGCTACTGTCCAGATGATAAGCAATAGTACTCATCACCAGGGCAATATTTATCCTCCGCGGGATTTGGAAACCGGCTACGCTCTTTCTCCGGCCATATTAAATACCATGGAAGAGTATGTCATGGAGGTGCTTAGAGAGGAAGATAAATTCCATGGTATTTGCAGCTTTGACTTTTTGGTTGATCCCAAGAAGCATAAAGTCTATCTTTTGGAATGGAATGCCAGAAAGCCGGCTCCTTGGTATGCCTGGGAGGCCTCCCGCAGAATTTTCGGCGAAGTTTTGCCTTTTATTATGCGTGGTTTTGAAATGAAGCCGGGAGTGGGTCTCGGGGATATTGAGGCCAAGATAAGCGATTTGCTTTTGGATAAAGGAAAAATGACTGGCGTTGTGCCCTTTAACTATGTGGCGCTTCCCGGCAAAACTTTTATCTATACCATAACTTATGCTCCGCAGGAAAGGCAAGTTGCAGAAATTTTTGGCGAGTTAAAGAAAAGGCTTGGCAATTGGAGGTAATTTTACTATTCCGGCTGCGGCGACGATCGCGGCCGGTTTTTTATCTATTGTCAAGACCATTTAGAAATGTCATACTTTGAGCCAAATAGAAATGTCATAC
>CAYZWC010000067.1:0-5353 GCA_964482065.1 uncultured Gammaproteobacteria bacterium | reverse complement strand
CGCAACATTGAACAAAAGGGAGTAAAGATAAATGATGAGGTAGTTGAAAATTTGGAGATCGAAGTTAAGTCGGGAGACATTATTCAAAAAGGAAAAAGGCATTTTATTAAAATAAAATAATTTTTATGGCAAAAGAATTCGGAGCTTGGAATCAAATGGAGAGAGGATTTTATAGTGGGCGTTTAAACGAAATAGATTATTGTGGTGAAATAAATACTAATGATCCCGCATTTCAAAAAGCTTTGGAAGAAGTAAAAAAAACACCTCGTCCAGATTCAAAGTTTCCTTATTATGTTAATTTTTCCGATTCCCTAAATTTAGTGAAAAAATTTCAACCAATTGATAAAAACACGGGAGAAAGAATTGATCCCACAAATCCCGCCAAGCCTTTTTTGAAGGATTTGCGTTTGGAATTGGTTGATACGCTGGATTTGTCCGAAGAAGAAGCGGATAAGGTAAAAGCTTATACGGCAGTTAAAAGTCCATTGGATATATTTCACGGAGTCGATGCTTTTTTGGATATTAAGGGAGATATTGTTACTTTGGATCTTACTTTGCGGAAAGACACAAGTTCCAAAACAAAAGCTGATATTATCGTGGAAGAATTACCTAATCCGGATGATCCAGATCAAGAAGACGATTATCTCAAAGCAGTAGAGAGGAAGGCGGAAGAAATAAGCCGAGTTTTAGCCCATAAATAAAAAAAGCCTTGACAATTTTTAAATTAATATATATAATGCATTGATGTTCATTTTGAAAGGAGGAGATGATGTTTGGAAAATGCATTGTTTGTGGGATAAAATCCGACAGAACTCACTGTGATTTTATCTGTGACGGCTGTCTCGAACCGGATAAAATAATCCTTGTTTGTAAGAATTGCCGTCGGAAAATCGAATTATCGCTTGAAGATGTTATGAAGCTTAATCAATATTCCAAAGTGCAAATTCCTTTGCACACGGGTGTTGTTTTGCAAGAATCGCATTGTGAGCTTTGTTCAAAAACCTACAAGCGTGAGAATTCTGTCATTACAATTTACAAACTGAAGTCGAAAGACTTAAACTAAAACGGGGATTTTTTCTCCGTTTTTTAATAGATGACAAAATTATAATAATCTGCTAAATTATAAATATGTATAGTTTACAAAAAGTTAAAAAACAAATTATTGACTTGATAACAAAATCCATCAAAGAACGCGCTTCTATTAGCGAGGCCGATTTAGGCGCGCCGCCGCAAAAGGAGATGGGTGATTTTGCTTTTGGCTGCTTTAAGCTACAGGATTTTGGAAAGAAATTTAATAAATCGCTCCAGGAAATATCTTCTGAAATTACGGATTATATAAATAAAAATAAAAAAGGCACAGCTATAAAAGAAGCGGTAAGCGATGGTCCTTATGTTAATATTTTTTTGGATAAAAAAGTTTTAGCCCGGATGGTACTTGGTGAAATATCAAAAAAGAAAGAAAGTTATGGTAATTTTACAGCTGGTAGGGGCAAGAAGGTTATGATTGAATATTCACAGCCCAATACCCATAAAGAATTTCATATCGGTCATCTGCGAAATGTTTGTTTGGGTAGTGAGCTCGTTAAACTATATAAAGTCATGGGTTATAATGTTATATCCGCTAATTATATCGGAGATGTGGGAGCGCATGTTGCCAAATGTTTGTGGGCCTATATGGCCAAAGGCGCCAAAGAGCCCAAGAAAAAAAATAAAGGAGAATATTTGGGAGAGCTTTATTCCTGGGCTACTCAAAAAATAGCGGATAATCCTCAATATAAAAAACAAGTTGAGGAGATACAGCAAAAATTGGAGAATGGCGATAAAAAATTAACCGCGCTTTGGAAAAAAACAAGGGAGTGGAGCCTAAAAGAATTTAATAGAATTTATAAAGATTTGGGCGTAGAATTTGATGTGGTTTATTATGAAAGTGAAGTGGAAAAGCCGGGCAAAAAATTGGTTTATGATTTACTTGCCAAAGGAATCGCGGGGGAAAGCCAAGGAGCTATTATTATAGATTTGATTCCCTACGATTTGGGCGCTTTTTTAATTTTAAAATCTGACGGTACCTCACTTTACGCCACTAAAGATTTGGCTTTGGCGGTAAAAAAATTTAAAAAATATAAATTGGATCAAAGTATATACGTGGTTGATTCACGTCAAGAGCTTTATTTTAAGCAGCTTTTTAAAGCCCTTGAAATTATTGGATTTAAAAAGCCTATGCATCATTTATCATATGAGGCGGTTACTTTGCCCGACGGAGCGATGTCTTCGCGAAAGGGAAATATTGTGACTTTTAGGGAATTTGAAAAAGAGCTTTTTACCAGATCGCAAAAAGAAACCAAAAAAAGGCATAAAGATTGGGATCCCAAAAAAATAAACAAAGTTGCGAAAAAAATAGCTTACGCGGCTATGAAATTTGATATTCTAAAACATGACTCCGATAAAGTAATGGTTTTTGATCTTGATGAAGCGCTTTCTTTTGACGGTTTTACCGGTCCTTATATACAATATACCATTGCCAGAATAAATAGTATTTTCGCCAAAAGCAAAACCAGAAACGCAAGAATAAATTATTCTCTTTTTGAAAAGCCCGAAGAAAAAAAATTAATAATGCAGCTGGCAAAATTTCCCGAGATTATAAAAAAGGCGCAAGAAAATTTTCAAATGTCGCTTTTGCCCAGATACTTATATGATTTATCAAAAGCATTTGCCGAATTTTACCACGAAGTGCCGGTGCTAAAGGCGGATAAAAAAACAAAAGCCGCGCGTTTGGCGCTTATCTCTTCGGTAAAAATTGTTTTGGAAAAAGGGCTTGATATATTGGGCATAGAAACTGTGAAAGAAATGTAGATCGTGAATTGTTCGAATTTATGAAAATGGTGCGAATATTATTTTAATTTAATCCTTGCAAAATAATTCGACTGTGGTAATATATTAACCACGGTTTATTTGTCCAGGTGGTGGAACTGGTAGACACGCCAGCTTGAGGGGCTGGTCCCGGCAACGGGGTGGAGGTTCGAGTCCTCTCCTGGGCACTAGAAGATAAATGGTCAAAAAACAATCAGGAGGATAGTCATGTTAACTTTAGAAGTTCTTTTTAAAAATGCTTCTTTATACACAGAAGAGATCAAAAATTTATTTAGCATGGATTTGGAAGAGTTGAGAAATAGAGCTCTTGCAAAATCAGGGAGAGGTAAATTAAGTTTTTTCGCTCCTATTTATGTTAGTAGTGCTTGTAAATCAAAGTGTGGCTATTGCGCATTTCGACGGGGTAATAGAATTAAACGAAAGACTCTTACATCTAAAGAAATTACTCAAGAAGTTGCTTTTATTAAAAAACAGGGATATAGCGCTATTTATTGCCTATCGGGGAGTTTTCGCGAAGGCAATTTAAATGACAAAGGTAGTATGACAGAGATAAATGCAAGAGGGATGAAAGCAATCTATGAGGCGGGTCTTTTTCCTGTCCTTGAGTCATCACCTTTTTCGTGTGCAAATTTGAATTCACTTTTGAATATTATAAATGGTGAAGGCAGGTTTGTATTATTTCAAGAATGTTATAATAGAAACACATATTTAGAAATTCATGGAAGCGATATTTATAAAGGAAATCCGGACGCCAGGATTCAGCAAATTGATTTAGCAATTGATAGCGGATGGCCGGAAGTTGGTATTGGTATACTAATAGGCTTGCATCATGATATAGTATCGGAAATTGCCTGTCTTATCGCGCACTTTGATTATTTAAAAGATAGAGGAGCAAGACAGGTAACCATATCTGTTCCGCGTATAAATGAAGCGAAAGGAATACAAATAAGAAATAGATCATCAGATGAGATGTTTCTTAAATCCAATTATATAATAAGAATTTTACGTCCGGATGCGCCGATAGTTTTAACCGGAAGAGAATCCAAACAAATTCGTGATTTGTTAAGACCGGTTACTGATATTTGGGGAGCTAGAGGATCGACTGTTCCTGGCGGATATACATTTGAAAACCGGGAGGATGAAGGACAATTTTTGCTTCATGATAAGCGATCTATAAGCGAATTAAAATAACCAACCGGATTAATTACTTCATTAACTCGCGATTGTCAATGCTGTCGCGAGTTTTTTATTTGACTTTATTTTGTTATCTGTTAAGGTTTTATAAACCTTAAGTTCTTTTTGTAATATCCATTAACCCAAGTTAGGAGGATAGCATGGGCGCACAAATTCCCCACAATGTAGCTGATTCGGAAGTAAGTGAGATTTTGATGGCTGCCGGCATGAGGCGAAAACATCAAGGCAAGGTGCGAGATACCTTTGATGTAAGTGAAGACCTTTTGATGCCGGTTTCAACCGACCGTTTGAGCATTTTCGATTTCGTTCTTCCGGCGGAAGTTCCCCTAAAAGGGGAAATATTGAATGCCATGACGGTATTTTGGCTGATCAGGGTTTTGCGCAATACCGATCATCATCTAGTGGCTTTTGGTGGCGATATTGATCAGTATTTGCCCTACGAGATACGTATGGATAAAAAAAATCTGAATAAAATCCGCAAAAGGGCAATAGTGGTCAAAAAGTTCGATATGTTGCCTGTGGAATGTATCGCCCGCGGTTATCTGACCGGTTCGGGATGGAAAGCTTACCAAGAGGATGGCGCTGTGTGCGGTCACCAGCTTTCTGCCGGACTACATGACGGCTCAAAACTTCCAAAAGCCATTTTTACGCCGACCACCAAGGCCGCCGTTGGTCATGACGAGCACATCTCCGCTGAGTCAGTGATAAAAGAATATGGTGCTATCGATTGGCTGACGCTTGAAATTTATTCCGCGATCGCTGAGTTTGCCAGCCAAAAAGGTGTGATCCTCGCCGATACCAAATTTGAATTCGGGCAAAATGATAAGGGAGATGTGATTCTTTGCGACGAAGTGGCCACTCCGGATTCGTCCCGTTTTTGGGACAAGGGCGAATGGGAAGAAGCTTCTGCACGGGGCAAATCTCCCTCCGGCTATGATAAAGAGCCGGTGCGACAGTGGGGCAAGACTGTGGCCACGCCGTTCACAGATAGCCGGGAAAATCTCATCATCGGCATCCACAAGTTGGACAACACAGATAGCGAACATATTGCGTTTGTCAGTAGTCTCAAAATTCCCCGAGAGGTTCTCACCGCCACCACGGGACGATATTCTACGATTTTCAAACTCCTGACCGGCCAGACCCTCGAGCAATTCCAAAAGGAGGTTATGGGCATCAGCTGATGCTCTGAAATATTTTAAAGCCAGAGGCGTTTCGGCGCCTCTTTTTTTATTTTTTAATGTCAAGACCATTTAGAAATGTCATACTTTGAGCCAAATAGAAATGTCATACT
>CAYZWC010000066.1:0-5382 GCA_964482065.1 uncultured Gammaproteobacteria bacterium | reverse complement strand
GCTTATTTTACTATATTTCATAGGTCTTTCCAGCAATTATATCATAATTTGCTGGAAAGACCTATATATTAATTTATTTTAGCATGATTGGCGCTTTTTTCCAATTTATTTTCTTTATGCTACAATATATATGAAATATCATAATTTAATTAATAAATCAATACTTATGGCTCAAAATATCGGCGCTAAAAATGCCATTCTGGGCATTTTAAATATAGTGCTTATAGTTATTATCGTTATAGGAGGATATAAATTATGGCAGTCTTATAATCAGGAAACCGTTGAAGAAGAACCGTCTGAGCAAAATTTGCCCGCCAATCTTCCCGAAGAAGAATTAACTGAAACCGAAGAAGAGGTTTTTTGCGCGCAGGTGATAACTTATGCCCTCAATCCCGAGAGCGAAGAATGCGAGCAATTCCCGACGCCTTGCGATGTTCCGGAAGAATGGGAAGAATGCAACCCGCAAGACAGTGAAACGGAATCTACTTCCGAAGAAAATGCCGAACCTTCTTCGGATGAAACTGAGACGGAAGAAGCTTCCTCCGAAGAATCCGAGAACCAAACCGTTTATATCCATTATTTTCGTGGAGAACAAGGAAATGATTGCACGGCTACGGACAAAATTTCCATCCCCTTAAAAGAGGGATATGAATTTGATGAAGTGGCAGCGCTTATTACTTTGCTTTCGCCTCTGCCCTCCGAATATAAAAATGATGGTTATTTTTCCGAAATACCACCCTATACCCAGCTTAGAGATTTGCGAATTTCCGGAGACGGAGTAGCTACCGCTGATTTTAATGAAAACCTAAATGCCGGAGGCGGCTCTTGTTCTATGCAGGCCCGTCGCGCCCAGATCGAAAAAACTTTGCTGCAATTTCCCGATATTGATGAAGTGGTAATTACCGTTAACGGAGAAGCTGAAACCGCGCTCCAGCCGTAAAATTTTATAAAAATAAAAAACGCCTCCAAAGGTTTGGAGGTGTTTTTTGTTAAGAAGTTTTCTTTTTTCTTTTTTTTCGCGATTGCTTCCATTCTCTGATTTGGCCATTGCCCTCCCGCACATAAATTTCGAATTTTAATTTGGCATTTTTTCTGCTGGCTTCGCATTGCCTGACAGTTTCACGATTGCAGCGCCACATTTTCAAATTTTTGCCATCAACCGGATATTCGCCGAAATTTTCTTCGGAAATACACCGGGCCAGCGAGTTATTAGTGATGGCATCAAGCGGTCTCAAATACCAAGTGTATTGTCTTTTTGACATTTTTTTACTCCTTTCAAAAGAACATTCTTTAGGATGATATATTATTTTACCACAGCTGTCAATTTTTTAAATAAAAAATAGCCCGATTATAGAGGCTATTTTTTATTGAGCAAATTTATGCTTTGGAAACATTGATTGCTCGGGGACCTTTGTCCGATTCCTCGGTGTCAAAAGTAACTTGGTCGCCTTCATTCAATTCGTTGAAGTCAACTCCCGAGAGAGCGGAGGAATGAAAGAAAATATCCTTGCCGCCTTCTTCCTCAGTGGAGATGAAACCAAATCCTTTGTCGGTCAATTTTTTGATTGTACCCGTCATAAGTAGAAATAATGAATTAAACTGCAAAAACTTAGGCCTATTGCAGAAACTCGACTTATTTCCACTTGGCAAACTTTTTGCATTGGGGCGACCAGAGGGAATCGAACCCTCGTAACCAGTGCCACAAACTGGTGTTCTACCATTGAACTATGGTCGCCATGATATTAGTTTTTTTGTTTTTGAGTCCGGAGACTTGAGATATTTTATCAGTTCAAAATTATTTTAGATATTTCAGTAAGTTCATCCATCGCAAATGTATTCTTTTTGATTTTTGCTGATGAGGTTTAGATTATATGATATTTCCAAGATTGGCAAGTATTCAAATAATAAAGCTCGTGCTATTTTGTAGAATTGTATTTTTTCTTTTTCATAATTCTTACCGCTTCCTTCCGCAATATTTAGCGGTATGGAAATAATAGCTCCGATGAACTGATCTCTTATTCTACTATATTTGAAATCAAAATTGCTGGCCAACTTACAAACCTGCACGGAAAGTTTTAGGCTCCGTTTGTAAATTTCTAAATTCTCAAAAGAAAAATTTTTACTCATAGCCAGAAGGCTCAAAGACAAAAAAACTTTTATGTGCCCCCGCTAGGAATCGAACCTAGGTCTAGAGCTTAGAAGGCTCCTATTCTATCCATTGAACTACAGGGGCTTTGGAGCATAATTTTTCAAAATTCGTATTATCCATTATAGCACATATCCAATAATTTTTCAAGAGGGTATAAATAAGATGCCAATCTACTAATTTATGCCAATCTACGAATATTTGTATATTAGTAGATTAGTTGATTGGCATGCATTCGTAAATTCGCATCTTATTATTGTTTCTTGCTTTTACTATGAAATTTTTTATAGATATCCTTGAGCTGTTTATTGGTGATATGGGTGTAAATCTGCGTGGTGGTGATGCTGGAATGGCCGAGCATGGACTGAACCGAGCGGATGTCGGCTCCGTTCATCAGGAGGTCGGTGGCATAGCTGTGGCGCATGGTATGGGGAGTAACATTTTTTGTAATGCCTGCCATTTTGGAATATTTTTCCACCAGGCGTTGGACGCTGCGCGGTGTGAGGGCTTTGCCCGCTTCTTTTCTTTTTTTGCTGGCGCGGTCGTGGCTTACAAAGAGCGCCATGCCGGCGTCTGTCCTTTTGTCCAGATATTTTTTGAGCCAATACTTAGACTGCTCGGTCAAGAAGACAATGCGCGGCTTGTCTCCTTTTCCGCGGATGGTAAATTCGTCTTTTTTTAGATTAATGCTGTCGCGCTTTAGAGAAGTTAATTCGGAGACGCGCATGCCGGTGGAGAAGAGGAGTTCCATAATCGCCTTGTCGCGTAGTTCTATGATGTTCAGATTGCTCTCAGCTATGGCATGCCCATGGCGGTCTTTTAGCGGGGCCTCAAGGATCCTATCCACATCGCGTTCCGGCATTTTCATGAGTTCAATCTTTTCCGCCGCCAAAGTTTTTACGTCCCGCTTGGCCAGGTATTTCAAAAAGGCGCGCAAAGCAATCAGATGATAATTCTGCGTATTTTTTTTGAGCGTCTTTTCCTCTTCGCCGAGTCGGTTGAGCCAAAGCCGATATTGCCTAACTTTTTCAGCGGTAATGTCAGCCGGGGAAGGGGATTTTCCGCCAAAGGCGGATCCGCCTCTGGCGGACTTTCCATTTTTCATCCATTTTATGAAACGATCGCGTATGTAGAATTCATAATTATCGCGGGTGCGCTTGGAACAGTTTTTTTCTATTTCCACATAATTCAAAAAATCCTCCAAATATTTTTCCAGAGGAGAAGAGGCCGTCTTTTTGGTTGTCTTCTTTTTTGTCGGCATGTTTTTATTTACACTATATATTTTACGACACTTTTAAATAATGTGCAAATACCTTGACAAACATCATGTAAATTTATACCATACAAAGGCACGCAGGGACGGTCTTTGTGTGCAAGAGAACCTTAAGATTAGGAGGAACAGCTCATGGGTAACATGGGACAGTCCGATCCGAACTTGGGATTACTCAAGGATTTTTTTGCAGGCATTATGCACGGAATTCCTCGAGGACTTACCACATCTGATTTGAAGTACTGGGCGGGCCACAAAAGACAGCTGGCACAAACCATGAAGGATGCGCTTTGCATCACGCCGGTAATCACCATGGAGGACATGGGGGATATTTATGCTCGCTGCGGTATTCCCTGCAAAATTCCCAAGGGCATTAAGGTCCCCTCGGGACACGTGTGGCCAATTATGACTCCCAAGGGACTGACCGCGGGAGAGGCTTTGGAAAAGGTTGGTCCGCACTTCAACGTTGGATTGCGCATCTTGTCTCTTGATGAGGTTGTCTCGGAAAAGGCCAAAAAGACAACAGTCAGGTTTTTCAAAGCCGATTTGTTGGGCGAAGATACAGGGGGTTTGCCGCCATTCAAGGAATGGGGCAAAAAGGCTGGCGCCGCCATCACGCTTACGGAAAGGATTTTATTGGGTTTGCTTTACGCCAAAATGGTTCCTGGTCGGTATTTGCAATCCTCTGACGTTTGCGCTGGTTCATGTAGTATTTTGAGTGATAGGATCCCTGTAGTTGAAGATAACAATCCGGATCAAGGATTTGAGATCACCTTTCAGGATCCGGCAGAATACCTGCAGGAAAACAGGGTCACTCGCTTTGCCATTACCGGGTAAGGTGTAATCATACAGGCCAGATTAATTTCAAGCCGCTTTTCGCATCACGCGAGAGGCGGTTTTTTTATTCTAGCCACTAGCCATTAGTTATCAGCCACTAGTGGCCGGTGGCTATTGGCTAATCACTGGCGGCTAAGGATATTAAACTTGATATTTTTTAATATTTGCGTGCAGTGTACAGTTAACAGTCAAGGGTTACACTTTGGCGTAGTTTTTCTTGAGGTGTCAGGCCATTTAAGGATAAATGTATTCTTTCAAAATTGTAATAGTTCAACCATTGATATACATCACGCCAAACCCTGACGGGATTAAGATAATATTCGTCATCAACGGTTTTGTGAACTCTTTCAACATTGGCGTTCCACCAGGGTGATTTTTTAGGGATGAAATAATGAGGCAATTTCTTCTCAGTTAACCATCTATGAAAACAGCCCCTGAACTCGCTGCCATTGTCCGTTTGGATGGTTAATATTCTGAAACCGAAATATCTTTGCGCCCGTCTAAAAGCAGTAATGGCGTTTTTGCTTTCTTTAGTGGAAAATATTGTGAAATGATACTTTTTGGTAAAGGGATCAAAAACGGAAAATTGGTATTCTCGTCTACCCTTGGGATAAACGTATTTAACATCCATCTGCACGCCCTGACCTTGTTTTTCAATGGTTAGAGCCTTTTTCATGGGTTCATACCAGGGCATTTTTCTTTGAGGTTTTCTAATCAATTTTTTCTTTTTAAAATATCGATAAATAATAGTCGTGGAAACGTCCAAACCCATTTCTTTTTTAATTGCCATTTTCATTTTTAAGGGTCCGTAGTTGGTTTACCACTTTTTCTTTTCAATAAATCTTTTTACTTCATAGGTTAGCTTCAAATTGGGCTGTCTTTTGACGGGTGTGTAAGTGTTACCCCTTTTCCCATAATCTCTGGCTCTCCACTTGTAATAACACTTCCTGGAAATACCGAAAGTAGAACAAATTTCCTTTACTGATTTACCATATTTATCTACCTGCAAATACCACTGAAACCTTAAAGAACGGTCATATTTAGCTTGTTGCATAGTAAAATGTGATTAATAGTTAACAGGTGTCACCTCTAACTATATCAAGTGTTACCTCTAGGTGTTAACTGTACA
>CAYZWC010000065.1:2873-5431 GCA_964482065.1 uncultured Gammaproteobacteria bacterium | reverse complement strand
ATGACATTTCTAAATGGCTGTACTATGACATTATCATATGGCTACGACAAGTAAAAAATAAAGCCCTTGACAAAACCAAGTAATTGTGATATATTGAAAAGGTCCTTCTTATGAAGGATCTTTTCTTTATAAAGCCAGATGATCGCTGTTGATTATAGTTCATACGAAATATAGCATGATTGAGTTTTGCGCGTTTTCGCGCAGACCCCGTCATGCGACGGGGTGCTCGATTTTGTACCTCGCTTCGCTCGAACAAAATCGGCAGAGGAAAGTCCGAACACCATTAATTGGTAGTGGGTAACGCCCACCCATTGTATAGCAATATATAATGAGGACCAGTGCCACAGAGACTATAATAGCGAGCTTTATTTATAAAGCGAGCTACCCCGCCCTTTTTGATTTTTTTAACTATGTATTGTGTCTATATTTTACAAAGCAAACTATACAATAAAAAATTGTATATTGGATTTACCGGTAGAAAAATGCTTTTGAGATTACAGGAGCATAATTATGGCAAGGTAAATTCTACAAAAGAATATAAACCTTGGCGCCTTATCTATTGTGAAGTATATGCATCAGAAAAAGATGCGAGAAAAAGAGAAAGAATGCTAAAACATTATGGCAGCAGCTGGGGACACTTAAAAAGAAGATTGAGCAATACATTAGAAAAAATTTAAAAGGGCGGGGTTGGCTCATCAGCTTTCAGCTGATTTCGTCAAACGTGAAAAGTATTTTGGTGTCTTTTGTTCTCGAGACAAAAGGCTACAAAACTCGGCTCCTGGCGACAGGATGTCCGCGGTAAACTCTACCTGGTGCAAGTACAGCGTTTTCCCGACATGCGTCGGGACTTCGAAAAGTTCGTACGCTTGATTCCGTCGGCAACGGCGGAACTAGATAGATGATCATCGTAGGGGCACGGATTCTACACGGATTTTTTACAGATTAAACACAGATTGCGCAATCTGTGTAAAATCCGTCTTAAATTTGTGTGAAATCTGTGTCTCTAACAAAATTCGGCTTACAAGTTTTATAAAGAAAAATATCAAATCCCGGGCGTAAAAACTCGGGATTTGTGCTATAATGAAATAATATATAAATTTTAAATTTTTTATGAAAAAGTCGGAACTGTTTTTCTCCGCCATATTAGTGCCAATTGATTATCTAATGATCGTACTCGCGGCTCTTGCCGCCTATTCTTTGCGTTTTGGAGAAACCGTAGCGGAAATAAGGCCCGTTTTATACGAATTACCTTTTGGAGAATTTTTAAATATAGCTTTTCTTATCGCTTTGGTCTGGATCTTGATTTTCGCTCTCGCCGGCCTCTACTCCATGCGAGGAACAAGAAAAATCAGACCGGAATTAACAAGAATATTTTTTGCCATTTCCACCGGCGTTTTAATTGTTATTCTTGCTTTCTTTTTTAGACGTGAATTTTTTTCCTCACGATTTATAATTATAGCAACTTGGATATTTGCCGTAATATTTGTCGCTTTTGGCAGAATAATTATACGCCTAATACAGCAATCACTTTTCAAAATCGGCTATGGCGTGCATCGCATAGTTGTCGTGGGCGATGACCAAAACACGGAAAATGTTGTCGAGACTATAAAAAACAAGCCTCGCCTTGGATTTACAATAGTGGGCCGAGTGAAAAATTTTAATGAAAATTCCAAAAAAGAAATTCAAAAAATCATAAAACAAAAAGGTATTGATGAAATATTTCAAACCGATCTTGATCTTTCCAAACAAGAACAATTGGATCTTATAAGTTTTACTTCAGAAAGCCATCTTACTTATCGTTATGCCGCCGATCTTTTACGAACGCAAGCAGTTAATATAAAAATGACTACCATAGGCGGTGTACCTATTTTCGAGGTGGAAAAAACTCCGCTGGAAGGTTGGGGTAAAATTGCCAAAAGAATTTTTGATATTGTAGCTTCGCTTATTTTAATAATTATAACTTTACCGATAATGATTTTGGTTGCTTTGGCCATTAAAATAGATTCCCGCGGACCGATATTTTTCAAATACCGAAGAATAGGTCGGCACGGGAAACCCTTTACTTTTGTAAAATTCCGCTCTATGATAAAAGATGCTCATAAAATGAAACCCTCGCTTCTCAAAAAAAGCGAAAGAAAGGAAGGTGGTCCGCTTTTTAAGCTAAAAAATGATCCGCGAGTTACTCGCGTGGGAAAATTTATCAGGCGCTGGAGTTTGGATGAGCTGCCGCAATTTTTCTTAGTTCTAAAAGGTAATATGAGCCTGGTTGGACCGCGTCCACACGAAATGGAAGAAGTATCCAAATATAAAAAAGATCACAAAAGGGTTTTGGAGATAAAACCGGGTATAACAGGAATGGCGCAAGTAAGTGGCCGTAGCGACCTTAGCTTTGAAGAAGAAGTAAGACTGGACACTCATTATATTACCAATTGGTCGCTGATGCTCGACATTATAATACTTATTAAAACTCCTTGGGCGGTCATTAGAAAAAGAGAGACTATATAACACAGCTTGACAAGTTGAAGAAGAAATGTCATCATATAAAAACTTCGATTTTT
>CAYZWC010000065.1:0-2863 GCA_964482065.1 uncultured Gammaproteobacteria bacterium | reverse complement strand
CTGAGTAGGAGGAAAATATGGCATGCAAATCTTGCCACCCAGAAACAAAACTACTTGTATTTGAAACGACAATTTGCGGTAAACGTGTCGTAATCTCAAAACCAAACATACAAGATAAAATTCCTAATGAATTAACTTTTGTGGGATTTATACCAGGGGAACACAAATTTCCCAACAAGGGCAATAGCCTCCATATAATAAATGATGCGCTGAGGGAATTCGCGGAAAAAGAGTACCCTGGGCGCCCATACAAATTATTTTCAAACTCTTCCAGCGCTGCAAGCTGGCCAGACCACCTGCACGCTTTCATCGTAGTCTGCCCCGAGGGTCAAAAAGCTATCAGTTTCTTTAAAATGCCCCCGGTTTTTGAATAATTTGTAATCAATGAAATATAAAATCCCCAAGCCGCTCCATCACAACGCGGCTTTTTTATTGCTTGACTATAGAGGCCTTTTCGGATAAAATCAAAGAACAAAAATACTATGAAAATAGCCCTGGTCCACGACCATCTAACCCAAGAAGGAGGCGCCGAACGCGTACTAAAAGTCTTCAAGGAAATATATCCCGAGGCTCCTGTTTTTACTTTGATTTATGATAAGAAAAAAATGGGCCATTATTTCAAAGATGAGGATATTCGCACTTCCTTTTTGCAAAAAATTCCTTGGGGAGTAAAAAAATATAAATGGTTTTTGCCGCTCATGCCCGCAGCTACTGAAAATTATAAACTGGATGATTTTGATTTGGTTCTCTCGAGTAGTTCCGCTTTTGCCAAAGGCGTGGTAACTCCTCCGCACACTTCGCATATTTGCTATTGCCACACCCCCACCCGCTATCTCTGGAGCGATACCCATAGCTACGTGGAAGAGCTGTCTTATAATAAAATAATAAAAAAAGCCTTACCTTTGGTACTGACCAAACTTCGCACCTGGGATCGTATGGCTGCCGAAAGAGTTGACAATTTTATTGCCAACTCGGAAACCGTTCAAAAAAGAATAAAAAAATATTATAATAAAAAAAGTGATATAATCCATCCTCCGGTAGCAACTAAAAAATTCGGTATTTTTCCAAAAACGGAAAATTATTATTTGGCCGGCGGAAGACTCGTTCCCTACAAGAGATTTGATTTGATAGTCCAGGCTTTCAACCGCTTGGGCATTCCTTTAAAGATTTTTGGCAACGGACCTGAAGAAGAAAAATTAAAAGAAGCGGCTAAATCAAATATAGAATTTTTGGGGCGTGTTCCCGATGAAGAGCTGAGAGAGCTGTATGGAAAATGCATAGCTTTTATTCATCCGCAAGAGGAAGATTTCGGCATCATGGCGGTTGAAGCCATGTCCGCCGGAAGGCCCGTTATCGCTTACGGAAAAGGCGGGGCTTTGGAAACGATCCGTGAAGGAGAAACGGGTGAATTTTTTTATCATCAAAACTGGGAGGAGCTTGGCGATAAAATAATCCGCTTCCGGCCGGAAAAATATAATCCGCAAATTATAAAAAATCACGCCGAACAATTTGATACTGATAATTTCAAAAATAAAATTCAAAGCTACGTTAAAGAAAAAATAACTCCAAATGCTAATCACTAAAAACTAGTGGCTAAAATATGAATATTGCCGTAGACATAAGATCGTTGATGGGACGCCGGTACACCGGCGTTTCTTTGTATACTTATAATTTGCTGAATGAAATATTAAAACTTGACAAAGAAAACCAATATTATCTTTTTTATAATTCTAAAAAAAATATAGAAGAAAATTTACCTGAGTTTAAAGCTAAAAATGTCCATTATTGCGGTTTTAACAAACCCAATAAAGTACTTAATTTTTATTTTAGATTTCTAAACCAACCAAAAATAGATTTAATGATAAGCGAAAAATTTAAAACAAAAATTGATATTTTTTTTATGCCCAACTGGCAGTTTGCAGCCTTATCTCCGCAATGTAAAAAAGTATTAACCGTACACGACTTATCGCCGGAAATTTTTCCCAAATTTTATTCAATCAAAAGAAGACTTTGGCATAAAATGATAAATACAAAAAAACTTTGCCGCGAATTTGACCGGCTGATAGCCGTATCCAAAAATACAAAAAAAGATTTAATGGAAATTTACAAAATTCCGCAAGAAAAAATATCAGTTATTTATTCGGGTGTCAACACCTTAAGCGACTACAGTTTGCCCCCGGCTATTTTAAAATCAAAATATAATTTACCCGATAAATTTTTGCTTTATTTGGGAGCTTTGGAGCCGCGAAAAAATATTATAGGAATTATTAAATCTTTCGAATCTTTGGAAGGTTACGACGATTTGCATCTCGTTTTGGCCGGACCCGCCGCCTGGCTTTCACGCGGCATAAAAAAATCCGCTCGAAAAAGTCCGGCCAAAGAACAAATTCACTTTTTGGATTATATCGAAGAGCAAGACAAATGGAGCGTTTGCTATCTGGCGGAAGCTTTTTTATATCCCAGTTTTTATGAAGGTTTTGGTTTTCCTCCTCTGGAAGCCATGTCTTCGGGAACTCCGGTCATATCCTCCGCCAATTCTTCTTTAGGGGAAATTTTAAATGACGCAGCCATGCTTGTCGATCCTTATAATATTGCAGAGATAACAAAAACCGTAGAAAAAACACTCTCGGAAAAAAATTTGAAAAAAAACTTAATTGAAAAAGGTTTTATAAAATCAAAAAAATTCAGCTGGAAACGAGCGGCCGAAGAAATGCTGGACGTCTTCCAAAAAACCGCATAAAAAAGAATAAACGAGCCAATAAAATCGCTGTTGATAAATGGCTTTTTTTTATTTATAATATATATACGTTTTTAATGTCAAGACCATTTAGAAATGTCATACTTTGAGCCAAATAGAAATGTC
>CAYZWC010000064.1:0-5481 GCA_964482065.1 uncultured Gammaproteobacteria bacterium | reverse complement strand
TAAGAAGCTTGCCCAGCTTAAAATGAGCCTCCTTATTGGCTGTGGAATAGCTTAGGGGAACTATTTTTGTTTCAGGAATGTTGCGAGTAAGATAATACAGGGGAGCCAGTTTGCCGTATTCCATATTTTCTTCGCTTTTTAAGGTAAGAGGAACTTGGTCTTCCACAAAATCTCTTATTTCATTAATAGTGGTAATATCTGCCGTATGGGTTAACTCGGTTGTCAGATCACTAAATTCCTGGAAATCTCCTTTAAATTCCGGGTTCATATTTATAATAAAATGGTCGGTTAAAAACGAATGATGTCCGGAAATAATAATAATGGTATCCGGTTTTATTTCGGCCAACTCTTTTTCCAGCTGTTCCATAGCGGATATTGTTTCACTTATTTTTTTTATATTTTCTTTGCCAATGTTGGGTATAAGAAGCGGCGTATGTGGAGTAAACGCGGAAAATACCAGCATATTGTTATAAATTTTAAACGCCGGCAATAAAAATATGGCGTGCCGGCGCTTGGTTTATTATTTGTTAGATGAAGCGATTTCAACGTCGGTTTCTGCGGGGATAAGCTCTACGGGTTCACCGGTGGGATGGGCGCTCAGCGCTTTTCCGGTCGTTTCTATTATATTGTTCCATTTGTATCCCAAGCCTTCAAAAACTTCGGCTGATGCAATGGGGCGTTTTGTTCCATTGGATATTACATAAACCGCCGGATCGCCCGCGGCTGTAATGAGTTCTCCGTCGCTGAATTTGACGGGGGTGCCATTGTCGTATTTTTCAAGCTCTTCGGGGGCAACCGCCACAATTGATTTATTCTTGAAATTTGCGTTTAGGATTTCCTTTGACCAAAGGGGTTGTTTGATTCCGTTTTGTACAAAATAAACTCCGCCGGTTTTGTTATTTTGCAAAAGATTCCCCGTGGGGTAGACGCTTTTCTCGGTTATAGGCTCACCTTCGCCATAGAGATTCAAGTCTTCCCATTCCACATCCATGATTTCAGCGGGATGCACACCGATTTGCCGCAACGCTTCGCGGGAAGCAAAGCCGCGTTTTATATCATCAACGAGGAGATATACTGTTCCGCGCGGAGACCGAAGAAAAGAGTAGTTGGCAAATTTGATGGGATCGCCGACTTCATAACGGTCCAACTCTGTTTTGGTGACATCTATTATTTTATCGGTATCGTATCTGGAAATAAGAGCGCCTTTGGAGAGAAATGGCCTTAGTTTGCCGCTTTGCAAAAGCCAGACGCCGGCTTCGCCTTTTTCGCGCAAAAGTGTTCCGTCGGGATAAACGCGGGTAAACCATTCGGTCCATTTTTTCCAAAGTAGGGAATTGGCTCCCCAGTCGGGATCGCCGCCGCCGTATTTTCCCACCCAGGGGTTATAAGTATAGAGGGCGGCGGTAGCGGCATTTACCGGAGTAACATCAAGACCGTCCAGTGTTTTTTTGGTAATGCCCGGTCCCCAGCCGGTAATGGTTTTTCCTTTTTCGTCTATTTCGTCAAGATACCAGCGGTTAAGCTCGGCGGCCCAAGTTATTTGTTTATCAAAGCCTTTGTATTTTTTAATTATTTCAGGATCGCTTTTTGAACATCCGTCGCAAACTCCGGCACCCATGGTCCAGTCAAGCCTTGATTGGGATAGGCTTTTTTCGGTTACCAGTCCGGATTCTTTTTGCAGTAATGTAAGTAGGAATTTCGGGCTGATGTTGTTTTCTTGGGAAGCTTCCCAAATGATGTCCGAAGCTTTTTTTATCACACCATCGGAAGTAAGCACCGAATAATCGGCCAGCCCGCTGCCTTTTCGCTCCAAGAAGTATTGCACTCCGGCAGCCGAAGAAAAGGCGTTGGCGTCGGTAAATTCAAAATCGGAAATTATGTAGTTTTTATTGAATTCAAAAGCTAAAACAGTGGAGAGGGGAAAGCTGGCGGCCAGCATAGCCGCGAGCAAAAAAAGGGTTAAAATTTTTGTTTTTTTGCGCATATTTTTTAGTTATTTATTCTAAGATAAATAATACCAAAACTGTGTTATTTTTTCAATATAAGAAAACCGCCTCGCATAATATAGTTGCGTGGCGGTTAAAAGTTAAAAGGTGTTTATATTTAATTTATTTGAGTACTATTTCATCACCTCTTACATCTATCTCAATGGTTTTTTTGTTTAATTTTCCTTCAATCATTTTGAGCGCCAGCGGATCGAGAATTTTGGTTTGGATTACGCGTTTTAGCGGTCTGGCGCCAAAGAGTGGATCATAGCCCTTTTTGGCAAGTAGTTTTTTGGCTTTGTCGGAAACTTTTAGTTTTAATTTTTTCTCGGCGAGTCTTTTGCCTACTTCCTTAAGCTGTAATTCTACTATTTCGGCAAGTTGCGATTCGTTTAGGGCATGGAAAATTGTTATTTCATCAACGCGGTTTAGGAATTCCGGTTTAAATCTTTCCTGAAGCATTTTCATTATTTTTTCCCGCATTACTTCTTCATCGGTTTTGTTGCGTTTCTTTTCTTCTTCAAATCCTATTTCTCTTTTGCTGCCGAGTTGGAGAATTATATCACTGCCGATATTTGAAGTCATGATGATAATGGTATTTTTAAAATTTACCACGCGGCCTTTGGAATCGGTGAGGCGTCCGTCGTCAAGAATTTGCAAGAGCATGTTAAAGACGTCGGGATGGGCTTTTTCTATTTCATCAAAAAGAATTACCGAATATGGGCGGCGTCTAATCATCTCCGAAAGCTGCCCGCCTTCTTCGTGGCCTACGTATCCCGGGGGCGAACCAATCATTTTGGCGGTGGAGTGCTTTTCCATGTATTCGGACATATCCAGTCGGATTAGAGCGTTTTCATCATTAAACATAAATTCCGCCAGAGCCTTGGCCAATTCGGTTTTACCAACTCCGGTGGGTCCCATAAAAATAAAAGACCCGATTGGTTTTGATTCTTCGGAAATTCCGGCGCGGGAGCGGCGTACGGCATTGGCAACCGCGGTAATGGCTTCTTTTTGCCCGACCACTCTTTTTTTGAGCTCCTCTTCCATGCGGGCCAGTTTTTCGCTTTCGGATTCCAACATTTTGGAAACGGGAATTCCGGTCCAGCGGGAGACTACGGTGGCAATATCTTCTTCGGTTACTTCTTCTTTAAGCATTTTATGATTTTTTTGCATTTGCAGTAACTTTTTTTCAAGATTTTTCATTTCCTGTTCTTTGTTGGGGATTTGGCCATAGCGTATTTCGGCCACTTTTTGCAAATTACTTTCACGTTCCAGGCGTTCGGATTCGCCTTTGAGTTTGTCTATTTCCGAGCGAAGTTCGTGTATTCTGGTCAAAATGTCTTTTTCATTGCGCCAATTTATTTCCAATTCGCTGGATTCTTCTTTTATTTGCGCCAGCTCTTTTTCCAGTTCTTTTAAGCGTTCTTTGGCATCCGGATCTTTTTTTTCTTTTTTGAGGGCTTCGCGTTCAATTTCCAATTGGCGTTGTTTGCGTTTGTAACGGTCCAGTTCTTCGGGCATGGAATCTATTTCCATGCGCAGGGCGGAAGTGGCCTCGTCAATAAGATCAATGGCTTTGTCCGGAAGGAAACGATCGCTGATGTAGCGTTTGGATAATTCGGCGGCGGCTACTAAGGCGCTGTCGGTTATTTTTACGCCGTGGTGCACTTCGTATTTTTCCTTGATACCGCGCAAAATGCTTATGGTGTCTTCGATGCTCGGCTCTCCAACATAAACCGGTTGAAAACGCCTTTCCAGAGCAGCGTCTTTTTCGATATGTTTTTGGTACTCTTTTAAAGTGGTAGCTCCGATAGCACGTAATTCGCCACGGGCGAGGGCGGGTTTTAGCATATTGGACGCGTCAATAGCACCTTCGGCTCCGCCGGCCCCCACGATGGTATGAAGCTCGTCAATAAATAAAATCATTTTTCCATGAGCGTCTTTTATTTCTTTTAGAACGGCTTTTAAACGATCTTCAAATTCACCTCTGAATTTTGTTCCGGCCACAAGCGAACCTATGTCAAGCGAAATAAGTTCTTTGTCTTTTATGCTTTCGGGCACGTCTCCGTCCACTATGCGCTGAGCCAATCCCTCCACAATGGCCGTTTTACCGGTTCCGGGCTCGCCGATAAGCACGGGATTGTTTTTGGTGCGGCGGGACAGCACTTGCATAACGCGGCGTATTTCATCGTCTCGGCCAATGACGGGATCCAATTTTTCACGACGCGCTTGTTCGGTAAGATTGATGCTGTATTTTTCCAAAGCTTGAAATTTTGATTCCGGCTCCGGATCGGTTACGCGATGGCTGCCACGGACGTCAACAAGTATTTTCAAAACCGAATCATAATTAAGCCCCGTTCTTTCCAGAATAGCACGGGCCTTTGATTTTGTGTTTAAAATCCCCAAGAGGAAGTGTTCGGTGGAAATATATTCATCATTTAGTTTTTTAGCTTCTTTGGCGGCATTATCAAGCACTATTTTAAATTCGGGAGTAATGTAAATCTGTCCCAAGCCACCGCCGGGCATTTTGACCGGTGGCAAGTTTTCTATATTTTGCCAAATAGCATTTTCCAAAAAATCTATGGAAATATCAGATTTTTCCAAAATAGCCGCCACAATTCCTCCTTCTTGGCTTATGAGGGCGGCCAAAAGATGAAGATCGTTTATTTGCTGTTGGCTTTGCTCGGCGGCGATTTGCGAAGCGCGTTGCAGCGCTTCTTGGGCTTTAGTTGTAAAATTATTAAAAGGCATCATATTTGAGTATTTTAGTGATTAAAGTGGTTAAGTGATTGAGAATATTAGCACTCTCATCATTTGAGTGCTAATTTTATAATATAATACTAAAAATACTTTGTCAATAAATATTTATAGCACGCGAATTTTTATGATTCCCCATGATTTATCAAAATATAAATTGGTAATAATAGGGAATTCTTAATTCAAAAACCCGCTTCCTAATAAGGCGGGTTTTAAAATTATTTTTTATTTATCTTCTCGAGCTACCCAAAATTTGGTGCCGGCAGCTTCTTTGTCCGTGGCGGCTCTGGTTCGGGCTTTCTCCAATGTCTTTTTTTCTTGACGTTTTAGATTTGCCGATTTTTTGCCTATAATTTTTTTTAAAAATTCCGCTTCATTAAAATTTTTTTTTAAAATCCATAGGATCGGAAGGAAATTTTGAATCATACCAGATAATAAATCTATTCAAAAAATCGCTGAATTTTTTGTTGTTCAGGTTCATTTCTCCGGCAGACAAATTTTCCCAGCCACTCCAACAGTTAAGAGATTTTTCTATAAAACCGTCAATTGCTTCCCGGATGTTTTTCTGCTCCTGTTCTTCGGTTTTTTCTCCTTTATCCTCCAGATATGCTTTGTATAGTTCAAAAGCCATAAATTTATGGTTAATTATATTTTATAATTATATATTAATGGTTAATATTTGGCAAAAAACTGTCAAGACCATTTAGAAATGTCATACTTTGAGCCAAATAGAAATGTC
>CAYZWC010000063.1:0-5597 GCA_964482065.1 uncultured Gammaproteobacteria bacterium | reverse complement strand
AATATGTTAACACCTAATGAATTCGCTATGTCGCATTTGACATGAAAGAGAACGGCTATTTGACAAGTGTTATTAAATATGATATACTGATAATATAAGAAAATTAAAAACAAAAATATGGGCAACTGCGACATTCATGGCACCCACGAGGGATGCGAAGGCTGTCCCGAGTGCGGTACCTGCACCTGTGAAAAAGGTGAAAAATAAAACAAAAACAAAAATCCACCGTTATAAAGTGGATTTTTGCTTCCCCGGGTTCCCAAAATTATATAATTTCCAAAACTTCTTTGACAATCGACGCTGCGGCTTCTTTTTTTATTGTTTTCGAGGAATTTTCTGATATTTCTTTTAATTTTTTCTCATCAAAAAGAAGTTTTTTTATTTCTCTTGAAAGCTGCCCTCCTCTTAGCTCTTTTTGGCTTACAATAATCGCCGCGTCGTGTTTTTTAAAAATTTCAGCATTATCTTCTTGATGGGTTCCGGGCAAAGGAATTATAATAGAAGGCTTTCCCAAAGCAGATATTTCTGTCAATGTTCCCATGCCGGCGCGGGTAATTATTAAGTCCGCCGCTTGGAGCGCGTGTGGCATTTCTTTTGTTAAAAATTCATACTGATGGTAAGCAGGGTCTTCAAAATTAATTGTTTTACCCTTACCGGTAATATGGATCACTTGGCAAAATTCCAGCAATTCCGGCAAAGCCATTTTAACCAAATTATTAATAACCAATGCTCCGGTCCCTCCTCCTAAAATCAAAATAGTTTTTAGATCTTTTTTTAAATTAAAAATTTCTAAAGCTTTTTCTTTACTACCCTCTAAAATACCTTGACGCACCGGGTTCCCTGTAATTATGGTTTTTTTAGAATCAAAATCTTTTTGTGATTCGGGCAAAGTCAAAGTTATTTTTTTGGCAACCGGAGCGATTAATTTATTGGCCAATCCCGGCCTCGCATCCTGCTGGTGCGCCAATACCGGAACACCCAAAAACCAAGCCGCCCAAGATACGGGAACCGCTACAAAACTCCCCGCACCCAAAACCGCGTGTGGTTTATATTTATAAATTATTTGGCAAGCTTTAAAAAAACCAATAATAATCAAAAAAATATCTAGAATATTTTTAAAACTAAAATACCTGCGCCATTTACCCGAACTGATACTTTTAAATTTAATCTTATCAGAATCAACCAATTTTTTTTCCGGACCTTTTTTTGTTCCCAACCACAAAAAATCAACTTCTGTCATTTCTCGCGACAATTCTCGAGCCACAGCCAAAAGAGGGGTAACCGAACCCGCTGTTCCTCCGCCGCACAAAATTATTTTTATTTTTTCTTTTTTCATTTATTTATTTTTTTTAATAAATCCACATATTCATCTTCCAAATCCGGGCGCCCAAGGCAAGGCTCCAGGTAATCGATGAATTTATTTTTAACTTTTAAATTTTTAAAATCAAAAAAAGTATCATCTAGCTTACGGTAATTTTCCTCTCCCGCGACTTTATCCAAATTAACATAATCCAGACCAACTGCCAAAGAAGACCAATCTTTACGAACCAAACAAGGCATGTGGCCGAATTTGTGGTCAATGGCCAGCCGTACTGCTTCCTCCCCTACCTCGACCGCCAAATCTCTATCCAAGGCTATAGGATTGCCGCTCTCTATATAATTTCCGGGATAAAGCATTTTAGCATCTATCCCTAATTTATTTTTTATTTCATCTCGCACGCTAAGACATATTAATTGACGGCGGTAAGCTCCAAATTCATCTTCTTGATCATCTTCCACGCTACAAAGCTGAGCGCCCAAATCCGCTTCTTGGCTGATAACCACAGTAGCATATTGACTGTTTTTATTATATCTTTTGGAGAGAATGTCCAAAAATGAATTGAGGTTAATGGGCTTTTCCGGAGGAATTATAACATCCGCTCCACCAAAAGATCCGGAAGCGGCGATCCATCCGGCATGCATGCCCGGCGCCTCAATCACAAAAATCCTTCTTAGGGCATAAGCGGCGTCCAGCTTTATTTCTTTTACAAACTGCGAAAAACAATAAGCGGCCGAAGGATATCCCGGTGTCCAATAAGTCCCTGATAAATCATTATCAACTGTTTTAGGTATAGCTACTATTGGAATTTTATACTCCTCCCAAATTTTGCGTGCGGCTCCCAGAGTATCATTTCCTCCTATGGCTATAATACAATCAATGGAATTGTTTTTTACGGTTTCCAAGATTTCTTCCATTCCTTTTTCTCGAGACAAAGGATTAGTGCGGCTGGAACGAAGAAAAGTTCCGCCAATATTTTTGATAGGCTCAATATCCAGCTTATCCAAATCAATAATTTTACCCTGTCTTAATAGGCTGGCCCATCCATACATTCCCCCAAGAACTTTCATCCCTTTCTTTCTGGCCGCGGAGATAACTCCATACAACGTGGCATTTAAAGCCGGTGCCAAGCCTCCTCCGGTAAAAACCAATATTTTTTTCATAATTCCGATTGTATTTATTTTTTTTATAAAGAATAGACTAAGATTTGACATGCTTTGATATATTAACCAAAATACCCGCCGCCGCCATGGAAACGACCAGGGCCGAACTTCCATAGCTTATAAAAGGAAGTGGTAGTCCGGTCAGAGGCATAAGCCCCGTCATAGCCATAATATTTACAAACGCTTGGACAACAAGCCAAGCGGTAATCCCCGTAGCAACCAACTTGCCAAACATGTCGGGAGCTTTCTCAGCTACTTTAAAGCCTTTATACATTAAAAATAAAAATGCGATAATTAAAAGAAATGAAAAAATGAATCCCAGTTCTTCGGAAATTACGGCAAATATGGAATCACCGGCAACTTCCGGCAAATATTGAAATTTTTGTCGCGATTGCCCAAATCCTCGGCCGAAAAATCCTCCGGAACCGATTGCCAAAAAAGCCTGATTAATATGATATCCGATACCTTGCGGATCAAGCTCCGGATGCAAAAAAATAGTAAAGCGATCAGCACGGTAAGGAGCTATTTTGATAAGAAGCCAAAATAAAAATAATCCACCTCCTCCCAAAATTCCCAAATGCGACCAAGGCGCTCCGGCCACAAAATAAACCACCAAAGAAGTAAGAACTATAACGGACATCGTACCCACATCGGGCTGAAGTATGATAAGCAACATCACAGTTCCCAAAATGGAAATAAATGGTATAAATCCATAAGAAAAATCAGACACACCTTTTTTCCCGCGCGAAGCCAACCAGGTGGCCAAATACAATAAAAAAGTAAGTTTTACCACTTCAGTGGGCTGAAAAGAAATAAATCCCAAATCAATCCAGCGCTTAGCTCCTTTTACCGTTTCACCTCCGCCGAGCCCCGGCAAAAAAACCGCAATTAAAAGCCCTATGGTTATTACCAAAAGAGGGAATGCAACTTTTTTCCAATAACGGTAATCAATTTTGGACATTATCAAAAAAGCCGCCGTTCCCAAAATAAAACCGAATAGCAGCTGATGTTTGAAGAAATAATAACTATCACCAAAACGATCAAAAGCAACCGCGGCGCTGGCCGAAGAAAGCATTACCAATCCAAAAATAACGATTCCAAAAATCGTGGCAACCAAAGAATAATCTGGCTTCTTCTCGCTCATATTAATTTATAATAGCATAAACATTAAAACATGATAACCTGAAAAATAAATAAATTGCTTAATACAAAAATAGCCTTGAATTTTAAACAAGGGCAATTTTTGTTATACATTACATTTTAAGTGCTGTATTGATGCGCTAAAGAAAACTCTTGTCAATAAGAGAAAGAACAAGCCCAATGACCGCCATCACTCCCGCAATGATCCAAACACGCATTACAATCTTTGGCTCCGACCAGCCCACCGCTTCAAAATGATGATGAACTGGCGCGGAGAGTAAAACTTTTTTCTTGAATATTTTTTTGGATAAAAGCTGTATTATTACAGATATGGATTCCAAAACAAAAATAAAACCTATTATAGGTAAAAGCAATATGGAATTAGTTAGAATGGCGACAATAGCCAAGGTTACGCCCAGTGACATAGCTCCGGTATCACCCATAAAAAAACGAGCCGGATTTATATTAAACCAAAGAAAGGCCAAAAGCGCTCCGATGATAACTCCGCAAAAAGCGGCCAAATCAAATTTAGCTTGCGTAAAAGCAATAGCGCCAAAAGAGCCAAAAGCAAAAAGCAAAGCTCCTCCAGCCAAACCATCCAGACCATCCGTTTCGTTCACAGAAAAGGAAGTGGCCACAATTATAAAAATTATAAGAGGAATCATCCACCAGCCAATCTCAAAAGTGCCAACAAAAGGGATTCTTACAATATCCCAGTCCAATTTGAAATAAAACCACCAAGCCGCTATCATGGCTATGGCCGTATAGATAACAAGGCGGTGTCTTACCCTAAGTCCTCCGCCGTTAGGACCGATTCTCTTTATATTAAACCAATCATCCAAAAGTCCGACCAAAGCCGAGGCCACCAAAGCACCGAGAGGCAAAAGCGTTTGTGAACGTGTCAAAAAATTAAATCCGCCAAAAATACCCGGAAAAAATTCGCCCAAATAAAAGAAAAGTAAAGCCATAACCAAGGCGGTTAACCATATCAAAAGACCACCCATAGTGGGCGTTCCCGTTTTCTTTTGATGCATTTGAGAATAAATAGGAGCATTGTCGGCGGTTCTTATCTGTTTGCCCAATTTATATTTATATAAAAAATGAGTAAGTGCCGGCGTCCATAAAATTGCCAGCGCAAAAGCCAATGTAGTTAAGGAAAAAATTTTTATAATAATAAAATAATCCATTTAAACATTTATTAAAATTATTATAATACTTGCGGAAAGTAAAATTAATTGCAGTACAGTCGATGAAACAGCCAAAAAATCACTCAAAAATTTATAATTTTTATAAATAAAATATCCGACTAAAAAATTAAGCAGCATAAATAAAAAACCGGTTGCCGGCATAAAAAACGAATGATACCAAGGACCAAATTTATCAACTCCAAAATAAATATTATAATGCAGCGGCAACAAATCCGCACCACGAGGCATTTTATAAAACAAAACAATCCAATTGGTGATATTTAAAACAATGGACAAAATCAAGGAAATCAAAATTATTTTATCCTTAATAAAAAAACGCCAAGCAACAAGCGATTTATCCATCAAGTTGAATAAACTCATATTATATTAATTTATCATTATTTTTTATATTTTTCAATTAAGCTTCTATTACTTCTTTAATCTCCGGGATTTCCGATTTTAAATATTTTTCAACTGTTTCTTTAAGTGTGATGGCTGAAAGCGGACAACCTCGGCAAGCTCCCATAAGTTTCACTTTAACTATACCCTTTTCCTCATCAAAATCCATCAATTCTATATCTCCCCCGTCGGCTTGTAAAGACGGGCGTATGGTATCAAGTAGTTTGTTTATTTTATCCTTCATAAAATTAATTAATAATTAAACTATTAATTAGTATAGGTCAATGGAGTATCAAAGTCAACGCCAGTAAAAAGTCATAAACTCTAAGAACTTAAAACTTACTACTTAGCCACTGTAAAAATTTTGTGATAATGTCCTAATAGGATTAA
>CAYZWC010000062.1:0-5607 GCA_964482065.1 uncultured Gammaproteobacteria bacterium | reverse complement strand
TATGACATTTCTAAATGGCTGTACTATGACATTATCATATGGCTACGACAGTTTTACCTATCCTCTTGACCTTTTTTCCGAAAAATTATAATATATAATATTCGCTTAAGAATATGGCAATTCTTGACGCGTATATATAAATGGGGTAAGATAATTTACTCTGAGAGAGAAAAGATTTTTATGTTAAATACAGCTCAGCAAATACATGACAATGTGCGAAAAAGCAATCACGCACTAATAGCTTTTAGGCGCGACTACAATGGCGATGCCCTCGCCTCCAGTTTGGGTTTGGCCGAAATTTTAAAAAAAATGGGTAAGCGCACCGATATAGTCTGTGATAATTTTGATTATCCTCGCTCTTATAATTTTTTAAAAAAATTAAAAATAATACAACCCGGGGTTTCCGGACTTAAAAAAATAACTCTATCGCTCGACCTGGTAAATGGACCCATAAAAAATCTTGATTATGAAATAAAAGATAATAAATTACAAATTCACCTTATTCCGGAAAAAGATGGCCTAAAAATTCCCAAAATAAATACCGAAGAAAAAAAATATAAATATGACCTTATTTTCACGGTCAATACCCCGGACCTTGAATCATTAGGTAAAATTTATGAATACAATCCTGAATTTTTTTATGAAGTTCCTATTATAAATATAGACCATCTACCACACAATGAATCTTATGGACAAATAAATGTAGTTGACATTGTCTCTTCTTCTGTTGCGGAAATAATTTTTAATATTTTGGAATATGTGGGCAAGGACTATTTGGATGAAGACATTGCCACACATCTTTTAACGGGAATTATTACTAAAACCAAAAGTTTCCGCGTGCCCAATATTACTCCAAAAACCTTGAATATTGCCGGACAGCTCTTGGTAGCGGGCGGACGCCGTGAGGAAATTATTAAAAATCTTTATCATAATAAAAGTTTAACTACTCTGAAGCTCTGGGGACGAGTCTTGGCCAGATTAAAAAACGACAAAGAAAAGAAGATTGTCTGGTCCGCCATCTCCCAGCAGGATTTTATCGCAGCCGGCGCCGAAGAAAACGATATGCTCGATGTTGTTTACGAATTAATTGCCAATTCTCCGGAAGCGGATCTTATTATATTATTTCATGAAAAACGAGGCGGAGAAATTTGCGCGCATATTTATTCGGAAAAAAATATTAATGCCCTACAGGTAAGCAAAATTTACGAACCGGAAGGCACCAAAGATTTGGCTAAATTTCTTGTAAAAGGTAAAAATCTGGTAGAAGCCGAACGTGAGGTTATTTCTAATATCAAACAATTTGTTTAACATACAAACCAGGAGGATTGTAATGTCCATTAACAAACAATACAGTAAAAAAGACTTTCTGCTTTGGCAGAATCAAAGAATCAAAATCATGGACGTAAATGGAAATGAAGTAAACGGCACGATAATCCAAGTGGAAGACGACTGTGTCAATCTCATTGATGAGAACGGCAAAAAACACACCTTCTTCTATCACCTGATTGAAGAAGCCAAAAAAGAGGAGGAATAAAATGAAAAAAGAAGAATTTCTTGAAGCTACCGGCGGCGAGGGTAGTGTAATAATCACTATCCGGGGTCAGAAGCGAACAAGAATTATCAAAAACACTTCTTCAGAAACAGGGGTTTATTTCACCAGCGGAGAATTTATCCCCTACAACATGATAGAATCGGCGGAAAAAACAAATGTCTGAAAAGAGGTATGAATGCGTTTCTTGTGAAAAAAAATTTCCCCTGGATGAAATGATTATGAAAATCCAGGGTGGGTATATTTGCCAAGAATGTATATTTCTGGGACTGGAATTATTTATTGAAAAAGTGGTCGGTGAAACAGATGAATATAAGGAATTGGAAAATTTGGCTTCAAAGTTATTGGACAAAGGAAAGGAAAACAATCCTCTCAACCTTCTCCAAACTTATGAAAAAATATTGGCTTATATAAAAATATTTACCGCGAGAAAAATCATACTTGATAATATAGGAAAGGCGGCTTTATATAATAAAATATCCCCTCTCACCTCAAAAATTATCGCGGAATTTATAGAAAAGGCCAAAAAAGATCATGAAGCCAAAAAAATACGTTTACTCTTGTTAGCTGATGAAATAAATGATCTTATTAAGACATTACAAAAATCTTAAAAACCACCCTTACGAGGGTGGTTATTTTATTTGTGCCCTTAACAAGGACGACTTTCGAACTATTGAGGAAATTGTTTCCAATATAACAGATATATAGAAAAGTGTAAATAGTGCCCCCTATAGCCCCGCCAAAAATGCCGGCCACAACCACGGCAATGCCGTGGCTTGTCGGTGGAGAAAAAAGCTTTTCCGCTACATAGCCTTGGTTTCGTTGCTGAAATCAGATTCCGGCCCGAGGTCTTCGAAATCATAAAAGAACATGCACCGGCGTTGTACGAAAAGTACCGCCTTACAAACCCAACCTCCGACGGCCAGGAGGAAAACTAGGCCTAACTGCTGAACACAGAAATCTCTAAGGAATACGGCGTCTTCGGACGCCGCTCTTTTTGCCGCAATATACTGGACATATGTAACATAGCATATACTGAATTTTTGTCGCAGCTCACGTTACGCCTGAATTTGCTTTCTTTGATGACTTGCTTCCAGGCAAATAGTGTGATTAGCAACAATTTCTGTTGCATTTGGCGCGATCTTTCGCTAAAATTGACTGATTTCAAGCGACGTGAACATGCAAAAAGGAGAGCGACAACATGGCATCCGAGTGCTGTTTCAGAAGACCGGCGATATTGTTAGTTTTTTGATTTTCCATGACTGTTTAGAAGGGGGCTAGAAAATGCTATGCTTAGAGGAATAAAGAAACCTACGTTAATCTCCGACAGTATTGTCGACTTTCATTTATTTACTTTTTATGCTATCATTTATGCAGATCAAATGTACCAAAATATATGCGCAAAACTATTATACTACTTTTAATTTTGTTTTTTGTTTATTTGCTAGTGGGAAAGATCTGGATAGCGCCAGACCCGAGATTATACTCCGTGCCCCTATTAGGGACTTATATGAAGTGCTTGGCTGCTCATCGCGCGCCTCTTGACTTCTTTACATGGGAGGGTGCTCAACAAAACAAGGAGTCTACCGATGCGACCACTCTACCATTCCCCGTTCCAGACATCTGCCCTTAAGCACAATTTACTTTCCTATTTAACACCTCAATGTTCAATTACTTGCAGGTGTGTTTTTCTATTAATCATATTATCCATCTTTCAATATTCCTGTGAGAACAATTCGCTATCCGGTAAGGACGATAGTGACAAAATATCTCATTCTCCAGTTGGAAAAACCAACAACATTGACAGGCGAACCTACGATGATTTAGCAAATATTGATGAGTCTGGATCTGACGCCGAGTCGTCTGAATCATGGGTGCCAAAAGAAGGGATTCCATGGGAAGATTTAGAAGTATCGTATTCCCCGTCAAAAAACAATAAGAGATTAAATAATGACGTGTCGACCGCGTCGTCTCCGGCCTGCACGGCAGATGACGGGCTGAGAGGGAAAATTTATGTACTCAATATTTTTGTCAATGAACCCGGCTACAAATGGAAAGATACGGAAATGTCAAGGTTTGCTAAAAAGGCAGTATCCGCTCTTAAATGGGTAGAAAAGCAGTCAAAAAAATCTGCTACAGATGTAGCGGTGGATATTTACTACAATGACATCGCGACCCTTGATACGGATACTCTACTTCTTGTACCGAACAAAAACACTTTCCGCGACAGGAAACTTGCGAATCATAAGGTGCTTTGCAGAGCTATTGAAGGGGCAATGTCGTTCAATGCTTCCGATTCATTAGTCATAAATAAGCTCGCCGAATATGTCGCGAGTCTCAATGGATCTGATGACTGGGACAAGTACGCGGTGATATTTCATTCCAAACAAGAAGGCGTTGGTTATGCAATGTGGCCACCCGATACACGACAACTTGGTAGTTATGCAGTGATTTTCGCAACAATTGGAAGCGAGAAATGGTATGAGCACGAAACACTAACAGCAGTCTACGCACATGAATTCTTGCACATCTATGGTGCCTGTGATGAATATAATGGTTTATGTAAGAGTTGTGATGATATTTGTTGCAATGGAGCAAAAAATGGCTTTTGCGAAACATGCACTCCTTCGAGTGAGAACAAATGTATTATGGGCGGTGCTGCTCAGAGCTGGATTTATTATCAATATTATATTCCGCACATACACCCAGCGGCGCAAATATGCGATTTTACAAAGCAAGCAATATCATGGTCAAACTGCGAAGTTCGTAAATGTATTGATTACGCAACCTGCGATATGTATACTACGTGCGATTTTTGCCCCGCAGAACCCGATGAAATCTGTGACGGCATCGACAATGATTGCAATGGTGTCGTGGACGACAATGTAACCTGTCCGATTGGCATGGAATGCGTTGCTGGAATGTGCGAAAAATCTGCCAGCGACGACGATACAGTTTCCGGTGGATGCATTTCTAATTTGGAATGTGCCGCAGACAGAATTTGCGTGGACGGCGAATGCGTAGAGCCGAGTTCGATCCTCGGTAGAGAAGGCGATCCTTGTGTAGAAGACGCGGATTGCATGGAAGGACTGTTTTGCACCGATCGAGTATGCCTAAACGAAAACATAGATGATGATATCGCCGACGATGACGTGTCAATAGATGATGATTTGTCCGGTGATGACGATACCACCGCGCCAGACGACGATATGTCTTACGCGGAAAAATACTCTACTGCTTTTAATCGCAAGGACCCGGACACGACTGATCTAGCTCCGTTGTCAATTTGTGCAGGTGACACGGCTACGTATACAATTTCTTTTAAAAATACTGGCACCACCGACTGGAAAAACAGTGGTGGTGTTTTATCAAATCCCAACTATGTAGAGCTTCGTTCTGTAGACCCCTCGGGCAACGTCGTCGACAGCTTTCTTTACAACCCGTCCTGGATAGACAAGCAAAGCGTCGCTACGCCCAACGCGGCCAGCGTCGCTCCATCAGAAAATGCCTGGTTTATCTTTGACGGAACAGTGCCGGAGAACGCACAACCTGGAATTTACAGAATATATTTTCGCCCGTATCACGCCACCGGGGGTTTACTGGACGATTGGAAAAACGCTCATTTTACGCTAGATGTCAAAGATTGTTCCCAAGCTGATTGCCCAAATGGGAAAGATTGCGCGGGGTTGGAATGCGGCCCAGATCCAATTTGCGGGTTGTCTTGCGGAAGTTGCCTTGCACCGCCAGCAAACACCTGCTCTGACACAGAGACGAGACGCGCATATGAACAATCAGGAGTATGCGAAAGCGGAAAATGCGCGTACGACTATAATGATTACTTTTGCGAATATGGCTGCAATAGCGGTATTTGTAAGGAATGCAGCCCTGATTGCGCCGGCAAGGAGTGCGGCGATGATGGTTGTGGTGGCGATTGTGGAAGCTGCAATTCTACCCCAGCAAACCATTGTTTGGACGATAACACGTTGCGTGAATATGATTCAGGAAGGAGAGTGTACAATATTTTGTGTAAATGGGATATAATAAAGCAGCTAATTACT
>CAYZWC010000061.1:0-5676 GCA_964482065.1 uncultured Gammaproteobacteria bacterium | reverse complement strand
AGGACATTTCTATAAAACCCAAAGTAGGACATTTCTATAAAATCTTGACACATTTTATTTTACCCCATTGACAAAATTAATCAGAAAGCATATAATAAGTTCTACATGCCGAATTTGGGCATGGCTTTTATTTATATGGAAATTAGAAACATCGCAATTACCCCAGTAGTAGAACGCTTCGCGTTCACTACGGGGCAAGTAGCTCGTTTCGTTTTCATATGGTTTTAAATGTATGGAAATAAGAAATATAGCAATCATTGCTCATGTAGATCATGGAAAAACCCGGCTGACCGACGCTTTGATGCGCCAGACGGGCATGGTTTCCGATGACGAAACAAGTATGGATTCCAACGCGCTTGAGAAAGAGCGCGGTATTACTATTTATTCAAAAAATACTTCCGTATTTTTTAAAGATACGAAAATAAACATCGTGGACACTCCGGGCCACTCTGATTTTGGTTCTGAAGTGGAGCGTGTTTTGCGTTCCATTGACAGCGTGCTTTTGGTCGTGGACGCGCAGGAAGGGCCGATGCCGCAGACCAAATTTGTTTTGAAAAAATCTTTAGAGTTGGGACTTAAGCCGATTGTCGTGATAAATAAAATTGACAAGCCGGCCGCCCGTCCGGAATGGGCACAGGAAAAAGTCCTGGAGCTTTTTATGGATTTGGGAGCGAATGACGAGCAGCTGGACTTCACCACTGTTTTTACCATTGCTAAACAGGGGATTGCCAAAATGAATCTCAGCGACGAGTCGGAAAATTTGGAGCCGCTTCTTAATACGATTTTGGAAAAAGTTCTTCCCGCCAAAGCGGACAAAGATTTGCCGTTTACTTTTTAGCCGTTTAATCTGGCTTATGATAATTATCTCGGGCGTCTCGGAATCGGGCGCGTTTACCAAGGTGGAGTTAAGGCCGGTTCCAAAGTTTTTGTAAAAAAACAATCCGGAGAAATTATTCGCGGGGCTATTTCAAAAATTTTTACTTTTGAGGGAATGCAGAGAAAAGAAACGGCGGAAGCCGAAGCGGGGGATATTGTGATGATTGCCGGGCTGCCGGATATTTATATCGGCGATACGGTTTGCACGGACGAAGCGCAGGAGCTTTTACCGGCGATCAAGATTGATGAGCCGACTATTTCTTTGAATTTTTTGGTTAATAATTCTCCTTTTGCCGGCCGCGAGGGAAAGTATGTGACGAGCAGCCAGATTAAAGAGCGCCTGGAAAAGGAATTGGAAGTTAATGTCGGCTTGAAAATTGATTTTTCACCGGTGGAGTATTACAAAGTTTATGGCCGCGGCGAATTGCATATTGCCATCTTGCTTGAGAATATGCGCCGGGAAGGGTTTGAGCTTCAGGTTTCCGAGCCACAGGTTATTATAAAAAATATAGACGGGGTAAAGCACGAGCCTTTTGAAGAAGTGACCATTGATTTGCCCGAGGAATATTGCGGCGTGGTTATTGAAAAAATGTCCAAGAGAAAAGGGCAGATGCTTTCCATGAATCCGCAAGGCAACCAAACGCGCTTGGTGTATGAAATTCCCACCCGCGGGCTTTTGGGCTACCGCAGCGAGTTTGTGGTGGATACGCGCGGCGAGGGAATTCTCTGCAGCGAGTTTACGGGATTTAAGCCGTATGCCGGCGAAGTGCAAAAGCGCACTGTCGGTTCCATGGTTTCCGGCGAGACGGGAAAAGTCCTTAGCTACTCTTTGGCGAATTTGCAGGAAAGGGGAGTTCTCTATGTGGAGCCGAATATGGAGGTTTACGAAGGCCAGGTTATTGGCAATGTTTCCAAAGGAAATGAAATGGTGGTAAATCCGATCAAAGGTAAACATCTGACCAATATGCGCGCTTCCAATGCTGACGCGGCCATTCAATTGGTACCGCCGATGCTTGTGACTTTGGAGCGGGGACTGGAGATTATCGCTGATGATGAATATCTGGAAATAACTCCGAAGAGCGTTCGTTTGCGCAAACAGATTTTAAAAGAGCTGGACCGCATCCGCGAACACCGCAAAAAAGAATAATTTTGAGCATAAAAACACAAGAACATAAAAACATTAAAACAAATAGTGTCTGGATAAAAAAACAATCCCGTGAAATTTCAGGGATTGTTTTTATTCTATAATTATTTGTTTCTGTAAAATTTGTTTTTACCGCCCGGCTTTCTCCTACGGAATTTGTCATTTCGCTTGAATTTTTTCTTTCCTTTATATCCGCCCTTTTGGTAGCCGCCGCTTTTGTGTTTTTTAAAATCAAAAGAATTTTCTTTGGCATTATTTTCGTCTTTTTGTTTTTCTTGAAAATCAGCGGTCTTATTATCCGTTTTGAATTCGGAAAATTTTGGCAAAGGCTTAATCGGCAGGCGCACACGGATAATTCTTTCAATAGAAAGCAGGTCGCGTTTTTGTCCGGGAGCGGCAAAAGAAATTGCTTTGCCGTGTTTGCCGGCGCGGCCGGTGCGTCCAATACGATGGACATAATCCCCGGAGTCATCAGGCAGGTCAAAATTAATCACGAGTTCAATGTTATTGACGTCAATGCCGCGGGCGGCGATATCAGTAGCGACAAGCACTCTGAATTTTCCGGATTTAAATCCTTCCAAGGCAGCTTTTCTTTGGTACAGGCTGCGGTTGGAATGGATTTCCGCCGAAGTATGCCCCATGTCCCGCACTGCTTTGGCGATTTTTTTTGCTCCGTGCCTAGTGCGGCTAAAGACGAGCACTGTTCCGTGATATTGGGAAAGCAACTGGTTTAAGAGGGATAATTTTTGTTTTTGAGGCACAATAAAAACTTCCTGATTGACCAGTTCCGCGGCTGTTCCGGACGGCGCGATTTCCACGCGCAGCGGTTGTTTCATATAACTTTTAGCCAGGCGTCCGATTTCTTCGGGAATGGTGGCGGAAAAAAGCATGGTCTGGCGTTCGGCCGGCACAGTATCCAAAATTTTATTAATTTGCGGTTTGAAGCCCATATCAAGCATACGGTCAGCTTCATCAAGCACGAGGACTCCGACTTTATCCAAAGAAACATTTTTTTGTTCCAAATGGTCAATTAAACGTCCGGGCGTGGCGATGATAATATGAGGATTATTGCGCAAAGATTTTTTTTGTTTGAAAATCGGAGCGCCGCCAATAAGCAGGGCAGTGCGTAGGTTTGAACCGTTCGCGATCTGCGCGAAAGACTCATCCACTTGGATGGCGAGTTCACGGGTTGGAAGGATGACAAGCCCCATAGCTCCCGTGGCAGCGATACGCTGAATCATAGGAATAGCAAAAGCGAGGGTCTTGCCCGTTCCCGTTTGAGCAACACCGATGAAATCTTTGCCTGCCACGCCAAGAGGAATGCTTTTTCTCTGAATGGGAGTGGGAGTTCTAAAGTTAATTTTTTCGAGCCGCTTCAAAAGCCCCGGGGCAATCCCGAGTCCGTAGAAGCTTGATTCTGTGTTTTGTTTATTTTCCATAAAAAAAATTATGTAACCCGATTGCTTATGGCCACATAATTTATGACAAAAGTGTCGAGTACCGCCCCAAATAGGGGCTTTTTTGATTTAACTAAGTAATTATACCAGAGTTTGCTTTTCTTGTCAAGCTTTTAATTGAAATTGGCGGAAAAAGCCTACATTATCTTTTTTATTTTCTTTAAAGCTTTCACCGTTTCTATTTCGCCGATTTCTACAAGCTTCGGTCCGTAGTTTTCCGTAAAGTATTTTTTCCAGCTGGAGAATCCAATGTCCGGGAAGCTCGGCGTTATCACCACGTCCGAATCATTTATAGAATACTTTGCCAAATAATATCGCATAATGTCCAAACTCCGGCTGGCGGTATTTTTAAAATTCAAATCTTTGATGTCAACGACGCCGTCATTTTGGTAATTATCAAGGTTTACGGAAATGACAATGTCAGCTCCCATTTTTCTAACTATTTTTTCAGGAACGGGAATGCACATGCCGCCGTCAACTAAAATATGTTTTTTATATTCCACGGGCTTAAATAGCGTGGGGATGGCCATACTCGCGCGCACAGCCGGAGCGAGCTTACCCTCGGTTAAAATTACCGGCTCGGCGGTTATGAGATCGGTCGCGATAACGCTCACGGGAATTTTTGTCTGGTTGAAGCTTTTGTTTTTAAACCAGCCGGAGAGAAGCTCTTCAATTTTTTTGCCTTTGATAATTCCGCCCTTGAGCGTCGGTTCAAGAAAACTGTAAAATTTCGCTTTTCTCTGGTAAACGGAAAGTTCTTCCAATTTGCCGACATCTTCAAATAATCCGTAATAAGCGGCCACCCAAGCGCCAATGCTTGTGCCCGCGATATAGTCAATGGGAATGTTGTGCTTCAAGAGGGTTTTAATAACTCCAACATGGGCGAGGCCCCGCACTCCGCCGCTGCCGAGAGCCAGCCCGATCTTTTTTCTTTTGGCCATAAAATTTGTTTATAGTTTTATTATAGCATAAATCATAAGTTAATTATTTACTTTTTGGGCTATTTAAGCTATTATTAAAATACAATTTATTTAGCCTAAACTCCTGTCCGGAGCATGGTTAAAATCCCATCCTACATGAAAATGGTCTTCCGACCAGTACTTGTAGGATGGGTCTACTTCCGAAAGGATGTAGTGGCGTCTCCGCAAGGATTCGTCAGCTGGTTCGGGAGACCTTTTTTGGTTTTTTGAGCTCATTTATAAATAACGTAAAAACTATGAAAAAGTGTCCATATTGCGCCGAAGACGTTTTAGACGAGGCAATAAAATGTAAACATTGTGGAAGCGATCTCTCTAAAAAAGAATTAAAAAAACTCAACCCATTTCTTTTACATTAAGTGATAAAGATAAAAAAGTTTTAAAATGGATTGGCAAAGTTTTATTGGTAATTTTTGCTCTTATAGTTTGGTATATTTCCATACCTGCAATTCTAATTTGGTATATTTGGAAAAAATCCAAATGGAGTAAAAATAAAAAATATATTGGAACTGTATTTGCTATAGTACTTTTTTGTGTACTTGTTGGTTTTTATGTTTATTTTAGCAGAACCCCCAGTCTAGAAATTGCTGAACCAAACGATGGTTTTACTATCCAAGCTAGCGAAACATCTATAAAAGGTTCGATTGATCCGAAAGATGCGGAACTTAATATCAATGGACGTTTAGTAAAAACGGAAAATGGAGCATTTAACTATACCGCCCAGTTATCAGATGAAAAAAATGTTTTTAATTTCAAGGTTTCAAATAGCAACGGTCAATCAACAAAGAAAATTACAATTAATCGCACTTTTACAGAAGAGGAATTAGTTGAACGCGAACGAATAAAAGCTGAAGAGGAAGAAGACAGGAAGAAAGCCGAGGAGGAAAGAAAAGCAAAAGAATTAGCCGAGCAAAAAGCATGGGAACAATCCAAGGCTGGTCAGATTTGCAAAGGACATCCTGAATGGACCAAGGAAGATTGCGAAAAGTTAGCGGATAATAAAATATGGATCGGCATGACGCTTGATATGCTAAAATCTCAAAGAGGATTGCCCACTTCGGCAAATCCTTCAAATTATGGATCAGGAATAGAATGGCAATGGTGCTGGTATAATTATACGCCATCTTGTTTTTATGGAGCTGATGATGGGATAATTGATAGTTATAATTAAATAAGGGTCTTGCCCAGCAAATTATGATATAATTGCTGGAAAGACCTATGA
>CAYZWC010000060.1:4710-5720 GCA_964482065.1 uncultured Gammaproteobacteria bacterium | reverse complement strand
TAATAGTAAATATATGGATAAAAAACCAACAAAAGGTGAATATTTAGAAGTCTTATTAAGATCCCCCAAAACCGTCTTTTCTATTAAAGACGTGGCTTTGTTGTGGGGCGAGGAACAAGAGCGAAAAGTGGCTTCCAGATTAAATAAATACGCTAAGGCCGGAAAGTTAGTCAGGTTGCGTCGGGGATTCTACGCTAAGGATAAAAATTACGATCCTTTGGAATTAGCCACGCGAATCTACACTCCTTCTTACATTAGTTTTGAAACGGTTTTAACTCGGGCCGGAATAAACTTTCAAAAATACGACAGTATTTTTGTCGCTTCGTATGTCACCAGAGAGATTAAAGTGGACGGGCAAAATATATCTTATATCCGCATGAAAGATTATGTTTTGAGCAATACTGCTGCCGGCGTTCGGCAAAACGGCAACGTGGCCATAGCAACAAAGGAGAGAGCTTTCTTGGATAGAATCTATATCAGCAAAGATTATCATTTTGATAATTTGGACGCTTTGGACTGGGACAAAGTTTTTGAGATTTTGCCGATTTACAATAACAAGCGAATGGAGAAAAAAGTTAATACTTATTTTTCCGCCCAAGGCGGATCCGCCTCTGGCGGAAAAGAATATAAAACATATGACCATTAATTACGCTAAGCACAAAAATATCTTATTGCAGATATTAAAAGACATCTACTCCAATACCTCTATTTCGCCTCATTTGGGTTTTAAGGGCGGAACCGCCGCTCACTTGTTTTATGGCTTGAACAGAGATTCTTTTGATTTGGACTTTGACTTGTTGGACGAGAGTAAACAGCAAGCGGTATTTGATAAAATTCAAAAAATAGCCGAGGGCTACGGTAAAGTGATTGACTCCCGAATCAAGAAATTTAACTTATTGAACGTTATTTCCTACGACACTAAATCGCAGAATATTAAGATTGAAATTAACAGGCGTGATTTCGGTTCAAAGTATGAAGTAAAAACTTTATTGGGTATCTCTATGTTGGTT
>CAYZWC010000060.1:0-4700 GCA_964482065.1 uncultured Gammaproteobacteria bacterium | reverse complement strand
TTACGATGTTTGGTATTTTTTAAATAATAACTGGCCGATTAATAAAGAAATCGTGGAAAAACGCTCAGGCGTTTCGTTTAAGGAGGCGTTGTGGAAGTGCGTCCAAGAAATGGAGGAAATAAAAGACCGTAATTTATTGGTCGGCTTGGGAGAGTCGTTGACCGATCCGCAAAAGGACTGGGCCCGGGCAAAATTAAAATCAGAAACCATCTTTTTATTAAAAGCTCGTATGGAAGACGAGAAATAAAAATAACAAATTTAAAAATATGCCACAAGATTTTTACTCAAAATTAGAAACCATATTAAAACAAGACTCCCGATTCATTGATCAGGAGGGAGATTTACTAAAAAGTAATGTAATTGACGCCGCCTACAAAGCCGATAAAAAACTGGTTGAATTATTACTTTCCGGCAAAGACTCAAAAGCTAAATTTTTCAGCAAAATAAAGCCTGCCCGCCATGCTTCGCAAGGCGATGCGGGCGGGGATGTTTTAGTTTTTAATATTAATGATTTTGTGGCCTATATTCAGGATAAAAATTTCCTGGCTGATTCTTATACTAAATACCGCAATAAAATCGGTTTGAATATTAACGGTAAATTTTTAAACGAACGCAAGGAAACGGCTTTGGTTTGGCCGTTTAAGGATTGTGTTTTGGAAGGCGGAATGACCAAAGAGGACGAAAAAAGAAAAGAGATATTTTTCAATGAAATTTTAGCCCAAGACGAAATTGATAAATTGCTAACTCCCAAAGTTTTAACCAATTGGAAAAAATATTCCCAAAAAGGCGAAGAAAAAGTTAAGGATTTAAAACGCGATGATAATGGCACTATCCGGGAAAATTTAATCATCAAAGGCAATAATCTTTTGGCTTTGCATTCTTTAAAACAGCAATTTCAAAATAAGATTAAACTTATCTACATCGATCCGCCTTATAATACAGGCAATGATTCGTTTGGCTACAACGATAATTTTAATCATTCCACTTGGCTGACATTTATGAAGAACCGGCTGGAAGCGGCGAGGGAGTTGTTGAGGGATGATGGGAGTATTTGGATAAATATTGATGATGGCGAATCGCATTATTTAAAAGTTTTGTGTGATGAAGTTTTTGGCAGGGAGAATTTTGTAAATAATTTGATTTGGATAAAAAAGAATGTTGTCCAAAATGACGCAAGATATTTTAGCGAAAATCATGATCATATTTTGCTTTTTGCAAAAAATAAGGAAACTTGGCGACCAAATTTACTTAAAAGGTCAGAAAAATTAAATTCTACATACAAAAATCCGGATAACGATTCTAATGGTCCGTGGGTGTCTGTAAAAATGGACGCCAAAAGTGGCACGGAATCAAATTATTACGAAATAACTTTTGATAATGGAGTTACATGGAAGCCATCCCCCGGCAGATTTCCTGCATATTCAAAAGAAACTTTAAAAAATTTATATAAAGAGGGGAAACTTTGGTTTGGTAAAGACGGAAAAAATATTCCTAGAAGAAAAATTTATCTATCCGAAGTTAAACAAGGCATAACGCCAAATACTGTTTTTTATAACGACGAAGTTGGTTCTACTCAAAAAGCGAAAGAAGACTTGAAAAAAATATTGGGTCAGAATATTTTTGGAACACCTAAGCCAGTTGGCTTGTTAAAAAGAATCATTAAAATTGGTTCTGATGAAAACGATACCATCTTAGATTTTTTTGCCGGTTCTGGGACAACAGCTCAAGCGGCTTTGGAATTAAACAAAGATGATGGCGGAAATAGAAAATTTATTTTATGCGAGCAAATGGGATATGTAGAGAAAATTACAGTTGAACGAGTTAAAAGAGTTATCCAAAACTTAGCCAAAGATAAAAACTTATTTAGCGGAAAGGAAGAGCCGGATTTTATCTATTGTGAGCTGATGAAATATAACGAGCTATTCGTTGATAAAATTAAAAAAGCCAAAGATACAAAAGAGCTTTTGAATATTTGGGAAGAAATGAAAGCCAAAAGCTTTTTGAATTATAACGTTGATATCAAGAAATTTGACGAGACGATTGATGAATTTAAAAAACTCCCACTTGCCAAACAGCAACGCACTCTTTTTGATCTGCTTAATAAAAACCAGCTTTATGTAAATTTAAGCGAGATTGAGGATAAGGAGTTTAAGATCGGCGAAGAGGATAAAAAAATGAATAAGGAATTTTATGACTAAAAAAGAAATTAAAGAAAAAATTACAAGATTAAAGAAATTATATGAAGAAGAAAAATTTGATGACGCACATGCAGAATCAGAAAGTTTTGTATTGGAACTTTTTGAAGAGAAAAAATATAAAGATATAGTAGAGGCAGACAAAAAATTAGAGTCTGTTCCTATCATGTTTGAATTGGCTTATTCATATAATGAAGTCGGTAATTATGATAAGGCAAAAGAAAATTATGAATTATTGCTAACTTTTCCTGGCGAGGAAGATAATACTGCTATTTTAAACAATTTATCAAATTTAGAAAAGCAAGAAAAAAATATAGATAAGGCTTTTGAGTTAATAAAAAAAGCACACGAGCTAACCAAAGGAAAAGATGAGATTATAGACAATAATTATAATAGTCTATTAAAAATTATTGAGGAAAGAGAAGAAAAACAAGTTAAATACGAAAGTGCTTGCGACCTGCTAAATAGAGAAACCGACTGGGCATTGGATAAATTGTCAAATTTTCTAATTAAAGTAAAAAAAGAGAATGAGTTTAGGGATAATAAAATCCCTATACCAAAATGGAAGTTTAAAGTTTTAATTGGTACTGATGATATTAAGGCAGAATCTTTAAGAGAACAGTGGTTGAATAAAGGGTATATATTCAATACCAAAGAAAAAGGAAATTATGGAGAAATAGTTTATGAGATAAACCCACACATAGAAAAGAGTATACAAAAACTAACACCATTTAAACTAGAAAAAAACTGGACCAATGGAATAGAAAAATTAAGCGTTGAAGAATTGGAAAAATTACAGTATTTTTCTGTTATAGAAAAAGTTGAAAGAACAAATAAGAAATACAAATATCTTTTAAAAAGAGATTTTAATGAATTAGTTATTAATTATATTTTTAAAAACAAGAAATCGGTTGTTGTGCTATCCGGTTCATTTGTTGAATTAATATTTAATTATCATTGCGAGAAAAAGAAAATTAAAAAGATTGAATATAGTATTTCTGCTAAAAAAATATCAAAAGATGTATATGAAGCTACTTTAAGTGATTTTTTGAAATATTTTGAACAAGATAAAGATTTTAAAAAAGTTATTATAGTAATAGGTAATTTATCAAGAATTTACAGAAATTTTGTGCATCCAGGAAATGAGATGAAGAATAAGGAAATTTTAGAAGATTCAAAAATGGAATTATGTTTTCATTCTGTGTTAGAAGTAATTAAGTATTTATTATAAATTTATGAGCAATCAGCAAATCTTAATTGAAGCAATAGATAATAAAAAAATGGTAAGTTTTTATTATGAAAATCAGCCGATCAGAAGAGCAGCTCCACATGCTATTTATATCAGCACGGCTGGAAATGAAAATTTGGATGCCTACCAATATGACGGATATAGTCAATCTGGTAATTTACCGGATTGGAGAAATTTTTTGTTATCAAAAATTGAAAATTTAGAAATTTTGGATGAAAATTTTGATATCGCCCCGGGCTACAAATCATATTCGCAGAAATATAACAGAGCAATACATAAAATTTAACTTATGCTAATCTATTTTGACGAATCATACGATAATGATCACAAATACCTTTTATTGGGTGCTCTTTTTAATCCGCATCCAAAGTTTTTACATAGGGAACTTATGGAGATGAAAAAAAGATATGGTTTTATCGGAGCGGACAGAAAAGTTTTAGAGATAAAGTATAATAATTGCAATACAAAAAGAAGACAGAAGATGAATTGCGAAGCAGTAGATATTTTTATGAAAAGCACCAGTTATTTTAGGGCTATTGTAATAGACCAAGAGATTATGGATTTGGAAAGATTTGGCAGAAGGAGCGATGACAAAAAAATTAAAACAGCGAGGGCATATAAAAAGTTCGCCGAGTTATTATTAGCACATAATACGGAAAATATTTATAACGGGGTTTTACTAACCGACGAACTCAATAGATGCAACGGGGATAAGTTTATTGAAATAATGAAGCAGGACTTTTGTATTACCGGTGGTAAGCACTGCAATGATGATAGTAAGCCCACTTTGAAAGAAATTACAGATATAAAATCCCATCTGGAAGATTATCACGTTAATCAAATAAATGATATTTTACTTGGATCAATTCTGAATAATTTAAATCCAACAAGAAAAGAATATAAGAATAATGTTAGAAAGCATTTAGTTGAAAGATTGGGCGTAAAAAGTTTACTACCTGAAGATTGGAACAGATATTCAAAAACTTTCGTTGAGGAATATTATCCGAAATTTAATATTTGGTATTGGAAACCGAATAATAATAATAATCAAAAAACCCCTGAAAATTCAGAGGTATTTTGATAGGCCTAAGTGCTGGCAAGGGTATTAGCGATAGTTGAACAAATTTTCAACATCTCCCCCTGCTACTCCGACCTACTTAGAGTATAGCAAAATAGTTATCCACAGTCAATATGCAGCAATTTTTTGTCGTAGCCATATGATAATGTCATAGTACAGCCATTTAGAAATGTCATAC
>CAYZWC010000059.1:0-5854 GCA_964482065.1 uncultured Gammaproteobacteria bacterium | reverse complement strand
CATTTTTCCACATATTGCACCTCTTTAGTGTGAACTGTAACATGAACCAGTGCATCCCATTGACAGCAGGGGATTTCGTTTTTCCAAAAAAGAAAGGGGTAAAGAGATAGCTCGCGCGTATTTATATATAATGCGCAACGATCTTCATACCGAGCCGTTTGGCTTTATGGAAGATGTGTTTGTGGATGATGCTTGCCGCGGGCGGGGGGATAGGCAGCGAGCTTGTAGAAGAAGTGATAGAAGTCGCGCGAAAACAGGGATGTTACAAGCTCATAGCTACCAGCCGCCATTCGCGCCCCAAGGTTCATGAGCTCTACGAACGACTCGGATTTATAAACCATGGGATTGAATTTAGAATCGATTTTCAGTAGAAACAACAACTAAACATTTTGCCGGTGATTTATTTGCCGGTTTTTTTGTTTTAAGCCATGATTCCATGATTTTTGTATGATTATTTGATGATCTATGTTTTTCTCACCAATTATAGTATGCATTTAATAAAAAAATCATAGTTACAAATCCTTGACAAATTTTTCAAAATATGGTAGTATAAATTTGTGGAAAATAAAAAGAGGTTGTGTTTTGTAAAAAGCGCGGCCTTTTTTTGTTTGTTTTTGCTTAAAAAATATGATATAATTAAAATATTGAAATAGTATGATAGAGATAGATTTAAGCGGATTTTTAGCTCAAATTGAATATTTGGGATCTCAGGGTTTGCTTGAGATTGTTTGGTATTTGTTCATCCACGGCGGATGGGTCCTTTTTTTGGTGTTTTTGCTGTATGTAGCTCATGAAATGTGGCTTTCATATGTACAAGAAAAATGGGAAGCTAAACAGGAATATGTCTTATTATCCATAAGCATCCCCAAAATGAATGAACAAAGCCCCAAAGCTGTGGAAAATATTTTCAGCCATTTGGCTGGGGCTCATGGCAGTGTTAATATTTATGATAAATATGTTGAAGGAGAAAAACAGCTCTCTTTTAGTTTGGAAATAATAAGCACCGAGGGGTATATTCAATTTATAATAAGAACCAGCACTAAATTTAAGGATTTGGTGGAGGCTTCCATTTTTGCCCAATATCCGGACGCGGAAATAGCCGAAGTTCCCGATTATACCGAAGGTTTTCCCGAAAAATTTCCCGATGATGAATACGATTTATGGGGAACCGAGTTTATTATTACCGAAAAAGAATGCTATCCTTTGCGGACTTATAGAGAATTTGAACACCCTCTAACCGGAGAATTTAAGGATCCTATGGCGGCTTTGCTTGAAAATTACAGCCATATAGGAAAAGGCGAACATGTTTGGCTGCAGATTATAGTTATTCCGATTGGACAAAAGGAATGGAAGAAAAATGGATTAGAACATGTAAATAAGCTAATCGGAAAAAAGACGGCTTCCAAAAAGAAGCTTTCCGACTATGCCGCCAATGCTCCTATGAAAGTTTTGGAGGCCACCGGAGATATTTTATCTCCCGGAGGAGGAGTTGGAGTCTCAGGAGCTTCACAAGAAGATAAACCGCAGGAAAAATCTCAAATGCTTTATCTTTCTCCCGGAGAAAAGGATATTGTCGCCGCTATTGAGCAAAAACTTTCCAAAATAGGATTTCGTTGTAAAATAAGAGCAATTTATGTCGGCAAAAAAGAAGTATTCCAAAAGTCCCGAGCCGCCCACCCTTTGATTGGAGCTATTAAGCAATTTAATACTGTGGATTTAAACAGCGTAAAGCCGGATTATAAAAAAGTGGGAACCGGAGGTTTGATTGTATTTAAAAATATAAGAAAAAATTACCGCCGTGGTAAGATTATGCGCGCTTATAAAACAAGAAGTGACTGGATGGGTATGGGCGAGGGTTTTGTTTTGAATATTGAGGAGCTTGCCACATTGTTTCATTTTCCGGATATTTCGGTTAAGGCGCCGCTGCTTAAAAAGACGGAAGCCAAGAGGGGAGAACCACCTTTTTCTTTGCCGGCTGAATTTGAGGAACAATCCGAGCTTCCCACCGAAGAGGCGCGCTCGGAAGAAGAGGGTGATATTCCGGATGATTTGCCCATAGAATAATTGATTGCGAATAATACAAATTTATGCGAATTGACACGAATATATAAAAAACAAACTGAATTCAGCAATCAGTTTAAAATTTTTTTAACGATTTAAATTTATGAATAATGATGATATAACATTATTTGCGGCTACTAATTTCCGCAATAAGCAGGTAAAATTTGGCATCAAGCAAGATGATCGCCGTCGCCACATGTATCTTATCGGTAAAACCGGTATGGGTAAGTCTACCATGCTTGAAAATATGATTATTTCCGATATCCGTAGAGGCAATGGCGTATGCGTAGTCGATCCTCATGGTGATTTGGTGGAAAAAATTATTGATTATGTTCCTTCGGACCGCATTAATGATGTCGTGTACTTCAATCCGGCTGATATGGATTTTCCCATAGCTTTTAATGTTTTGGAGCAAGTTGACAAAACACACCAGCATTTGGTGGCTTCGGGACTTATCGGAGTTTTTAAAAAGATCTGGGCCGATACCTGGGGACCGCGTTTGGAATATGTTTTGAATAATGCTATCCTCGCTCTTTTGGAGTATCCGGGAAGCACCATGCTTGGTATTATGCGTATGCTTACGGATAAATCTTTCCGCAAAAAAGTGGTAAATAATATTACCGATCCGGTGGTAAAATCTTTTTGGATAGAGGAATATTCCAAATATCCTGATCGCTTCCAAGCTGAAGCCATAGCGCCGATTCAAAACAAGGTTGGAAGGTTTCTCTCGTCTTCGTTGATGAGAAATATTGTTGGACAGGTAAAATCTACCATTGATATTAGAGATGTGATGGATAATAAAAAAATACTTCTTCTTAATCTTGCCAAAGGAAGAATCGGAGAAGATAATTCCGCTTTGCTTGGAGCCATGATGATTACTAAAATTCAGTTGGCAGCTATGGAACGCATTGACTTGCCCGAGGCCGAACGTAAGGATTTTTATCTTTATGTTGACGAGTTCCAAAATTTTGCTACCGAGAGTTTCGCCGGCATTCTTTCCGAGGCCAGAAAATATCGACTTGATTTGATAATAGCCCACCAATACATTGAACAGCTTGACGAGCGCGTGCAGGCCGCTGTTTTCGGCAACGTCGGAACCCTTGTGTCTTTTAGAGTAGGGGCTCAGGACGCGGAGCTTTTGGCCAAGGAATTTGCGCCGCAATTTACCGAAGAAGATTTGGTAAATCTCGCCAAGTATGATATTTATTTAAAATTAATGATTGACGGAGTGGCTTCCAACCCCTTTTCGGCCACTACTCTTCCTCCTGTTCCTAACCCCGAAGGGCATGCGGAAAAAGTTGTAAAAGTTTCCCGGGAGCGCTATGCCAAGCCGCGAAGTGTGGTTGAAGAAAAGATTATGCGCTGGAGCGGCATGACCGAGGAAGAAGAAACGAGCGAAGAAACCGGAGAGACCGTTAAAAAAATAAATATTAAACCAAAAAGAAAATACGAAGTGGATTGCGCCCGTTGCGGGGTTAAAGTACCTACCAATTTCAGGCCTCGTCCCGATCGTCCGATTTATTGTGATGAATGCCTAAAAATAGTTAAGGGGCAAAAAAGCGCGCCCAAAGAAAATATTTCCCAAAAACCTCCCGAGAACCGAGTTTACGCCGCGTCTAAGCCTACAGAAGCAAAACCGGTTGATAATGTGGGCGACGGAGCCAAAGAAGCTTCACTTTCCGAAGCGCTTTCCCAATCTCCGCAAAGTTTTAAGAGAAATAAATAATGAAGATAAGACTACAGAAATTTTTAGCCGATGCCGGTGTTGCTTCGCGGCGAAAATCCGAAGAGCTTATCAAATCCGGGAAGATAAAAGTGAACGGCGAGCCGGTTCGTGAAATGGGAATAAAAGTGGATCCTGAAGATGATGCGATATTTTTTAGAGGTAAAAAGGTTGAAATTCCGCAAAAGAAAATTTATATAGCCCTTTATAAGCCCGAAGGATATTTGTCCAGCTGTCGTCGATTTAAGGAAAAAACCGTTTTGGATTTGATTCCTGAAAAAAAGAGATTGTATCCCGCAGGAAGGCTTGATAAAAATTCATCGGGACTCATAATACTTACCAATGATGGAGATTTGGCGGAAAAAATAACCCATCCTCGGTATGAGAAAGAAAAAGAATATGAGGTTTTGGTTGATCAGTCTATATCTCAAGAAGATTTGGAAAAAATGGAGAGAGGAATAAAAATCGGTGGAAAAAAGACGGCGCCGGCCGAAGCGGAAAAAATTTCCTCGAAAAAATTTAAAATTATTTTAAAAGAAGGCAGAAAGCGGCAGATTAGAAGAATGGTCGATGCTTTGGGATATAATGTTTTAAAATTAAAAAGAACGCGTATAAAAAATATTAGATTAAATAATCTTAAGCCCGGGGAATGGCGTTATTTATCCCCGAGTGAAATTAATAAATTAAAGCAATAAAATATGGTGGAATTTGTAACTTTTAATTTTGACGAATTGGCTTCTGAGCTTAAGGAGCGGGCACGGGGCGAAGGCATTAGCAATCGCGAGGCATATATGGGATTGATTGATAATTTGATTGCCGACAAACTTACCGATGGAGAGCTCGATCCTGACAATAGTATTGAGTCTATTAAACAAGATTTATCTAGAACTTGGGATGATTACAAGGCGGAGATTTCTTAAAATTATTTTAAAAACAATTTAATAAAAATTATGAAGTTAAAAGATTTATCAAAAAATCCTTTTAAAGGAGGATTTATTTCAGCCGCTTTTACTTTGGTTTATGTAGCGGCTATCGCCCTCGTTTTTATATTACTTGATAGAATGACCGCCGTTCCCCCGGAGTTTTTGGGAATAATTTTTGTACTTTCTTTACTCGTTCTTTCCGCGGCTGTTTGCGGAACGCTTGTCTTTGGCATTCCGGTTCTTCTTTTTATAGATAAGGAGTACAAGAAAGGATTGTCTTTTTTGGGCTATACTCTTGTTTGGTTTGCTATTTTTGTGATAATAATTTTGGTTTTAGGAATGTTATTTTAGATTGCGAATAGCGCGAATTTGAGTGCCAATAACGCGAATAAAATAAAAAAGAGGGCGCGCTTTTGCGGCACCCTCGGGATCTAATTCCGGCCGTTTGCCTTAATGGCGTTCGTTGTCGGCCGGGGGAATTTAGTTTTCTGTCTGTAGCTTGTTTTAACTACAAACAGAAAATGGAAACCAACCATGGTCGACTCAGGGTTGGCAAAGGATATGGAAACCAGCCGCGGGTCGCCTTTGTTTTTATTTATTTGTTTGTGGCGTGTCCACGGGACCGGCAAAGAAAATCTATTTTTTATGTTCTGGGGAGGGTATTGTGAATACGCGAATTGACGCGAATAAGCCCTAATTTTGAGTAGAGACACAAAATTTTGTGTCTCTATAAAATTATATATTTCTAAAAAAAGAAAACTCCGCGAAGTTCCGTGGGGTTTTTAGTGGAGGAGGGCTGGCCTTTAGGTTAGGGTAGCTGATGGTCCATCCAGCGCGTTAGGGTGTTGTTTAGACGGTTACGACCTGGTAGTCGCGACAGGCGAAGATATTATTGGCCCCGAGAGACGGCTTGAAGGCAGGGTCGTTCCTTTTCATGGAAGAAACTTTTTCCTGCCACGCCTTCTGGGCCTCAGCCAAAATCGCGGCGACGTGACGGTCGGTCGAGGACGGATCATGATGGGTAAGCCCGAGTCGTTTTGCTCCCACCCGAAGGGCGGTTTGTGCGCAATAGTCCGGAGTGCCGTGGCCGAAGGGTCTGTAAAGGGTTTTGTGTAAATGGCCTGTGGATAAATATTTTAGAGGAGTT
>CAYZWC010000058.1:0-6008 GCA_964482065.1 uncultured Gammaproteobacteria bacterium | reverse complement strand
AACATTAGTCACCCTTATCTTAGCAAAAAGTAACCCTTTGATGTTAACTATACAAACACTTGACAAATTTTTCAAAGTGTGCTATACTTAAATATTAAGCAAAATGCAATAGCCGTACCTAGTAACAATTTAATAGGGGAGAGAGAACCTAAAATAAGCACTATTTTTGCGCTTGAAACAGCCCTTTGTAAAGGGCCATGGAAGATAAGAACTCCCTTTTCAAGAATAAAAATAGTGCTTTTTGTTTAAACATTTTTTGGAGGATAATGACATGGCTGGGAAAGAACTGGAGATAGCTTTCATCATCATTTGTCTTCTGCCGATTTTCTTCTACATTGTCGCCGAACTTGTGCAAGATTACAGAGTAAGCAAGTCGCGCGGAATAGGCGGAGGAAGCAAAACGCTCTTCAAAGATACGGGAGGCAAATGGTTTCCGTAAAACCCGGCGACAACTTCGCCAAACTACCCTTAGGACGAAAACTTCGTCCTCTTCTCCTAAAACATTACTTCAGTAGTGTTTTGAGAGAAGACTTTGCACATTAAATCATAAAAGGGAGAAAGAAGAGAGATGAAAAAGATTCTTTTCGTTTTCGTTTTGGCGAGCCTCGTGCTTTCCAACTGCGGCGCGGAGAGAGTCCAGTATGATCTCTCCAAACCCATTCACATCAAAGTGGACTGGGAGTCCTTTGAGGGTTCCGGCTGGAACAAGAATATGATCGTTGACACCATAATGGTGTGGCCTGATTATGTTTCGGAGATCCAGTTTGATTTCTGGAGTGGAGATCGGGAGATCGTGATTGAGTATGATCCTTCGCTGGACGACAAAAATCACTATCACTATTTGGAAGGTAGAATAGTTATTGGTCCTCCCGGGAATTGTATGAAGTCGTTGTACTACGCAATTCCCCATGAGATCGGCCATGCCTTTGGTCTCAAACACTCCGACGATGACAATTCGGTTATGCGTTCGCACGATACTAATTGTTGGAGTCATTTTGGAGACGCGGACTATGAGATTGTTTTTCCTTCCGAGGAAGACGTCTCAAATGTCTACGCTCTCCATCCCGAGATCGCTCCTTAGTTAGCTCTTTCACGTACAAACCAAAGGGTGAAGAAACTTTCTTCATCCGCTTTTCCTAAAACATTATGCAAATAGTGTTTTGAGAGAAGTTTTGCACATTAAAATAATCCTGTTCTCTATTAGGAAGCAGGAATTAGAATAGATTTTGGAAGATTCAGAAAAACAAAGAAAAAAACGAAAGGAAAGAGAGATGAAGAAAATTCTGTGGACGATTTTTGTCGCCGTGGCTTTCTCCGCTTGCGGGGAAGCTCCGGTAGTGGAAATTCACCTTCAACCCGCCTCCAACGACCCGCGGGTTTACTGCGGGACGGGGACAATCATGGAAGACGGCTTCTGCGTCGTTTCCGAAGAGGATGACGGCGTCGCCGACAACGACGCCATCGAAATTGAAGACGTTGACCCATCAGAGTTTCCGCCGCCGGAACAGGAAACGGTGGTTCTGGGAAACGACGACGACAGTTATGCCGTTGTGGCCGAGGAAGAAGAGAACTGTGATGGACAGCCAATGGCAGAAAAATTGGGCCAACCGTGCTACAGCGGAGGCTCTCATTGCGTACCTTCTGGAGACACATATTCATGTTTTGGTGTGTGTCGGCCCGGCGTCCGTTCATGTATCCACGGGATGATTGATTGTGTGGGAGAAGTTCAGCCCACTGACGAGATCTGCGACGGTCAGGACAATAACTGCGACGGCCGTGTGGACGAAGGTTGTGGAGAGAACACCTTTGAAATCCTCTCGGTTACCGTTGAGAAGCTGGATGCTCTTGGTAATCCGGCCGAAGACGTACGAAGATTTGGCGTTACTTTCAGCAGCCCGGCCAAGGACATCGACTTCGCGATTTTTAACGATCAGACCGGCCAGATGTTTTACACCACCACTTTTAGCGGGCCGGTTTCCAGCCTGTACATAAGTCCCGGTGATCAGGCCAACAAATTGGAACCCAACACAACCTACAGGTATGGTGTTACCGCAAACGCGGCCACTGAGGTTGTCGGCCAGCAGTCCGATTCCTTCTACGGCACGTTTACCACTTCAAATTTTTCCGAGGAAATTTGCGACGGTATGGACAATGACGGCGACGGCGAAGTGGACGAAGAGGAAGATCTCTATTCGCCAGAAGGTTTTTTGTGTGCGGTGACTTCGGAAGGAGTATCGCAACAGGGTCGTTATGTATGCGTGCCGGACAATTTTGGTCACGCTTACTTCCAATGCCAACTTGATTGTCAGCCGGAAGAGAAATGCGGCGACGGACTGGACAATGACTGCGACGGTGAAGAAGATGAAGGTTGCGCGGCACTTCTTGTTTCCCTGAACCCCGCCTCGCCTAACGGATTTTTGGTATCTGGAAATGATACGCTGGCAATGATATTTGACTTCTATGCCAAAAACACGGTTGCTCACATTGAGCAATTTTATCTCTCGGTTAGTGGCACTTGCGGCGATGATATTAAAATCACAAGCGCCGAAGGTATTACTCTTGCCGGTCCCGCAAAAAAGTCAACTTTCGGAGATGTATATTTTACGGACGCCATTTATATGTCCTTCGATTCGGTATCCAGGCAGCACATCTACCTGGATACCACCGATTGTACCGAGAGTGGCGATTGGATAGAGGTTACTATCGTTGATATTCAGACAGAAGAAGAGCTCTCAGTGGAAAATCTTCCTCTCGTCAGCAATGTATTAGTTAAACCTTAGGTCTCAAAAACACAACAGAGCTTGACCAGCTCTGATTACATAGATACCCGTAAGCAAAACAGCTTACGGGTTTTTTATTTCAAACAGTAGAGACGCAAAATTTTGCGTCTCTACACACTGTTGAAAATAATACCATTTTGTGATATTCTTTTTATACTATGAAAAAAGAACTTAAATACCACATAATTACCATGGGCTGCCAGATGAATAAGTCGGATTCCGAGCGTGTTCGCTCTCTTTTGGAGCGTCTTGGTTTTTTTGAGACGGATAATAGGGAAGAGGCGGATTTTATTTTGATAAATACTTGCTCGGTCAGGCAAACTGCCGAAGATCGTGTTTATGGGCTGATGAAAGAATTCGCGCGGCTTAAAAAAAATAATGCTCGGTTAATTACCGCGGTTACCGGATGTATGGCGGGCAGAGATAAAGATAATAAAATGAGAAAAAAGCTTTCCGAAGTGGATTTGTTTTTTCCGATTGATGATTTGCCCAATTTACCAAAATGGATCAGCGAGTTGAATCCGGAAGTTGAACTTATTTCAAATATAGAATCGGATTATCTTGGTTTGTCTGCAAAGTTCTCTTCAAATTTTCAAGCCTTTGTGCCAATACAGACCGGATGTAATCAGTTTTGCACTTATTGTGTGGTGCCCTACGCCAGAGGCCGGGAAAGATACAGGCCGGTACGGGAAGTGATGAGTGAAATTATAGAATTAGATCGAAAAGGTTATAAAGAAATTACATTGCTTGGTCAAGCTGTGAACAGTTATGAACCGATAGATGCACAAGAGTTTTCCAATAACAATCCATACAAAGATAATTTTGCGGCCTTGCTTTGGGAAATAAATCAATTGGAAAATATAGCGCGTGTGCATTTTACTGCTCCGCATCCTCTGCATATAAATGATGAACAAATTGACGTGTTAGCTTTGCCCAAACAGGTTAATTACCTGCATTTGCCGGTGCAGTCAGGAGACAATGAAGTTTTAGCGAGAATGAACCGAAAATATACGCGAGAGTATTATCTTGATATAATAAATAAAATAAGGGAGCGTGTCCCGGACATTGTGCTCGGCACCGACATCATAGTCGGTTTTTGCGGAGAAACCGAGAAGCAATTCCAAAACACGGTTGATTTGTACAAGCAGGCGGATTTTGATATTTCCTACACAGCTATGTATTCGCCGCGTTCGGGTACGGTCGCCGCAAAAAATTTTCCCGATGATGTTTTGTTGACAGAAAAGAAAAGGCGCTGGTGGGAGTTGCAAAAGATAATGGAAAAAAATACTTTGCGCAAGAATAAAAAATTTTTAAATAAAGAAGTGGAAGTTTTGGTTGAAAATTATAAAAAAGGATATTGTCAAGGAAATTCACGAGAGATGAAGACAGTAAGATTTAAAAATAATCAGGATTTAAACGGCGAAATCGTAAAGGTTAAAATAGATAAACCCGAGATGTGGATATTGGAGGGAAATTTGAAATAAAGTTTGTCTGAGACTCTTAATCATCTTAATTTATGATGAATTATATTGTTGATTGATAATCAGTAGAATTTAAAATATTAATTTCCAAAACAATTTTATCATCTTCGAGGGATGTGCGCGTGAAACATAATTTTTATTGAAATAAAAAAGAGCTCCAAGAGGTTCGCGAAATGCAAATTTGAGTGTTTCCTTGGAGCTCCGAGATTCTTAAATAAAGGGCGCTGGGGACGGAGGAGGTCAACGAAAAAACAGTACCCAGTACTCGGGAGGAATTGTTTTTAACATTTATAGTCCATCCCGCGCCCAAATGATAGGGCTCTGGCCAGGTTAGATAGGAATTTGAGCCTTATCCATAATCTAACCCAACCAAAACCCAATTGTTTTTTAAAGAAGCGGCCCCGGACAAAAGAGAAGGTTCAAAAATGATATCCTGAAAACTGTATTGCGCGAAGGAGTTTTGCCTCGGGGCCAGCGAGGGTTGTCTAATTGTCTAAAAGAGCATTTAAACCATAACATAAGCGTAAAAATATGTCAAGTAAAATACCTCTTATAGTAATTTTGGGGCCTACGGCCTCGGGAAAAACCTCATTATCGCTTAATTTGGCGGATAAATTTGATGGGGAGATAATTTCTGCGGATTCGCGTCAAATTTATAAATATATGAATATCGGAACCGCCAAGGAGCCCGGAAAATGGAAAAAATACGGTCGGGAAAAAGTTTATATGGTGGAAAATATTCCCCATTATCTCATAGATTTTTTGGAGCCTGATGAGGAATACAGCGCGGCTATGTTTAAAAAAGAAACTGAGAAAAGAATAAAAGAAATTGCCTCTCGCGGTAAGCTGCCATTTTTAGTCGGCGGTACCGCGTTATATATTGATGCTGTGGTTGATAATTTACCAATGTCAAAAGTCAAGCCGGATTCGGAGCTTAGAAAAAATTTTGAAGCTAAAAACAACAAGGAGCTTTTTAAAATGTTAAAAGAATTTGATCCGGAGGCAGCAGAGCAAATTGATATAAAAAATAAAAGAAGAATTATCAGGGCGTTGGAAGTATTTATTTTATCAGGCCAAAAGTTTTCCGCCGGGCAAAAAAAGGGCAAACGCCAGTTTGAAGTATTGAAGCTCGGCATTACACGGCCAAGGGAAGAGCTTTATGATCGGATAAATAAGCGGGTTGATATTCAAATGAAAGAGGGCCTGCTTGATGAAGTTAAGAGTTTGGTTAAAAAAGGTTATGGTTGGGGTCTCACTTCCATGAGCGGAATCGGCTATAAGCAAATGGGATATTTCCTTCGCGGCGAAAAAACTTTGGATGAAGCAATTGAAATTTTAAAACGCGATACTCGCCATTACGCTCGCCGGCAGCTTATTTGGTGGAGAAAAGACCAGGAAATAAATTGGGTGAAAAATTTACGGGAAGCCAAGAAATCAGTTGATATATTTTTAGGTAAATAAAAAGGCCGCACTTAGTCATTAAGTGCGGCTCGTTTTGTATGATTAGGTCATGCGAAATCGAGGCAAATTTTACTCAACCCATCCTCACCAAAGGACTCGTTAACTCCCCGGCTTGCCTTTCGGCTAATTTAATCGGGGGATCGAGTAGCTAGCTCCAACTAATGAGGGGCTTTTTAAATCCGCCCGGCAATACCAAATCTTTTACAGTATAATATAGTGAGATATTTGTCAAGTTTTTGCACTGGTTCATGTTACAGTTCACACTAAAGAGGTGCAATATGTGGAA
>CAYZWC010000057.1:0-6083 GCA_964482065.1 uncultured Gammaproteobacteria bacterium | reverse complement strand
CTATATTATGCCACAAATCTCACTTTTTAGCCCCACCAAAATGTCTAGTTACTCCAATTCTTTCCCTGCTGTTTTCTTGAACAAATGTTTCATCTCTCTATCCTTTCCATGTGAAAATGGTTTATTTGCAAAAGACCAAAAAGCCAACCCCTCCTAAGGTCTAGCTTTATAACACTATATTAAAAAATGATAATTAAGTCAATGGCATAAAAACATAAAAACACTAGAACATAAAAACAAATCTTAAATTTTGGACTTTTAGATAGAATTAGCTAATAGCAAAATTAAAAGGTGCACCAATAATTTTTTAGAAAAAATAAAAAGAGCGGGTAACGCTCTTAATTTATAAATCAGTTTACTTCTTCGTTCGGAATTTGATTTTCCGCCCACTCTATCCAGCCCTCCCAGTCATCGTAGCTTTGCGGAGCGGAAGACAAATCCAGATTGTTGACTGCGCCGATTTCGTTCAGCAGGCACGGCCAGGCTGTGCGCAAATCCACACAATCGTCGGTCGGCTGCATGGTACGCATATGCTTCACGATGTTTTGAAACGTTTTTACGCCCCGGGTGCAAAATTCTTTCATGGCGTCCGACCGCTCGAATTTGGCCGTAAAAGAATGCGCGTCAAAACGAATATCTTTTTCAAAGCGCCCAATCAAACTTTGATCGTCCAATGTTGCAAGTACAGAGTACATGGTTTATTCCTCCCATGGTTATTGCTGTTGTACACAAATGACGAATTATTAAATCTTAGTTTAATACAAATAAAATGTCAAATAAAAACTCCCCCTTCGGGAGAATTTTTTATTTTGCACGGGTGGAGGGAATCGAACCCCCACTAGAGGTTTTGGAGACCCCTGTACTACCATTATACGACACCCGCATATTTTAATTTAAATAATCTAAAACTTATATCAATCACAATTTACGTAACAAGACCCCTGTAGCCCACTCGTCGTTCGCGAACGACGAGTCACGCATTATACGACATCCGCATATTTTAATTTAAATAATCTAAAACTTATATCAATCACAATTTACGTAACAAGACCCCTGTAGCCCACTCGTCGTTCGCGAACGACGAGTCACGCATTATACGACACCCGCTTACTTAAATTATTTTAAGTTTAATCTTTTAAATAACGCCATATAAACCGAGCCGCTGGACTTTATGGCCTTTTCTCTTTTTAACGCTAAATACTTATCTTGAAATGCTTCATAATAAATTAACTTTGGATCTTTATTTTTTGTTGTTTTAGTGTAACCAGCAATATGTTCCTTTAATCTTTTTCTTAGATCAGAAGTGTATCCTATATAAAAATTTTTTCCACTATTGCTTTCTAATGATAATAAATAGACATAATACATAAAAATTTGTGAGGCATTTTAGACCCCTGTAGCTACACCCGTCGCTCGCGAGCGACGGGTCGAACATTATACGACCCCCGCCTACGTCCTGAATAAAATTGAAGGGCTTCGGCGAGGCAAGCCCGCCATTTTATTTTTTAAATGCGCTTACAAGGAGCCATGGAACTGTACTGGTAATCTCATCTCCATTAATTTCTACCCTATACCTTGTTTTAAATCCTATAGGCGCATTTTTATACAAATCCAAAATATCTTTATGTATCTTTTTACTAACTTGTTCCGCTTCTACCCACTTTTTAAGCCAAGCGGAGCGATGCGGAATTATAGTATAATTAATTTTTTTAAATCCGGCTTTTTCGAAACTTTCTAGTATTTCATCAACTGTTTTAAAACTAGGATGATTGGGATCCGCCATCCTGACAAGTTCATTGGGTATAAATTTGTCTTCTTCTTTTAAAACCACGGATTCTGCAATCATTGACGTCCCCTCATTACGTGTCTTCTTATACATTGATATAACAGCTTCTTCTGGATAAACACAATGCTTTAATAAATTTCTGCCAAACGAAGCATTAAACTGATTATCCATAAGAAAGGGAAGATTTTCGACTTTAGAAAGTATCTGGACAACTCCTTCCGGACATTGTGTTAACATTTCTCCGGCCTCATCAACTCCGGCAATATTATATTGCGCTAAATTACCAAAAAGAGCTCCGGTGCCTATGCCAAAATAAAGCATGCTTTTATGTTTTTTCTTATGCAATCCTATTTTCCTTTCATTTGACTTTACAAAAAAACCAATGCGCCTATTTAAAAACTTGGAATGCACCCATTCTTTCTTTTGCCAAGTAGACGCAATGGAATTAAAGTGTGAGATGATTTTGCCATCTATCATAATTATTTTGTCTCTTTATGCATGGTATGCTTCTTGCACCATTTGCAATATTTTTTCATTTCCAAGCGTTCTTTTAAGGTTTTCTTATTCTTATGGGAAAAATAATTTACCCTTTTGCACTCGGTGCATTCCATTTTAATCAAATTGTCCTGTGACATAATTATATATATTAATTTTTTATTTGCTAAATCTTTTGAGCCACCCGTCGGACTCGAACCGACGACCGACAGCTTACAAAACTGTTGCTCTACCAACTGAGCTAGGGTGGCTTCTTTTTCGCCCAGCTAAACTAAGGTCTGCATTTAAAAATTAAGCTGAAAGTCGGACTCGCCCGGTCATCCAGTCATGCGACCGGACAGGTACGACCGGACGCCCGGTTGAATAACCAGGCGAACCGACGACCGACAGTTTATCATCCTTCGGATGATCCCCCGCAGGGGGACAAAACTATTGCTCTACCTGCCCGCAACGCCTGAGCAAGCTCGCTTGCGTAGCAATGCGGGCGGGCCAACTGCCTGTCCGACCTGGCCGCCGAAAGGCGGACGAGGGCGGAAGCTACATCGGCCTTTATACCTGGAGCCGTTGTCGGGACTTGAACCCGAGACCCCTTCCTTACCATGGAAGTGCTCTACCAGCTGAGCTACAACGGCTTATTATATTTCTTTAATTTTATCTTTCAATTCTTCCAACTTTTCATTTTCCGGATTGGCTTTTTGCAATTTTTTAAACGTATCTTCCGCTAATTTTTTATTTCTAACTATTATAGCAATGTCTAATAAAAAAGCAAGTGTGCGGGGATTATTAGGTGCTAAATCAACTGCTTTTTTGGCATTTTCCAGTGATTTTTCATAATTTCCAAGCGCTTTTTCGGTTTCCGCCAAATGTAAATAGGCCTCGCTATTTTCCGGCTCCAATTTGGCAAAATATTCAAAAGTCTCCATAGCCTGCTCATAATTTTTGCCTTCAAAATAAAGTTCTCCCAGAGCATGATAAGCTTTGGAATTTTTTATATCCAAACTGATAATTTCAATATATTTTTTTTCCGCTTCGGAAAATTTCTCCTCTTTTTCCAGTTCTTCGGCTTCACGCAACAAACGAGAAATTTTTTGTTCCGAATCTTCACCGCTTTCTTTTGAAATTTTCCCGGCTGATTTTTGGTAGCGCTTTTCCAATTCAAGCAGGCTTTGGTAAATTTTCAAAAAAAATTTTTTAGTGGCTAACCAAACCGGATTAATTTTTTTTCTTAATTTGGAAAAAAATCCTCCAGTGCTTCTTTTTAGGCGATCAACCAAAATCTGCTCTTTTAATTCAGCCTGTTGTTCTGAAGGAATAGACTTTATATCTATTGCCGCCAAATTTGGAAATTTTCTAAGAATAATAAAAATAATTGCCAAAAGGCAGACAACAATAATTCCTATTAGTATATATGTAAACATTTTATTTTTCCAATTTATTGATTTGATTCATAAGGTCAACAAAATCTTCCGCATTTTGGCTGGCACTACCGACTAAAACCCCCTCTATATTTTCCCTTTCCGCAAATCCCAAAATATTTTCTTTGTTAACACTTCCTCCGTAAATAACTTTGAAATTATTTTCCACAATATCTTTATTATACAATTCTGTCAAGATCCTATTTATAAGCTCTTGCTGATCATCAGCGTCATCGGGAGTTTCAGGCTTACCTTGGCGAGATGTACTTATAGCCCAAATCGGCTCATAAGCCACAATAACTTGGTTATACTTTTTTATTTTTATATCTTTTAATATATTTCGGATATGCCTTTCAATGATTTGTTTTTGTCTCCCCGATTTTCTATCTTTATATTCTTCGCCAAGGCAAATAATGGGAATCAAATTAAATTCCAAACAAGTCTTAACTTTTTTATTAACCATTTCATCGGTTTCGCCGAAATTGGCGCGCCGCTCTGAATGTCCGACAATGACATACTCCGCTCCCAGCTCCTTAAGCATAATTGGTGACGTAGCTCCGGTGTAAGCTCCTTTTGCCTCCCAAAAAACATCTTGCGCACCATATGAAATAGCTGTATCAACTACAATTTGACTTACGCTGTTTATATTGGTAAAAGAAGGGCACAAAACTATTTTGGATTTTTTCATTTCTTCTCCGTAACTCTCTTTTATGGCTGAGGCCAGTTTAATACTCTCCTCTAAACCCAAATTCATTTTCCAATTGGCAATAACTAAAAATTTATTGTCCATAATAAAATATATTTTAAAATTTTAATAATTTCTGCAAGTTTTTTTGCTCTTGATCCGTAAATGGTCCTATGATTACCGCTTTAAGCATATTTTCTTTAATAATATCCCGAGCGGCTCTTTTAATATCTTTAAGTCTCACTCTATCAATTTTAGCAAATTTTTCTTCAGGCGTTAATACTTCTTTGTCAAGCAATTCTTGACTGGCAAACCATCCGGCCAAACTACTTGAATCTTCCAATTTTAAAGTGGTCTTGCCTCTAATATATTCTTTGGCATTTTTAAGCTCGCTTTTTGAAACTCCTTTATTCTTTATTCTTTTTAATTCAAAAACAATAGACTTTAGTGCCTCTTCAATTCTACTCTTATCAAGGCCGCTACGAATCATTAAATTTCCAATATCTTCATAGGTTTCCGCTTGGCAAGACACAAAATAAGCCAAACCTTTCTTTTCGCGTATATTAACAAAAAGACGTGAACTCATATTTCCTCCCAAAATTATAGCCAGCAAAGCCAAAGCATTTATTTTGGGATCGGATTTTTTATAAGCCGGAAAACCCAACGACAACTGTACTTGTTCGGTTTCTTTATAATGTATTTTCAATTCCGGCTTGGAAGAACTTTTTAATTTGTATCTATTTATCCGCGGTAACTTTGGGGATGATTTTTTTACCACGGCAAAATTATTTTTCATTCTTTCAATAATATCATCGGAAATATTTCCGGCAATCACCACTACCATATTATCAGGCGAATAAAATTTATTTTTATACTGCAGCATTTTTTGTCGAGAAATATTTTTAATATTCTTGCGTGGACCGGCAATGCGACGCGCCAAAGGATGGCCGCCATAAAGTAATTCTTCAAAAAGCTCGTCAATGTGCATCATCGGATTATCCTCATACATATTAATTTCTTCTATAATAACTGTTCGTTCGCGGTCCAATTCATTTTTATCAAACTTGGAATTATAAAGCATGTCATGCAAAATATCAATCGCCAAATCTATTTTTTTATAATTTATCTTTATATAATAGCCGGTATGATCTTTTCCCGTAAAAGCGTTAAACTCAGCTCCGACTTTATCCAAATCTTTGGAAATATCAAGAGTTGTCGGCCGCTTCTTTGTTCCTTTAAACATCATATGCTCTATAAAATGCGAAACGCCGTTTAATTCTTCACTTTCATATCTAGACCCAATCTTAAAAAGGACCAAAACAGTTACCGCTTTGGTCTCATGTTGCGGTACTAGAAGTACTCTTGCTCCGTTTTTTAATTTAATCTTCTGATACATTTGACAATTAACAATTAACCTTTGACTATTTTTTTAAACTATTTAAAATATTCCTCCTAAAAGCAGTTAATTGGTTAGCTAGTTTAAATGCCTCATTAATACAATATTCTCTATCTTCTTTAATTATATATTTATTATCATAAGCGATATCAAGACAAGCTACTACTTCATTTAAAGAAGTATGGGCGTTATTTAAAAAGTGAGCAAAATCCTTATCGCTTCCACGATCTGTTCCCTCGGCAATATTTAAAATTGGGTCTTGCCCAGAAGAATTTAGTTATTGAGGACAATTTTAGTTAATATTTT
>CAYZWC010000056.1:0-6118 GCA_964482065.1 uncultured Gammaproteobacteria bacterium | reverse complement strand
TGTAGGACATTTCTATTTAATCCTATTAGGACATTATCACAAAATTTTTACAGTGTTTTTAAGAAATAATAAAACCGCCCCGGAAGTGGCCAAAGCGGCTTTAAAAAGTTATTTCTTTTTGTTGTCGTCCAGGATTAGCGGTCCCAGAGCACAAATCGCAAATCCCAGAGTTACGATAGCTATTATTATCCCCGCCAGCGGGGCAAAATTTTCCATTTTTATCCCCTTTTTTGGAAATTGACACACACTGAAAATCTCAGTATCATAATATTATAATAGCTATCTAATTTTGTCAAAAATGGCGCTTAATCAAAGAAACACGTTTGGAGTAAAAATAGAAAATTTTGAAGGTCCACTGGATCTTCTTTTGCAATTGATTGAAGATCAGGAAATGGATATTTCCCAAATTTCTTTGGCTGAAGTTACCGACCAGTATATTCATTACATGGATGAAATTGAAAAAGAATCCCCGGAGAAATTGGCTGATTTTTTGGTTGTGGCCGCCAAGCTTCTTTATATAAAATCAAAAGTGCTGCTTCCAAGCATGGAAATAGAAGAAGATGCCGAAGAGTTAGAATACCAGCTTAAGATTTATCGTGAATATTTGGAGGCTTCACAACAGGTGCAAAAAATAATTTCCAAGAAAAAATTCGCTTATTTCAAAGACAAGCCGGTTATTACCGAACCTATTTTTTCTCCGCCCCAAAAGTTAACTACGGCTAAAATGGCCGAATTTTTCCGGGGAGTTTTGGGCCGACTTGAGCCTATTATGAAAATCCCCGAGCGCTCCATCAAAAAAGCCATTTCCATAAAAGCGAAAATAAGTGAGATTAAAGATCTTATATTGTCCAAAGCTCAACTCAGCTTTCACGATATTTTGACGCACAGTAAGGACAAATCGGAAAAAATAGTTAGTTTTCTCGCTCTACTTGAACTCGTTAAACAAAAAGACATTACTGTTGATCAGGGCGGATTATTCACCGACATTAATATTAATAGATTAGATAGTAAAAATTCATAATTATTCATTATTTGTGTAAAATTCGTAAAAATTCGTGTTAATTTGTGACCTATGTTAAAATCAAAGATAGAAAGTTTGCTTTTTGTGGCCGGTAAACCCTTGAAGGTCGGACGCATAGCCAAGCTTTTGAAAAAGGATAAAAAGGAAGTGGCCGCCGCTATCGAAGAGCTGATGAAGGAATTTAATGAAAAAAATTCCGGAATTAAAATTTTGAAAAGTGGTAAAGAATACCAAATGGCCACTGCTCCGGAAAACGGAAAACTTATCAAAGATTATGTAAAAGATGAAACCACGGGTGAGCTTACCAAGCCATCGCTCGAGACGCTTACCATTATCGCTTATCGGCAGCCGGTTACCAAAGCCGAGCTGGAGCAGATTAGGGGAGTGAATTGTAGTCTGATTTTGCGGAATCTTTTAATCAGGGGGCTTGTGGAAGCCGAGGAAAATAAAAAAACCAAAAATATTTATTATAAAACAACTTTTGATTTTTTGAGGTTTTTGGGTATTAATGACGTCTCCGAGCTGCCTGATTATGAAAAGCTTAATTCGGATGACAATTTAGCTAAGCTTCTTCAGCCGGAGGCATCCAAACAAGAGAATGATGGCAATAATGAGCATTCGTCATAAAAATATTTAACTAATTAACTAATCGTCATGATTGATTTGGTGCTAAATCTACTTCTAACCGCCGTGATTGGAAATATTGACGTGGCTAAAGCGGCTACTGATTTTCAGGACAGCATTGTGGTGGCCGAAGAGCCGGTTTTGCGTCCGGTACGAGTTGAGACCGGATCCGAAAGCAAAAGTATCGGTGTAAAAACAAGCGCCGAGAGTGTTTTGGCGCTGGATGCCGGAACCGGTGAGATTTTGTATGCCAAAAATATAAAAAAGCAAAGACCCATAGCCAGTATTACCAAGCTTATGACCGCTTTGGTTTTTTTGGAGCATAATCCGGGTTGGGACGAAAAGGTGGTTTTTTCCGAGGAGGACAAAAAAGAAGGGAGTAAAGATTATATTTATAATGGTGAACAAGTGAGTGTTCGTGATTTGTTTCATCTGGGTCTAATGCTTTCCAATAACAGCTCCATGGCTTCGCTGGTGCGCTCCACCGGTTTTTCCGAAGATGAGTTTGTGGCGATAATGAACAAAAAAGCCGAAGAATTTGGAATGGCTGATACGGAGTTTACCGGTATTATCGGGCTCGATACAGGCAATGTTTCCACAGCGGCTGATGTTGCCAAGCTGGCAGCCGCCGCTTTTGCCAATGAAGATATAAAAACCGCCACACAAAAAGGACGATATACGGTGAGTATTTCAAATTCCGGCAGGCAATTTTATATTTATAATACTAATTATCTTTTGAGTAGTTATTTAAATGAAGGAGATTTTAAAATAGTGGGAGGCAAAACCGGGCATTTGAACGAAGCCGGATATTGTCTGACTACGCAGATAAAAAATAACAACGGGGGAGAAATAATTTCGGTGGTTTTGGGAAGCGGAAGCATGGCGGGAAGATTTTCGGACACCAAAGCTCTCTCTTCTTGGGTTTTTGATAATTATATTTGGGAATAGGCTAGCGAATAGCCATTGGCCATTAGCCACTAGTGACTATGATTCAAAGCTACAAAGATTTATCAGTATGGCAAAAATCAATTGAAATGGTAGTGGAAATGTATAGAATAACAGAATTATTTCCCAAAACATAAATTTATGGATTAATTTCACAAATGAGAAGAGCGGCCGTATCCATACCCTCAAATATAGCGGAGGGCTTTGCCCGCAGAAACAAAAAAGAATACCTACAGTTTATCAGTATTGCCTTTGCTTCGGGTGCGGAATTGGAAACCCAGATTATTATTTCTAAAAGATTAAATTTTATAAAAATAGAAGAATATAAAGAGTTGGATAGTTTATTGGAAGAAATTATGAAAATGCTTAATAAATTTATTTCTTCACTAAAAACTAATGGCTAGCCACTAGTGGCTAGTGGCTACTATGAAGATTGGAATTAATTGTCAAACAATTTTAAATCCGGGGCATGGCGAGCGCGCGGGCGTGGGCCATTATACTTATTATTTGGTGAAAAATCTTTTGAAGATAGACAAAAAGAACGAGTATGTTCTTTTTTTTGATGAGCTTATATCTCCGAGTGCGGTGGAAAAAATAATAGGCAAAAATAAAAAAGCCAAGGCTAAATTTTTTCCTTTTCACCGACACAAGCATTATTTACCTTTTGCTTATACTCATATTCTTTTTTCCGCTTTTGTGGAAAAAGAAAAATTGGATGTATATCACGCGCCGGCAAATATTTTGCCTTTAAATTACAAAGGTAAATCCGTGGTTACTGTGCATGATTTGGCGATTTATGCGCATCCGGAATGGTTTCCACAGAATTTTATCAAGCGGCAAGTTTCCAAAAAGCTTTTGGTTCCTCAAAGCATTAAAAAAGCGGACAAAGTAATCGCCGTTTCCAAATCAACCAAAAAAGATATTATAAAACTTTTCAAAACCAAGCCTTCCAAAATAGAAGTTATTTATGAAGGGGTGGAAACCGAAGGTATTCCCGATGTGTCAAAAGTAGTTTGCGGAACCAAAGATGTCCGCTGCCGCGAAGAGCTTTTTAATCGTTATAATATAAAAAATGATTATGTTCTTTTTTTGGGTACCATTGAGCCGAGGAAGAATCTTGTTCCGGTCATCGAAGCTTTTGGCGAGGTGATAAAAAATAATAAAAATTTGGCTAAAAAATACCAATTTGTCATCGCCGGCGCCAGAGGTTGGAAATTCGTAAAAGTTTTTAAGGCCATAGAAAAGGTAAATAAGGAATTGCTTGAGCTTTATCCCGAACGCGGATCCTTTATCAAATATGTTGGCTATGTGGAACACGCGGACAAAATTTCCTTAATAGGTAATGCCAAATGTTTTGTTTTTCCTAGCTTGTATGAGGGATTTGGTTTGCCTGTGCTTGAGGCTATGAGCCTTGGAACCCCGGTCATCACTTCCAAGATTTCTTCACTTCCGGAAGTCGCCGGCAAAGCGGCCGTGCTTATAAATCCGCATAACCGAAAATCAATAGCCAAAGAGCTGGAAAAAATTTTAAAATCATCTCCTACGAGAAAAAAAATGTCTGCCGCCGGGAAAAAGCAGGCCGTCAAATTTAATTGGAAAAATGTTGCAAGAGAGACTCTGCAAGTTTATAAAAGTTTAAAATAAAAACACCCCGCGTAGGTTGGGGAGTTTAATTTGATATTAGTGTTACAAAGTGGATTCTTCTTCCACTTTTTTTGTTTCGCTGTGAAATAAAACATAGACATCAAAGCCATAGTAATTTCTTCTTGTTCCAAAGAGCTGCCATCCCTTTTTTATCAGCTGGTTGGCTTTTTCCGCTTCAATTATTTCTCTGACGGTTTTGGTATAATGAATAGGGCGGCTTTTTTTATGTTCCGGCAGCATTCCCAGTATATAGATTTGCTCGCCGCGGCCCTTGTAGGTATCAAAGCTTTCCCTAAAACCGATAAGCGTAAAACCTTTTTGGAGTTTTTTATTTACTAGGCGAAAATCTTTTTCTTCGCTTAAATTTGTTGCAGAAATAGCATCCGTTGTTATGGGTTGGTCTTCTCTGTTCATGACATTTTCCTCCGTTGTATTGTGTTAGTACGATTTATTTATTTTAACGGTGTTTGAATATTTTGTCAATTATATTTTTAAATCCAAGACAACAATTTCGGGAGGATTAAAAAGTCGGGCTCTTGCTCCCGCTTCTCCGATGCCGCTCGTTATATACAAATAAATATCGTCTAAGCGAAAAAGTCCCTCATCATATTTATCGCCTATTTTTACGGGCAGGGGAGGCAAAGCTCCGAGCAAGGGGAGGCGTATTTGGCCTCCATGGGTGTGACCGGTGAGGAGTAAGTCAATATCATAATTTTTTTCCAATATTTCCATAATTAAATCCGGATTATGCGCCAAAACTATTTTGGGATAATTATCATCAGTAAATTTAAGAGCATGTTCCAAATCATCCAAATCGGCAAAAACGGAATCAATCCCCAAAAGCCAAAATTTTCTATCGCGAATTTCAATAAGCCGGGCTTCATTTTGTAAATAATCAACTCCCGCGTTTTCCAAAACTTCGCCCACTTCGTCGGACATATCAAAAAAGGTTTCAAAGTGGTGCGACCGTCCGATATTATATTCATGGTTTCCCGACACGGCAAAGACAGGAATTTTTTCCGCCGTTTTGCGGAAGCCTGATAAATATTTTGCCGCGTCTTCCTTGCCGCCAAAAATATTATCTCCCCCGATAAGCAGGATATCTGGATCTAGATCTATAATTTTTTCAGCTACTCTCTCCACAAAACCGGATTTTTTATAAGGTCCGACGTGCAAGTCCGCTATAAAAGCGATTTTTATATTTTGTCCGCTTTCATTTAGAATTATATTTTCTTGTTTTGTGGTAATAATTCTCGATTCAATGAAGCTGCCATAGACAAGAATCAAAGTTCCCGCGGCCACTATACCAATAAGTATTCCCAAATACCAATTTGGTCTTCGGTCGAGTTTGGTTTCGCGGTATAATAAAATCATAAGCAGCGCGGCCAAAATTATGGAAGTGAAAATAATTGTGTCAAAATATAGATTCATCATATTTATTAATTGTATAAAATAATCCCCTGTAATAAAAGGGGATTATTCTTTGTAGCTGGGGCCGGAATTGAACCGGCGGCCTAGGGGTTATGATTCCCTCGCTCTAACCAACTGAGCTACCCAGCCATATTGTAAATAAATTTTTTCGCTCCCCGCCCATATCGCGAAGCGAAGTGTGTCGGGCAGGTAACCAACTGCCTGTCCGCCGAATCGGCGGAAGCTACCCAGCCATATTGTAAATAAATTTTTTCGCTCCCCGCCCATATCGCGAAGCGAAGTGTGTCGGGCAGGTAACCAACTGCCTGTCCGCCGAATCGGCGGAAGCTACCCAGCTGTATTTTTTTATGTATAAATAATTATAGCATAAAAATATATTTAGTCAAGGCTTTATTGGTAATATGTCGTAGCCATATGATAATGTCATAGTACAGCCATTTAGAAATGTCATAC
>CAYZWC010000055.1:0-6206 GCA_964482065.1 uncultured Gammaproteobacteria bacterium | reverse complement strand
TTAAAGGGTAAAAAATAACTTTATTAGCCCCACCAAAATGTCTAGTTAACCATTTGATATTACTTATCTTACCATTCCGCCGCCATCGGTATAAGGGTCATTTTCCAGGTTGGTGGTTATGGGCCCGGAAGCCAAATTTATTTTATCGCCGGTTACTTTATCGGTGGCTTCAAGCACTGTTTCGGGAGCGAGAGTTATGACGTTTCCCGTATCATTTTCGTCGGGAGTTATACTTACTTCAAAATTGGCGTCAAGTTGTCTTACGGTTTTTGGTATGCGATTTATGCTCCAGATTATTTCTCTGGTGTTAACATTAAAATTAAGCTGTCCGGCGGAGACCACGGATTTTCCGGTCCAGAAAACATCTTCCGGCAAGATGGTTTTTATTACTACATCGGTTACTTCGTGTACGGAATTTTCTATATTCCAAAAAATCCTATAGCTGGTGGTTTTTCCCACTTCCGGGGGTAAGGGACCGGTGCCCAAAGCGATATTATCATCATTAAAATATCGTCCTTCGGATTCCAAGGAAAGGTCGGAATTCAGTTCATGAACCATAGCTTCGGTTTCGATAAGGCTTCCCGCTCCCGATTCGCCCACTTCACCTATTTCCACAAGCATAATCACCTCCAAAGCACCGGGCATTTCTTCATTTTTATCAAAATCGGTTTTATCTTTTACTTTTATTTGCCAGTCAATTGTTCCTTCTTCACCGGGTTCCACCACTCGCAAATCTCTAATCTCATCGGCAGTCCAGACTATTGCATTATCTTTTATTTCTCCGTCAATATCTTCTTCCACGGCCTCCCAATCTAAAATATCACCTTCATATTTGGCGGTTATTACAAGATTTTTAACTTCGGTATCACCTTTATTTTGATAGACAAAAGAATAATTTAGAGTATCGCCGAAATTAATCGGTCTTCCTTCAGTTTCGCCGTTGGCGATTAAATTAACCAAAAGTTCACCTTTTAGAATTTCTAAAATAAATGTTTTTTCCTGTTGTATCTTCCATTCGTCGTCAGCTTTTATCTCCAAAGTTGCTGTAAGTTCTTTTTCTCCCTGTACATCATCGGAAAAAGAGCCGGATATTTTTATGGAATCTTCTTCCTCCGGACGTAAATTTTCCAAAACCCAAATATTATCCTCATCATCCGAGGGTTCGGGTACGAAGCCGTCTTCTGCGGGGGTAAAATTTTCCGGCAGTAATATGGTTAAACGTGCTTGATCTATCTGGGTATCTTTATTGTTTTTATATTTTAAATTCAAAACAGCCTCTTCTCCGGCAACCAGTTGCTCATCGTGTTCCAAATCCAAATCAATTACCGAGGATGTTATATTAGAAGATAAAATAGCCGTTTCCCTGAAATCAGAATTAAAGTTAGCCGGCCGGTAATTTATAACGGCATTGAAATTTTGTTGGCTGTCAATATTTCCGAAAAGTAGGCCGCTTATTTTTATTTCTCCTTTTTGGCCGGGAGTTAAAGTGCCCAAAGACCAAATATTTTTATTTTCGTTTATGGGCTCTGGTACCGATTCACCAAAAACAAATCCTTGCGGATAAGTGGCGACAATTTCAACTCTGGAGATGGGAAGCTTCTCTTTGTTGGCGTAGTTTATGGTATAGGTTACTTCACCGCCTGAGGATATGTCGGAAGGAGCCTCGATTTCCAGTTTTACACCGGTGCCACTGAATTTATTAAGTCCGCCAAAAATTAAAAAGCCCACCCAAGTTGCTACCGAAAGCACCAGTAGAAAGATAAAAGTAATAAGCAGAATTTTGCTCCACTTGCTTTTTTTTATTTTTTCCAGCTTAGACATATCGGGCATAGCGCCATTATCTCCGTAGATATCCATAAGTTCTTGTTTTATTCCGGCATCTTTTTCTTTTTGTCTGTCTTTATTTTTTTTACCATTTTGTCCCTCGCTTGTTTTGGTGGAGTTTTTTTCAGTTTTGGATTTTGTTTGTTTTTTTGTTTTAGCCATATAATAAGATTATTTATTTAATATCAAAGCTATAAATTTGTCTTTATCAAGAATGGTATTTAAGCTCCAGCTATTTTCTTCAAGATTTTTGGCCGAAAGGGCAACGGGATATTTCCAGATAGCGGCTGAATTTTTGGGAAGTTTTACAAAAGAGGAAAAATTATGGTTGGTCCCCGGTTGTTTTTGTACAAAAAGACTATATACTCCCCCTTGGTTTTTACCCATAAGCTTTTCCCAAAAATTTCTTTCATCTTCAAGATTTACGGCAAAAGGCAATTCATATGTAATTTTTACCCGAGTTGTTTCACCGGGTTTTGTCATAAGCCAGTTAGCAAAAACGGTTTTATCAAAAGAGCTTAATATATAAGTGTCGCTTTCCGCATCAATGCCGATGATTTTTTCCGTATTAATTAATTTTGCGTCTTCTTCCAAATCTTTTTCCGGAATTTCAAAGAGTTGCTTGGGAGGCTCGGAGAAGCCCTCGGCAGAGATGAGCTTGCTTCCCGTAGGCACAAAAATGCGTAAATAATCCAGATTATTAACCCCTCCGAATTCCGCGCCTTTTTGCCCATTGTGTTTTTTGGTAATGGTTATGGTATCAATGATTTTACCATTGTCGGCTATTTTGGCTTCATGTATTATATCTGTATCAACAAGCCGGTCGGTTTTACCTCCGGATATATTGGTATCAATAACCGCCAAATAATCGAGTGAAGTATTTTTTATTTCGCCGGTCCATCCGAAATCGGAAGCTATTTTTTGTACTTCCGGATCATTAAAATTCATTAATATATATTTTTCCTCGAGAAGGTTATTGAGTACGGCAAGTATTTTTATAAAATCATCTTTGGGTGAGTTAAGTATTCTTTCGAGAACAATGGGTGCCATTTCTCCTATTATTTTTTTTGATTCGCGGGTTATATAAAATTTTTTCTCAGCTTCACGCTGCACCACGGACCAAAAATTATTTTCATTTATAATTTCACCATAATCTTCGGTCATATCTACCGGGCCTATAATTGGAAGTAATTTTTCTATTACATCGGGAGTAAAAGTTATTACGCCGTCCACGGTTGGACCTCCGCTTTTTTCATAAAACCACATTATTTTTTGGGCGGAAGCGGGAAAGTCGGCAAACCAATTGGCATCTTGCAATTCCCAGCGAGTATTTATCAAATGAAGTGGCTTGGGAGCTAGAATTCTTTCTCGAAGTCCGCCATTCATATCATAAGTTCCTCCGGCAGGGACTTCCAAATTTTTTATTTCACCTCGGTCTAAGTCAAGCAAGGCAAAGCTACCCAAAAATCCCCCGGTGGGTCTCATTTCGGCATTATTTTGGAAGAATACAAGATATCTTTTTGTTTGTTCGTGCCCTAAAATATTTAAAATGGCGTCTGAGAATTGTATAAAATTTTCCCCATGAACTATGAGCGCGGGAAGTTCTTTTTTGAGATTGGAAAATTGTCCTTTGTATTCTCCGGGGAGTGAAGAAGAATCTACCTGTTGTATTTGATTATTGGCTTGTTTTAGAAGAGGTAGGGCTTTTGATAATCCGATTTGAGCCGCGTTTATTTTTTTTGTGAGATAAAGGGATTCGTTTTCTGAGGTGGTAAACTCCTTGGTTAAAAATTCGCCGGCTTCCGCTATTTTTTTGCCGGCTTGAATAAGATTTTCTCCGGCGCGTACTTCCTCTCCGGTTACGGGTATAAGTTTTGCCGCTTCCACCAAGATGGCATTCATTTCTTCAAGCTGTCTTTCGGCCGATCCAAAATTATTTATAGCTTCACGTAATTTTTGGCTGGCGGTTTGCGGATCAATTAAAGATAAATTTTTTGCTTCTTCCAGACTTTTTACGGCTTCGCGGCTTTTGTTTATCAGATTTATTTTTTCAGTTTGGGCATTTTCATAATAAAGCAATCCTTGAAGAGGGGAAACCATGACTATTCCCATAACGGCAAAGGCCAAAAGTTTTTTTGGCCATCCGGAGGGCAAGCTGGGTTTGGCGAATTCCACATTTAATATCGGTTCTCGCATCCGCCAAGTCAAATATTTCATAAGATAAAAAGGAGAAAATAAGATATTTGCCGCAAACAAAAACACATTTTTAATAATTGAGAAATAAAGTAAAGCTCCTTCCGAATAAGTTTTTCTCGGTATGGCGCGAGCGCAGACAATAGCAGCGCGCTCCAGCAGATTATAGAAATTTTTTATAGCTTTTATGCTAAAAATTCCCACGGTCCAGAAAAAAGCTCCCAGGAGTTGAAACAAATTAACTACCAAAAGCTCACTCCATGCTTCTTTTTTATCACCAAAAGAAATTGAAGCCGTCTTGGTAGGTGTTTTTAGTCGGTTTTTTATATGGAAGTCGGGTAGTTTTATTTTGGAAATTATTTTTTTGAATTCAAATTTTTTCTTTGGTTTTGTAAAACGGAAGTTGGTTAATTTATTTGGCAAGGTGTTTTTATTTTCTTTTTCTTTTTTAGGCGCGGGGTTATTGATATTATTTTTCAAATCAATAATATGAGGAGAATTGGGCACTGAATAAATACTTTTTATAATTTTTATTTTTTTGGATTTTTTAGCTATGGGTAAATTATAGGGGGCTTTGGCGTAAGCTTTTCTGGCCATTATCAATTGTTTTTTGGGAGTGATTTTGCGCGCCGCTAAATTTTTCTTAAGCGTATTTTTGATATTTTTAACGGTTATTTTTTTTGCGCTTGTTTTTTTGGATTTAATTTTTACAGTTTTTATTATTTTTTTCTTTCGCAGTTCTTTTTCGGCAAGCAAAACCGAACCTTCTACGCTTGAAGGTTTTATTTGAGCCGTTTTTTTTGCGCTTGTTTTTTTCTTTGTAGGTCGTTTTGTCGCCGCTTTTCTCGTGGCGGTTTTTTTCTTGGTTGTTTTTCCGCTTTTTGCCTTGCGTGCAGTTTTTTTAGCGACTTTCTTTTTAGTTGTTTTTTTTGCTTTTGGCATTAAAAGCTTTTTTATAAATTTCTAAAGTTTTTTTAGCGCAGGATTCCCAGCTGTATTTTTTTACTTGCTTATACCCTTTTAATATAAGATTTTCCCTTAGTTTTTGGTTGTTTAATCCTTGAAGTATGGCATTGGTCATTTCCTCTTCGCTGTCGGGGTCGAAGTAAATCGCAGCATCGTCCAATATTTCCGGCAGGCAGGATGATCCGGAAGCGGCTACGGGCAAACCATAGCTCATTGCTTCAAGAGGAGGAAGTCCAAAACCTTCCAGGTGAGAAGGAAAGACATACAGACTGGCATTTCGGTACAGATCAGCTAAGGTTTCTTCTGAAGCAAAGCCGAAAAATATTATTGGTTGTGTTTCCGAGTCGTTCGAATAATGAAATTCCGGAAGTTCTTTTTTTATTCTTTTATAAAAATAATCCTCTTTACCGACGAGAATTAATTGATATTCAAAATTTTTATCCGTTACTAATTTTTTAAAAACTTCAATTAAACTTTCCAAATTTTTATGTGGATAAGCATTACCAACGTACAGGAGATATGGTTTTTTAATGCCGTATTTTTCCAAAGAATTTTTTTCCGGCATTTTTAACTGTCCGGCTTCAACTCCATCACAAGCTTCATAAGTCACTTCTATTTTTTCCGGCGCGGCTCCCAAAAGTTTTACTATGTCTTTTTTTGTGCAATTGGAAACGGTAATTATTTTCTCCGCTCTTTTTGCCGCGGATTTGATAACTTTTTTATAGACCCAATATTTTATTGAATAAAATAAAGGAGAAAGCGTGGTAGCTCGTCTGGTTGGAAAGCGAAAAAGTATTAAATCATGGATAGTGACAACAAATTTTTTATGGTAGAGCACGGGAATATTAAAATGAGGAAAGTGCATTAAGTCAATTTTGTATTTTTTAATAAGTCCGGGCATTTTAACTTGTTCTTCCCAGCTGTACCAGCGATAATCAGCAAGGGCTTTTTTGAAGTTTGAATTTTGGGGTTTGTATAGATCCCAAGCTTCTTTGCGCAAAAATACAATATATTCATTTTTTTTGTCTATCTTTTCCAGGTTTTCTATAAGGCGTTCGGTGTAGCGCCCGAGGCCTTTGCCTATCGGTCCGAAAAACCTGGCATCAATGCCGATTTTCATAGGTTTATTATAACAAAAATTTAACTTAACCACAATTAAAAACGTATATATTGTCGTAGCCATATGATAATGTCATAGTACAGCCATTTAGAAATGTCATACT
>CAYZWC010000054.1:0-6550 GCA_964482065.1 uncultured Gammaproteobacteria bacterium | reverse complement strand
GAGCAAGGAAAGAGGTTCGACGAGCAAGGAAAGAAGATCGACGAGCAAGGAAAGAAGATCGACGAGCAAGGAAAGAGGTTCGATAGCAAGTTCGAGGAGCAAGGAAAGAAGATCGACGAGCAAGGAAAGAGGTTCGAGGACTTGCGTACCGATTTCAGCAGAAAGCAAGATGATTTGCGAACCGACATGAACATTCTGCAATCGAGTCAATCCCGACTGGAAATCCAGTCAGGGTTGGGACAACCGGGGAGTGGTTTCTTTCTCCAGCGGGAATCTGTGCGATCCACGGGTTCCGGCATCGACAGTCTAGATGTCATCATCGATGATGTTGACCCCTGAGCATCGGACTCACGCTTCATGTATCTCCTGACCGCTAACCTATAACCTGCCACTCTAACAACGCTTAGTGGCAGGTTTTTTATTTGACACAAGTTTGTTCTTAGTATAATTTGTAATAAGAACTTTGAACAAAAAAGGAGGTGGCTGTGAGCCAAGAAAAAGATTTGCCCAAAATTGTGGTGCTTGATAAAGAAGTGAATTATTTGACCGGACTAAGTCGAATTAGCCTTTCCGATGAATATCCCGAATATGGAGATTTTTCAGTACGGATTTTTAATAATGTGGGGCCGGAACTGGTGGTTTGTCTGCATGAGGAAAACGTGGCCCTTTTTATAGCGGATTATGGATTTTTATATTTTTTAAAAGAGCTTCGCAGAATAGATAAAAAAGCGCATCTGGTTTTGACTTCTTATTTGACCGGGCGATCTATAGTTGATAAAAGTTATAAGTCGTTTGAAAAATTTCTCCTAACCCAGAATATTCATTTTTTGTTAAAGCCCGTAGACGAGCATGATATAAGAATAAAAATTCCGCTATATCTCAAACATTCGGGGCCGAATAAATATTGGGCCAAAGATACTCGCCGGCCGGAGGAGCAAAAAGCCAACAAATAAGAGGGGTTATTTGATAATAGCCTCTTTTTATTTTTAAAAAAGGAAAATTATAGTATAATGAATTAATGTGGTTAGTTGTGGCGATTGGCGGTTATTTCTTAAACGCTTTAGCCGCCATCATAGACAAAATTTTACTAAAGAAATCAATACCCAATCCGCGGGTATATGCTTTTGTTATTTCTGTTTTGGGAATTCTCGCTTTTGTCTTGGCTCCTTGGGGCTTTTCTTTGGTACCGGCAAGAATTATTTTATTATCACTTATTACCGGCGGTTTTTTTGTTTTTTCACTCGTTCTTTTTTTTACGGCCTTAAAAAAGCATGAGGCCTCGCGGGTAGTGCCTCTGGTGGGCGGAATACAGCCGTTGGGAATATTTCTATTATCCTTTTTGTTTTTGGGAGAGCGCCTCGGGCAATTTCAAATAATAGCTTTCGCTTTTCTTGTCGCCGGGGGGATTTTGATAAGTCATGAATATTCCGGCGCCAAATCAAGCTCCAAGCGCTGGCTTTGGTATGCTGTTTTTTCGGGTATTCTCTTTGCCGCCTTCTACACTATGACCAAATATATTTTTACGCAAGTTGATTTTATAAACGGTTTGTTGTGGCCGCGTCTTGGTTCTTTGGTTGTGGCTCTGCTTTTGCTTTTTGGCAAAAATACCCGCGAGGATTTATTTAGTATAAAAAAGACAGCCCGGCCCGCTTCCTATGGAGCATTTATTCTGGGCCAGGTTTCGGGAGCTTTTAGCTTTGTTCTTATAAACTATGCCATTTCTCTGGCTAGTGTTACGCTTGTAAACGCGCTCCAGGGCACGCAATATGCTTTTGTTTTTATTATGGCCCTGGTTTTATCTTTTGCTTTCCCGAAATTATTAAAAGAAAAATTAACCTCGCGGGTCATTATTAAAAAAATCGCGGCCCTGTCTCTAATCATAGCCGGAATAGTATTTTTAAATATTTAATATTTGTTGGCATTTTTGGAATCAGTTATCAATTATTAAAATTATGAAATTTTTTAAGAAATATAAAAAAATATCAATCGCGGTTTTGGTTCTTGTGGTTATAATAGCCGGTTTTTCGGTTTGGTCTTATATCGGTGATAAAAAAGCATTGCAAAGAGAAATGGATTGGGGAATTACTTACTCGGCTCCCTATATGGAACGCCTCGGTTTTGATTCGCGGGAGGCTTATATCAAAATACTTGATGAGTTGGGTGTGGATAATCTGCGTCTGCCGGTTTATTGGAGCCGGGTAGAAAGCGAACAAGGGGATTTTTATTTTGATGAAGTGGATACGCAAGTGGAAGAAGCGTCCAAGCGGGGAGTGGATATCAGTTTGGTGGTGGGTAGACGCGTACCTCGTTGGCCCGAATGTTGGGATCCGTATTGGCTTTCCGATTTGGAAAAAGAGAAACAAGACGAAAGAATTTTAAATTTGATTGAAAATACGGTTAACCACTTTAAAGACAGGGAAGCGATAAAATATTGGCAGGTGGAAAATGAGCCGTTTCTGGATTCGTTTGGAGAATGTCCGCCGAGTGATGAAGAATTTTTAAAAAAAGAAATAGATTTGGTGCGCTCTTTGGACGATCGGCCTATTATCATAACCGAGAGCGGCGAGCTTAGCAGCTGGATTGCCGGTTCCGATTTGTCTGATATTTTGGGAGTGAGTTTATACAGAGTGGTTTGGAATGAGACCGTCGGTTATTTTGAATGGTTCTTGCCACCGTCTTTTTATCGCCTCAAAGCTTATTTGGCGGGTAGGACCCCGGATGAAATTTTTAATACCGAGCTTCAGGCCGAGCCTTGGGCACCTTTGGGCATGGTATGGAGAACACCGGTGAAAGAGCAGTATAAATCCATGGATTTGGAGCAATTCCGCGAGAATGTGGATTTTGCCCGACGCACCGGTTTTCAAAAAACTTACCTTTGGGGAGCGGAATGGTGGTATTTTATGAAAGAAAGGCGGGGTGTTTCTGATTTTTGGGATGAAGCAAAAAAACTATGGCAAAATTGATTATTTTCCCATAGTGTGTTAAAATTTTGTAAATAATAAAAAACTATGAATTTAAAAAATAACGAGTGGGGTAAATCTTCATTTGCCACCAATCTCATGATTCTCATTATAATTATTTTGGCCGGAGCGCTTATTTGGTCTTTGCGCGACGATAGTGTTGAGGTTAAATTTTCCGTAAATGATGATACCGAAAATCAAAGCGTGATAGACGAGCCGGCTTCAAAAGAAGAAGCAATTATTTCTTTTTTTTCCGGAGAAGCCGAATTTAGCGAAGACGGAGAAAATTGGCAGCCGGCGGAAGAGGAAGCCGTAGTAAAAGAAGGTTACAAAATTCAGACCGGAGATGGGAAACTTATTTTGGAATTTAAAGACGGGAGCCTATTTCGTATGAATGAATATACTGAAGTGGAATTAAGTGAATTGTCTGAAGACAAAACAGCTTTGATACAAAACGGAGGCGAAACTTATCACCGGGTTTTTGGAGAAAATTATGAAGTTTACGCTTGGGGTCAAAAAATAACTTCTTTGGGAACGGCTTTTGATATTGCCTGTCAAGCCGAGGAAGATAAGGTAAATGTAAAAGTTTTAAAAAATGAAGTGGAGGTGGAGAGCGAATCTGAAAAACGGACTGTGGAAGAAGGAGAGGCGGCTGATATTCATACCAAAGATAAAACAATTTCCGTGTCCGAAATAAAAAAGGAAAATTTGGAGAGCGGTTGGATTGCCTGGAACGCCGATGAGGATTATAAAAAATCTTTTTCTTTGGGTATTTTGCCTTCTCCGGAAGAAGAGGAGGAGGAAGAAGATGGTCCTGTGGATTTGAAGCTTGGCGCCGAAACTACCGAAGATGGAGTGGAGCTTTCCTGGGAGCCTTATTCCGGCGAAAATTTTGAATTTTACAAAATAGTCCGCTCCGAAGATAACCCCGAGCTTATTTATCCTGATGACGGGTATATAAAATATTCCGGAGAACAAGATTTTTCTTCTTATCTTGATATAACTTCCAAAAAAGACAAAGAATATTATTACCGAATTTGCGCTAAAGTTGACAAAGACGAGATTGAGTGTGGTAATATTATAAAAATAAAAGCGATAAACGAATCGGAAATAAAAAAAGAGGAAGAAGTAAAAGAGGAAAAGGAAGAAGTAAAAAATAATGAAAAATCCGCCGCTTACTTACCGGTAACCGATGCTCTTGAACTTACCGCCGAAGCCGGAGGCGGGGGAGTGAGCCTTTCCTGGACGCCGAGCGTAAGTGAGGGATTTAAATATTACAAAGTTGTCCGTTCTGAGACAAATTCCGATTTATATTATCCCAATGATGGATACATAAAATATATTGCCGATAAATCCCAGACTTCTTATTTTGACAATACCGCGGTCGCGGGTAAATCATATTATTACCGTGTTTGCAACAAAGAAGCCAGCGGAGAAGTTTGGTGCGGCAATGTAGTCCAAATTAATAAATAAAAAATAAAGTATGAATAAAACAAATATTTTAATAATCGCTTTGATTGTTCTGATTGTCGGAATTTTTGGATTTATTATATACCAAAGTAAAACCGCGGATGAGCCCGGGATTTCCTCGGTCCCGGGTGGAATGGATGCTTTTGCCGAATGTCTCTCGGAGGCGGGAGCCAAATTTTACGGCGCCAGCTGGTGCTCTCATTGCAAAAACCAAAAACTTGCTTTTGGTGATTCTTTTGAATTTGTAAATTATATTGAATGTGCTCTGCCCGGAGGCGGCCAAGCTGAAGAATGCGGCAACGCCGATATTACCGCTTATCCCACTTGGCGCTTCAGCGACGGTTCAAAGCGCTTGGGCGAGCTTAGTTTTGAAGAATTAAGTCGTAAAACCGGATGCGAGATGCCAAAATAAACAAAAATAGATTTTAGATAAAAAAATAGTGTCTGCATTGACACTATTTTTTATATGCGTTAAACTTAAAAAAATTTCGCAAATTGAAAACAAGGGAGGAAAAGAGATGCCAAAGGGAAAATCGGCGCGAAAAGAAGTTAAATCTATGGCCCCGAGCCTTATTAGGGGTCTTTATCCAAATTTTGAGAGAGATTTGGACAGAATTTGTCAAGTGTTGGAAGGGCATTTTGTCAAAGGAAATGGCCAACATACGCCAAGCTACATTAAAAATCGCTCATTATCATATGAGAGGAGATTTATCAAACAGGTGGCGGAAATTTTGTGTCTGCTTTGCAATGAAATGATTGCCGAAATGAGAGATCCTCGCGATATATTGATTACGGGGCCTTCCTACGGCGCCAATGAGCTGGCTACGGCCATGGCGGATGTTTGGGATTGCGATAAAGTGCTTTTGGTAAAAGAAGAGCGCCGACCGGATGGAGTGATAAATTTTCATTTTGACGGTTCGGCCAGCGATATTGTCCGGGGTCGCCAAGTGCTTTTGGTGGATGATTTTTTTGATACCGGCACCACCATCAAAAGAGCTATTAAAGCCGTCCAAAAAGCCGGTGGAGGAATTTTGGGAATTGCCGTAATCGTTAATTTGAGCAATAAGTTTGTTCACTGTTTCGGGGAAGGAACTCCGCTTGTTTGGTTTGGACGGAAGAATTTTGAATCTTATTCCGAAAAGGAATGCCCGCTTTGCAAAGATGATGTTCCGATCAATACCGATCGAGGAAGGGGAGAAGCTTTTTTGCGCAAAATGGTCAAAAAAGGAGAGATTGAGAAAGCCCGGCGTTTGGGCTGGGAAGGATAACAACCCCGAAAGGGAAAGGAGTGAGAAAGATGCTAGATTACAATCCGATCATCGTAGCTTTGGACGGCATGGACTTGGCCCAGTCCCTGAATCTCGCCGAACGGCTGACGGGGGAGGTGGGTTTCTCCAAAGCCAATACACTTTTGCGTCAGGAGGGCTATTCGCTCATCGAAAAGTTCAAAGGTCAGGGCTTTTTCGCCGACCTGAAATTGCACGACATTCCGAACACGGTGGCCAACGACGTGAAGTCTTTGGCCGCGCTGCCCACTCCGCCGGATTTCATCACGGTCATGGCTTCGGGCGGAATCGACATGATGGGAGCAGCCGTGGATGCGGCCGGCGACAAGATCAAGATTCTCGCCGTCACCGTGCTCACCTCTCTCACCGAGGAAGACGCGCACCTGATGTATGGCTGTCTGAGCAAAGTGGCAGTCCTTCGCATGGCGCGGGATGCCAAGCTGGCGGGAGTGCACGGCATCGTATGCTCGCCCAAAGAGCTTCCGATTTTCCAGAAACGGAGAGAGCTCAAGGGACTCATCAAGGTCACGCCGGGCATCCGTCCCAAGTGGTATCTGAATCCCAATGATGACCAGTCGCGCGTAACCACGCCGGCGGACGCCATCAAAATGGGAGCGGATTACCTCGTGATCGGCAGGCCAATTTATGACCACGATGATCCGGCGGAAGCGGCCAAACTGACTCTCGCGGAGTGTGAGGAAGCTTTTGCCGACAAAGCCGCCTAAGCATCTCGAAAAATCAACATTCACAGACCTCGTCTTCGGGCGAGGTTTTTTTATTCCTGTCAAGACCATTTAGAAATGTCATACTTTGAGCCAAATAGAAATGTCATAC
>CAYZWC010000053.1:0-6553 GCA_964482065.1 uncultured Gammaproteobacteria bacterium | reverse complement strand
AGGACATTTCTATTTAATCCTATTAGGACATTATCACAAAATTTTTACAGTTTTTTGGCGTTAGTATAATTTTTTATTATATTCACAGTTAATTTTAGCTGGTTTGAAATAAAATTCCCCGCACAAAATTGTTTTTCATGCGGGGGAGCGGTAGTTAATTCCATGATTTGGCTCCTACCGTTTTGAGGTTAGAATTTCGGATAAGATCGGGGTTTTACCCACGAAGTCGGCGATATTTTCTTGGTCTGTTTGCGGATTTTCAGACAGACTAAGGTATTTAACAAGTTCGCCGAGAGCCATTTTTATCTTACCTCGGCAATTACCGCAATGATTGGGATTAATCCCGTGTATGCAGTGCATGTGATTTTCCCGGTTCATCTTTTTCACCTCCTTTCGAATCGTGTTTTGAAATTTTGAATTTAAAAACAGCGCCGCAGCGCCGTTTTTTATTTTAATTTTTCTTTGATAATTTTTTCTACAATTTGCGGGTTGGCTTTGCCTTTGCTTTCTTTCATGGCCATGCCTATCAAATATTTTATCACCGGCTCCTTTCCTCCGCGGTACTCTTCCGCTTGTTTGGGATTTTTCTCTATTACCTTGTCTATAATTTTTTCAATTTGATTTTCATCACTGACTTGTTCCAATCCTTGTTCTTCGATGGCGTGGGAAGGGTCAATTCCGGTATCAAACATTTGTTCTAATATTTTTTGTCCGGTATTGCTGTTTATTTTATTTTGATATAAGAGGGTAAGCAGCTCGGCGAAATTTTCCGGAGTTATTTTTGATTCTTCGGCGGTAATATTTTTTTCTTCCAGGAGTTTGGCGTAGCGGTTTATGAGCCAACCGCTTATAAGCTTAGCCAGCTTTTTTTTGTTGTTTTGCCATATTTCTTCTTCGGAGCTTTCTATCTCCGGCAAATTTTTGAGCCAAGATTTCAGCTCAGAGACAATTTGTTCGGTATAGTTTGCTAAATTTTTATCTGCGGATATAATTACCGCGTCGCCGGCGTTAAAGCCGTATTGATCAATAAAGCGCTTTCTTTTTTCTTGCGGCAATTCGGGTAGAATATTTTTCATTTCTTGTTTTAATTCGCGTAGATCGAGCGGCGGAATATCAGGTTCCGGAAAATAGCGGTAATCAGGAGACTGTTCTTTGGTGCGTTGAAGTTCGGTTATGCCTTTTTCATCATTCCAGCCGTAAGTGGCCGGTATTTGAGGAGGTTTTTTTTCTTTCCATAGCTTGCTTTGCCTTTTTATTTCGTATTCCAGAGCTTTTTCCACGGATTTGAAAGAATTCATATTTTTTACCTCGATTTTGGCGCTGGTATCCGAGAAATCAAATCCTGATTTGCGGTTTTTTTTGAATTCTCGCATGGAAATATTGGCGTCGCAGCGCAGTTGTCCTTTTTCCATATTAGCGTCGGAGATTTCCAAATGCCTGGCCAATAGGCGAAGTTCTTGTAAAAATATTTTTGCTTCCAAAGGGGTTTTGAAATCCGGTTCGGTTACAATTTCCAAGAGGGGAGCGCCGGCCCTGTTATAATCAACCAAACTGTATTTTTTTTCCGGGTCGTGGAGCAGTTTGGCGGCGTCTTCTTCCAAATGTGTTCTGGTGATCCTTATTTTTGCCTCGGGGCGGACTTGCCCCTTGATAGCGGGAATTTTTATTTCAAATTCTCCTCGTTCGGCAATGGGTTTGTCATATTGGGATATTTGGTAGCCCTTTGGCAGGTCAGGGTAGAAATAATTTTTTCTGTCGAATTTGGAAGTATCAGATATTTGGCAGCTCAAAGCCAGCGCCATTTTTAATCCCAATTTTAGAGCTCCTGAATTAAGCACGGGCAGAGTTCCCGGATGTCCAAGACAAACGGGGCATATCAAAGTATTGGGCGCGTCTCCATTTCCCATATTAGAACAAGAGCAAAACATCTTGCTCTTGGTCTTTAGCTGTATATGTATTTCAAGTCCGATAATGGGCTCGAGTTCCATAATGTTATATTTATTTTTTGGAAGTTTTTTTGGATTTTTTAGCTGTAGATTTTTTGCGCGGTGTGGTTTTGGGTTTTTTGGTCGGACTGGCATTTTCGGTTTGCTCGGAAATTCCTTTTTTAGCTTCGCTATACAAAATTACTCCGATAGCCACAAAAAGAGGGGTAAAGAGCATAGAAATTATATTTGATATCAGATCAGACCACCAAAAAAGTCCGGAGAATAGTCCCAGGCTCCAGTCGCCCAAAGCGGCTCCTATTACAGAGTTTATAATCAAAGTTCCCAGTATCATTATAATTCCGAAAAAAATTCCCGGAGCAAGCCAACGCCAAAGAATTTCCCAAAATCTGCCCATAACCATTTTTTTGCTTTCCACGAGAGAGGTTAGACCCTTTTTGCCGTCGAGCAGTACAATAAAGGCGGCAAAAGAATACCAAACTGTAAAAATTATTCCCGGAATTATAAAGAGCAAATACCCTCCGGCCAATACCCACAAAAGTATGGCGGAGACGGCAATATAATTCCAGAATTTTGACCAGCTTTCTTTGTAGATTAATCCCAGGTCATATTTTTCATTATTATAAATTTTAAAAATCAATTTTATAAAAACTATATTTATCCAGATTCCTAAAACCAAAAGCAGAATTGTAAGTAAAGCGTATAAAATATCAGACCATGGTCCGAGAGAGCGTATCAAAAGAAGCGACAAGAGAATAGTGGGTAGAAGAACCCATAGTAAAACTTGGAGTAAGTCTTTAAAATTTTCTTTGTAAATTTGCCAAGATTTTTTTATAATTTCTTCCGCTTCCATAAGCGAGGCTTTGTTTTCTTGCATAAGTCCTCCTATTAAATGATTAGTGGTTACCCGTTTGTAAAATTATGCCGGTCCGTAGTAGAAGCAGAGTTTTTGGCGGGCACAATATTTCGGGCAGAGCCGTTAGTCAATGGTTAATTATATAATTTTATTATAATACTTTTTTGACAATATTCCAAATTTTTTCGGAAATTTTTTCTATGGATTCATTGGCATTAATTCGCTGCCAGCCAAATTCATCAGCCAGTTTTTCGTGGGCCAGTCGGACTTTTTCTGTAAGTTCGTCATTTTCTTCATGTTTATGCCCGTCTTCCACAGCCTTGATAAACCTTTTACCCTGAAAAAGTATTCCGAGATCTTCTTTTAAAAGGTGAGAATTGATTTGTTTAAGAAAGCTTTCATCTACATCACCACCCATTCCCCAAGCCAATCCCGTGCCCGTGTAGTCTTCGGCCACAATATTTATTCCCGATTCCAATTTAGATTTCAATAAAGGCTCGTATTGAGTTCTGTTTAAAGCTTGGATAATTTGGAATTCACGCGAATTTAGATTTAGCGGATTACCTTCGCGCAAATAGGCGTTTAGAATCGGACCTGACGGCTCCAAATCATAGATGGCATATTTAAGATATTCCGCTTGATGACCCTCGTTTTTTAATTTCTCCACGAGTAATTTCGCTTGGGTTGATTTTCCCAAGTTATTGATGCCGTAGAGTACGATAAATTTTCCTTGCATGTTTTTATTATTAAGTGTGTTCGGTTAGGTCGTCTTTGTTGACGCGGATGTATTTGGCGAGAAGAGGGTGGATTTCACGGATTTTGTCATAACACATTTGGGCAATGTGGCGGTAAGACCAGTGTCCGGCTTTGCTGGAGCGTAGGGGAATGAAGTGGTGCAGCTCACGCAAGTTCCAGGTGAAAAGCACTCTTTTACGGAAAGCCAGCGGGACAATGTATTGGGCTTCTTCGGGAAATTTTTTATAGATTTTTTCATAAGCAGAGGCCGCTTTTTCTATGGCGTTTTTGAATTTATCGCCATACCCGGCGTCAACTATGGCCTCGGGAGTATCATATCCATGGGTTATGGTTATTTTTTGGTTGGTTTGAGTGCAGATTCTATGGCGTTGAACATCGCGAAAAGCTCCATAGTCCATAAGGATGTCAAAAGTATAATAAATATGTTCCAGTTCTCTTAGTGGTTGGTCATGCGGGCCGCGCTTTTTCATAGCTTCATCGATAATTTCCGCTTTTTTGTCGTCGTCCATGGAAGCAACTTTATTATAAATTTGGGTATAGGGCAGAGTGGAATTTTTGTAAAGAAGAACGGTTACCAGTTTATTTTCAGCATCGCGATCAAAGTCCACTATTTTCACCGCTTCGGAATTTAGCGGCTTTTCGTCATTTTCAATTTCTTTTGATATTTCCGATAGTTTTTTATCGGTTTCGGCCAGGTATTCATTGTAATCAGCGTATTTAATCAAAGTCGGAGTAACTTCAAGTCCCACTTTTTTGCATTCTTCGCCGATTTCTTTTATTTCATCAAGAGAATGGGTCAGGAATTTTCTAATGGCATGTTCCCAGACGCGGGCATTGGCGGTCATGCCCAGGTTGGTAAGCGTAGCTGTCGGCAAGAGATAGCGTATTTCATCGCAAGCTCGCGCTTTGCTCACATTTTCATAAAGCGCGTCTTTCATATCTTCGGATTTTGGAAATTTCTTTTTCATATATTCAATCATGGGCGCAGTAAGTTCGCCGTAAACGGCAAAAAGATTGTCGGCTGCTTCTTCATATATTTTTCCCAGTTCCGAATCCATTATTTTTTTCGGCTTGTAGTATCGGTTTTTGTCAAAAACTTGATAACGGGTTGATTTTTCTGTAAAAGAGGCCAGCCGGTTGTCTTCAATAATTTTAGTGGCGAGAATTGAAACATTTTCCATGGCAATGGAGAGAATGGCATGTTCCGCCACCGAGCCATGGCCGTAGCCCACTACCCAGCGCTCATGAAATTTTTGTGATTTTTCCTCAGTTAATTCTTCGGCGATATTGCGGAAAGATTCCGGAGAGCGCGAGCATTTGGCAAAACAAACCGCTTTTACCTCCGGGCTTAAATTTTCCAAAGTGTAAATTTCTCTTTTGTTGGGCATAGAAAAATATTACCAATTATAAATTATGACAAATCCGATGAGAAGAAGAATAAATAAAATAACGCTTATCCAAAGGCGAGTTTTTTTGTTATTGGCGAGCAGTGGGCGGTAGCTCCAAGAAATAATATAGAGAGACATCATCATTATAATCAGCGCCGGCCAGTCTTCACTCCAAGCGTTAAGATAATCGGCAAAGACAACTATGGCCGCCGATATAAAAGCAAATATTCTTATAGAATAGAGAGTTTGTTTGGTGATATCTTTTTCAGGTTGTTTTTTGTTTTCTTCCATAAGGTTTTAGTTTAATTATTTTTGGTTTCTTTAAGAATTTCCTCAAGCTGTGAATAAAGTTCTTCCGGAGTGCCGTCGTTATTTATGGTAAAGTCCGCAGACGTGGCCGTCTCTTTTATTTCCAATTCCGCTTCCGCTTGTTCGTCTTTTTGGAATTCTTCAAAAGTTTTGGTATTGTCGTCGCTATTTTCGCCGCGCTTAGTCATTCTTTCGTAACGAATTTTTTGATCGGCGGTTAGATAGATGAGATGAAATCCGGGAATTTCCTTGAGATACTTAATATCTGCCAAGCGGCGAATACCGTCCACGGTAATGATTTCCGACGTGTCGTTTTTAACATCCGAAGCGATTACTTTGGCCAGAGTATCTTGTCCGAAAGTTTCGCGAAGTATCCTTGATAATTCCTGCAGATTAGGTCGGTTGATTTCCAGATAAAGACGGTTTAAAACATCGCGGAGAATGGTGGAAAATCTATAAGAAGGAGCGTTGTATTTTTCTTTGAGATAAGCGCAGGCTGTTCCTTTGCCGCCGGATAATTCACCCACGAATCCCAAAATTATTTTATTGTCCATTGTTTTCTAAATTTAATTTATATTTGGGCTTATATTCAATATAGCGGATGCCGGCCATATCTAGCATGCGACGGGATGCTTTCCAAATATCCATATCATGGTATTTGTCTTCGGAGTAAATTATTTCTTTAATTCCATTTTGTATTAATATTTTGGCACATTCATTGCAAGGGAAAAGAGTGCAATACATTTTGCATCCGGAAGTGGGTTTGTTGGAATTAAAAATAGCATTGGCTTCGGCATGAACCACATAAGCATATTTGGCGTCGCAGGTTTCGCCGTCACGGTTCCAAGGAAGCTCGTCGTCGGAGCATCCGCGAGGAAAGCCATTGTATCCAAGACCGACAATTACATTATTACTATCAACGATGACAGCACCCGTTTGAGTATTGGGGTCTTTTGATCTTTGGGATATTAAGTAAGCCATTTGTATAAAAGCTTCGTCCCAAGACAAATAGTTATCTCTTTTTTCCGCCATATATTTTTAGAAATTATTTATAATAAAAACCCCCGAATTAAGGGGGTTAAAATTTATACGGAAACTTTCACTCCCGGTCCCATGCTGGAGGTGACAGTTACGCTTTTTAGGTATTGTCCTTTGGAAGAGATTGGTTTTGCTTTTTGGATGGCTTCGATAAGAGCATTAAAATTTTCCACGAGTTTTTGCTTGTCAAAAGAGACTCTGCCGATAAGAGTGTGAATGTTTCCGGAGTCGTCATTTTTGAAATTAGCTTTTCCTTTTTT
>CAYZWC010000052.1:0-6564 GCA_964482065.1 uncultured Gammaproteobacteria bacterium | reverse complement strand
GTTTATTTTTAATCCTAATGAACTGTTAACAAGGTTGTGAAACTTTACAAATAATTAATTTGGTTAATAGCAATAATGCTTTAATCAAGGGAGGAATAAAATTATGCCTTTAATTCCATGGAAACCTTTCTTCGAGCCCTTCGAAGATATTGAAAAATATTTTAAGGACGACTATCCTTTGGTTATGCCCGAGAAAGTAAAAGGATTTATTCCGGCGGTGGACGTCTATGAAGATGACGGTAATATTATTGTTGAAGCTCCGTTGGCGGGTATTGATCCTGAAAATGTGGAAGTTAATATTGAAAATGACGTTTTGTCAATCAAAGGCAAAAGCGAGCACAAAACTGAAGTTGACGAGGATAATTATTTCCGTCGAGAAATACGCCACGGAAATTTTTACCGATCTGTTTCGCTGCCGGCGCATGTCGACGGTGATAAGGCCAATGCCGAAGTGGAAAACGGTTTGTTAAAAATTGTTGTTCCAAAAATCACGGGTGAGAAAACTTCCAAAAAAATTCCAGTTAGAAAAACCAAAGCTAAAAAAACCGCGAAGAAAACCGCGAAGAAAACCACAAAAAAGAAATAGTTAGAAATTTTTGATTTCTAATATCTAATTTCTAATGTCCAATGATTTAATGACCAAAATTAGACATTAGACATTTTGGCATTATACATTGATTAGAAATTAGCAATTAGAAATTAGCAATTTGAATTAATAAATAATTTAAAATATAAACATTATGTCAAAAATTCTCGGAATTGACCTTGGTACAACCAATAGTGCCATGGCTATTATTGAAGGAGGAGAACCAAAAGTTTTGGAAAATAAAGAAGGAATGCGCACCACGCCTTCCATGGTTGCTATCTCCAAAGGGGGCGAGCGTTTGGTGGGTTTGCTTGCCAAAAGGCAAGCGGTTACCAATCCGGCCAATACTATTTTTTCCGTAAAAAGATTAATCGGCAGGCGTTTTGAAGATCCGGAAGTACAAAAAGACGTTAAGCTGATGCCTTATGGGATAGAGCAAGAGGGTGAAGGTGTAAAAGTCGTTATGAACGGCAAGAAATATTCTCCACAGGAAGTTTCGGCCATGATTTTGCAAAAGTTAAAATCCGATGCCGAAGACAAGCTGGGAGAAAAAATAGAAGAAGCGGTTATTACTGTTCCCGCTTATTTTGACGATTCCCAGAGGCAGGCCACCAAAGATGCCGGAGAAATCGCCGGTTTAAAAGTTAAGCGTATTATAAATGAGCCCACCGCTGCCGCTCTGGCCTATGGTTTTGACAAAAAGAAGGGCCAACAGATTGCCGTTTATGACCTTGGTGGAGGAACTTTTGATGTATCCATTCTTGATGTCTCCGAAGATACCGTGGAAGTAAAGTCAACTAACGGAGATACTCATCTCGGCGGTGATGATTTTGACCAAGTTATTATAAATTGGATAATTGATGAATTTAAAAAGCAGGAAGGTATTGATTTGTCTAAGGATCAATTAGCCTTGCAGCGCTTGAAAGAAGCAGCTGAAAAAGCCAAAATTGAGCTTTCCACGGCGCAAGAAACTGAAATCAACCAACCCTTTATTACTTCCGACGCTTCCGGACCAAAACATTTGGTTATGAAGATGACTCGCTCAAAGCTTGAAGAATTGGTAAGCGATCTTGTAGAAAAAACTTTGGAACCTTGCAAAAAAGCGCTATCCGATGCCGGTCTCGAAACTTCTCAAATTGAAGAAGTTATTTTGGTTGGAGGAATGACCAGAATGCCTTTGGTGCAGCAAACCGTGGAAAAGTTTTTTGGTAAAAAGCCCAATTCCAGCGTAAATCCGGATGAAGTGGTGGCTATCGGCGCGGCGGTTCAGGCCGGAGTTTTGCAGGGCGATGTCAAAGACGTCCTACTTCTTGATGTGACCCCACTTTCTTTTGGGCTCGAAACTTTGGGCGGCGTGTCCACCAAGCTTATTACGCGAAATACCACTATTCCCACTTCCAAATCGCAAATATTTTCAACTGCCGCGGATAATCAAACTTCTGTAGAAATTCACGTGCTTCAAGGCGAGCGCGAAATGGCCTCTGACAACAAAACTCTCGGACGCTTTATACTTTCGGGAATTCCGCCGGCGCCGCGCGGCGTGCCGCAGGTTGAAGTTACTTTTGACATTGACGCTAATGGAATATTAAACGTTTCCGCCAAAGATAAAGCCACCGGCAAAGAACAAAAAATCACCATTACCGCTTCTTCCGGACTTTCTCAGGAAGAAATAGAAAAAATGAAGCAGGACGCGGAATTGCACGCTGATGAGGACAAGAAAAAGAAAGAAGTTATTGAAACCAAGAATCAGGCCGATTCCATGGTCTTCCAGACAGAGAAGACCCTAAAAGACCTTGGTGATAAAGTTCCGGCTGATGTAAAAAAACAAGTTGAAGAAAAAGTTGAGGCCTTGAAAAAAGTAAAAGACGGTGAAGATATGGAAGCGATCAAAAAAGCCATTTCCGAACTTAATGAAACCGTTTCCAAGATCGGACAGAACATGTACAGTGATCAATCAGCAGGGAACAGTGCCCAGGCAGGCGATCAAAAGCAATCCGCCGATTCGGCGGACAAGGGCGAAGATGAAGTTGTTGAGGGAGAAGTTGAAGATAATAAAGAGAATAAAAAAGAAGAAGATAAATAAAGTATATTTGTAGAGACGGGTTTAAAACCCGTCTCTACCTGCACTGATTTGGTGGGTTAAAATGATAACATTTTTAAAATAAAAAAGGGAGCTAGGCTCCCGTGGTGTTTAGTGGATGGATTTTATTTGCCGGCAGTATTTTTCTGCAGCGGAAACTGGGCCCATTTTGGAAAATTTGCCGATGTCGTTTGTTTCCCTTACGAAATGAGTTATTTTTACGGAAAATTTTTACCGGCACGCGGTAGTTTTCTTCGCTTATCGCCGTCATCTCCGGATTTTCAACATTGTTTTGATCGGTTGGCGTATCCGGCGGAATTCGATTGTAATCGGTTTGTAATTCCGTGGCTTCCGCGCTTCCTATAAGAAAGGAAACGCCGAGTAAAATCAGCATACCCCACACGATATTTTTCATTTGACCGTAGGCAATTTCCCTGATCATTAAAGCCCTCCTCACCAGGCAAAGGTTAATGGAACGAACGTTCGTTTTATGTTATCATAAGGATTAAAATAACGCAAGATAAAAATAAAAAGAGCCGTTGGCTCTTTGTGAGTAGGTTGGATCACATGGGACGCAGGCACTTTTTGCCTTTGTATTTTCCGGGCAAGTCGCACCATTTGTTCCACTGTGCTTTTTGGCGGTTTTTCTTCTTTTTGGCTTTGACCGCCGTAGGCTGCTCCTTTTTGGCCTTTTCCTGTTTTTCCAGCTTTTCCTCAAGCCGCCATTTTGCAGCGTAGCTGCATTCGCCTTGATTCCAAGTCGTGGCGAGAGCGGGCAACGCGATGAGCATAATGGCGATCACTACCAGAAAAATCGTGTAGATATACTTCAAAAAGATCACCTCCTTCCAGTTTCTATTGTTGCATCTAGCTACTTAAAACATATCACTATATATTGCCATTGTCAACATGTATGACATTGTATATGGAGTGGCTATGAAGCTGCGTCAGAAGAGAGCGCCTGTTGTTTGGTGTCCCTTGTTCATCTTTCTTTTTTCAGTTTTTTTCGTTTTGCACCGGATTACGCGGCTGCAGTCGTTGTGCACCATCTCGGTTAGATAAGATTCGATTTGTTTCCTTGTTTTGTCTCTGACTCCGGAGATTTGGGCAATGATCAGCAAAATCAGAAAATCTACAAAAAGTCCGCCGATATATTTCAAAAGATCACCTCCATTCAAAGTTGTTATTGCGTTAAACTATTTAAAAAGTATCATTAAATAAGTCAAATGTCAATTGTTAAATATTATGAGTAAGGATTACTATAAAATTTTAGGCGTAGACAAAAGCGCTTCCGCGGAAGAAATAAAGAAGGCTTTTCGCGCGCAAGCCCACAAATACCATCCGGATAAAGCCGGAGGGGACGAGGCCAAGTTCAAAGAGGTAAATGAAGCTTACCAAATTTTAGGTAATGCCGAAAAAAGAAAGCAATACGATCAGTTTGGCACGACTTTTGACCAGGCCGGCATGGGCGGCGGTGGAAATCCATTTTCCGGTTTTGGAGGTTTTCAGGGCGCCAATATCAATATGGACGATTTCGGCGATATTTTCGGCGATATTTTTGGCGGTTTTGGCGGAAGAACACGAACCAAGACCAGAAGTAAAGGTGCTGATATTCATGCCGATATGGAGATTGATATTAAAGAATCCGCTTTTGGTGTGGAAAAAGATGTTGAATTTTATAAAAATATAACTTGCGGTAAATGCAGCGGAAGCGGAGCGGAGCCGGGAACAAAGGTTGATACTTGTAAAACTTGTGGAGGAAACGGGCATATTACCAAGATGCAACAAACTTTTCTCGGTGCCATGCAGACACAGCGTGTTTGTCCGGATTGCGGTGGTGATGGACAAATCCCGCACAAAAAATGCTCCGAATGTTCGGGCCGGGGAATAGTAAAATCCCAAGAAAAAATTAAAGTAAAAATTCCGGCCGGTATTGATGATGGCACTACCATTAAGTTTGCCGGAAAAGGGGAGGCCGGAGCTCATGGCGCAATGCCCGGAGATTTATATATAGCTTTTCATATAAAACCAAATCCTGAATTTGAGCGAGACGGGCACAATATTTTAAGCACTGAAAAAATCAGCTTTAAGCAGGCAGCCCTTGGAGACAAAATTGAAGTTAATACTTTGGAGGGCCCAATTAAATTAAAAATTCCTTCCGGCACGCAGTCGGGAACGTTTTTTCGGTTGAAGGGCAAAGGCGTGCCCAGTTTGCGGGGTTTTGGTAAAGGCGACCAGCTCGTTAGAGTAATTGTGGATATTCCGAAGAGTTTATCCAGAAAGCAGAAGAAAATTCTTGAAGAATGGGACGAGTAGATCACACAACACATAACATGGAACCCGCCCGCAATGCTTCGCATAGCGATGCGGGCAGGCACATAGCAGGTTAGAAATAGGTACTCAGGTACTTGGGTGTTTAGGTAATTAGACGATTAATATTTCCCGATTACCTAAGTACCTGGGCACCTGAGTACCTTTTTGTTTTTTTAAAGTATAATTTATAAGTTGTAGTTTATGTAAAAATATGCTATAATAAAAAAAAGACATACAACTCATGGACTACCAAGCAATAATAAATTGGTTTAATAATTTGGACCTCTCCAATCCGAGCTGGGATCTTTTGATTCTCATATTTTTTGTGGTGGTTTCGCTGCTTTACGGCCTTTCTCTTGGCCGTGACAGGATTATTGCTATTCTCGTGAGTATTTATATGGCTTTGGCGGTGGTAAATACCGCGCCGTATCTGCGGCAGATGCAAGCGGAGATAAATATTAATAATGTTTTTGTTTTTAAAGTAACCACTTTCCTCGGCGTGTTTTTGGTTTTATTTTTTCTTTTATCAAGAAGCGGTATTATGGGCACGATTGCCTCATCCGATTCTCTCGGTCGCTGGTGGCAGGTGTTGATGTTTAGTTTCCTGCACGTTGGGCTTTTGATTAGTGTGGTGCTTTCATATCTTACTCCCGAAGCGACCGATAAGTTGGCGCCCGTTACTCAGCAAATTTTTACGAGCGACCCGGGAAAATTTTTTTGGATTGTAGCTCCTATTTTGGCAATGATCCTCGCCAAGGATAAAAAAGATGATAACTGATTTTTAGAATTTACGAGCATCGCTATAAAATTTATTTAATATAAAAATACCTCCGTGAAAGAGGTATTTTTATTATACGCGTTAATTTTTTTATTCTTCAAGCGGTTGTTCTTGCAAAACAATCTTTGAAGCGGTAAAAGATTTTTCCCAGCGGATATTGGATTCCGCTTCGGCTATGATTTCATCGCCAGGTTCAATTTCTTCGAATTGTATTACTTCCTCATCATAGGGCAGGGGAATAGCAATGGCGCCCGGCGCCTCAGCCTCTATGGCCGCGTCATAAGCATCCAGTTCGGCTATAAATTGTTCAGCCGGTTTTTCCGTTCTTTTTACAAAAACCGTGTCTTCGTTTACGGTTATGGCGCGTTCGGCGGGAGTAGCCGGATCAAGGGGGTTGAGTGTAAGATTTTCAGCTTTCATTATTATGGTATTTCCCTCTATACTGTCCACTTCTCCGGAAATATTTGTAGTTTCCATCTCTTCTTCTCCGAAGTCGGGAAAAATCCCCGATTCTTCAACCACTTTTTTTGCCGCCAGCCATCCGTTGGAAACTCCGTTGGCATATCCCACGGTAAAGCCGACGTAGAAAAAAGCTATGGCCAAAGCAATACTTACAAAAATAGCTAAAAATACCTTAAAGCCGAATAATACGTGATGAGACATAATTTTTTCAAATTAGTAATTATTATATTTATTATACCATTTTTTATAATTTTATTTTAATTTATTTTTATTGTGGATAAGTTTACTTCTTGTTCAAGTCCATGAACATAATTCACACTTAATTAATTCTAATTTGTAAGGTTT
>CAYZWC010000051.1:5693-6579 GCA_964482065.1 uncultured Gammaproteobacteria bacterium | reverse complement strand
AAAGCTGAAGAGCTGCCGCGCGGTCCGGAGTAACATTTTTTATATCTTCTATAAAATCCTCCAAAGTACTGTCTTCATCGCTATCACCCACCGAAGTTTCAAGCGATATGGTATCTTGGGAAATTTTTATAATTTGACGTACTTTATCCAGCTCTTCTCCCATTTCAGCGGCAATTTCTTCGGGCATGGGTTCGCGGCCAAGATCTTGAATAAGCTGGCGCGCTACCTGCTGAAATCTGTTTATGGTCTCCACCATATGCACAGGAATTCTAATTGTTCTCGACTGGTCGGCCAAAGCGCGGGTAATGGCTTGGCGAATCCACCACGTGGCGTAAGTGGAAAATTTATATCCTTTTTTGGGATCAAATTTCTCAACCGCCCGAAATAATCCAATATTACCTTCTTGTATCAAATCCAAAAGAGAAAGGCTTTTGCCCACAAATTTTTTGGCAATGGAGACGACCAAGCGCAGATTGGCTTCAATCAGTTTTTTGACAGCTTCCTGATCTCCTCTGTCTTTGCGCCTGGCTAGAGACATCTCCTCTTCGGTGGAGAGTAGCGGCACTTTTCCGATTTCACGCAAATACATCTGGATAGAATCCGAAAAAATTTCACTCAAATCAAATTTTCTTCGATCTTGCTCGCTAACCATCTGAGAAAGAGTTTCCTTACGCTCTTCTTTTTTCCCGAGAATTCCCCCGGTCTCCACAATAGAAACTCCATTCTCTTCAAGCTGCTCTAAAAATTCTTCATAACGAGGAACATAATCTTCCAATTCGGAAAAAACAAAAAGTATCTCATTTTCAGTCAAAAAACCCCGGGTGCGACCCTTGTTTAATAATTCTTGTATTTTTTCTTCGGGAACTTCCGCTTTTACAACCTTTTT
>CAYZWC010000051.1:0-5593 GCA_964482065.1 uncultured Gammaproteobacteria bacterium | reverse complement strand
TTTCTTCGCCGTTTTTTTCTTCGGCGCCGCTTTCTTTTTGGTTGTTTTCTTCTTGGCAGCGGTTTTTCTTTTCTTCGGTGCGGCTTTTTTCTTCGCCGTTTTTTTCTTCGGCGCCGCTTTCTTTTTGGTTGTTTTCTTCTTGCCGGTCGGCTTTTTAACCGTTTTTTTTGCCTTGGAAGTTTTGGTTTTTTTGCTTGTTCTTTTTCGCGGCATAGAAAAACTATCCCGGATAAAACGGGATAAGTATTTTTTAATTTATAGTTTTTTGATCAACAAAATAATATATTATTTTGTAGAAAGTGTTATTCAGAGAGCTTGAGTAATTCTTCCATCAATTCTCCCGTCCGATCTTTATCGCCCGCTTTTTCCGCTTCGGAAATTTTTTGCTCCAATTCTTTTCGCTTTTTTCTTTTGAAATTATCCAAAAATATATTCAATAAATTACTCAAAACCTTTTCGCCTGCTTCGTCTGAGAAATCTTTATCGGCGAATAAGCGCAGTTTTTCCAATTCTCTAATTTCTTCATCCGACAAGCTTTTTTCCAATTTTTCCAAATCAAGGCTCTTATTTTTAGTATAATCATAAACCATTTTCTTGTAAAGCTCCTTAAACTGTGGATTAATAAGCATGTCGGGCATGATTTTCTCCACAGACAAGCGAAAATACTCCGGAAAAGACGTTATAACCGCCATAAGTTCCCTCTCCAGAGCCTCTTCTTTGCTCAATTTGGCGGGCTTTTTTTGATTATTTTCGTCCGGTAGCGGCGTTTTTTTATTTTGTTTAATGCTAAGCAAGCTTGTCCGCAGCACTTCTTCGGGCACATTGAGCAAATCGCTTAATTTTTGCAACCAATGAGTTTGTTCAATTTTATTGGAAATTTTCAAGATTTTGCCCAAAAGTATGTTTCCGGCCCGCTTTTTGTCCTCAACTTTTAAAATATCGTACTTCTCCTTTATTTTTCTAAAATAATATTCCATAATGCTTTCCGCCTCCACTATGGATTTTTTCCAAGCTTCAAGGCCGTTGGAAGATTTTATACATTCATCGGGGTCTTTGCCTCCGGGTACTTCTATAATTTTTACATTCAGACCTTCTCCAAGCGCCAAATCAATCCCCCGCTCCACCGCTCCTTCACCGGCCGGATCGGCGTCAAAAGCCAAAGCTGTGTTTTCCGTATATCTTTTTAAAATTTTTATTTGTTCAACGGTAAGCGCCGTTCCCGAAGAAGCAACCACATTTTTAACTCCGGCCCCATGCGAAGTTATCACATCCATATTGCCTTCCACCAGCACAACCAAATCTTCTTTTTTAATTTCTTGTTTGGCTTTATAAAGGCCATAGATAATTCTGCTTTTATCATAAATGGGCGTTTGCGGAGTATTGATGTATTTTCCCACGCCTTCTTTTTGCGGTCCGAGAATTCGTGCCGTAAAACCGACTATATTACCATGAATATCGGCAATGGGAAACATAAGGCGTCCGCGAAAACGATCATAATATCCGACTCCCCTATCGCGCTTGGAGGTAAGCCCTGCCAAAAATATTTCTTTTTCACTAAATCCTTTTTTTGTCAAAGCTTTCATGAGACTATCCCAACTGTCGGGAGCATATCCCAAGCGAAAATCTTCTATTGAATCTTCTGTAACCTCTCGCTTTTTCAGATAATCTCTGGCAATCTGTCCCGTTTGCGATTCCAAAAGAACGGCATGAAAAAATCTGGCGGCGTTCTCACAAACATCCATCAACTTGGTTTTTTCATTGGCTATTTTCGGATTTTTATAAGAAAGATTAACTCCCGCCTTATCAGCCAAAATTTTCAAAGCTTCGGGAAATTCAATGCCTTCCATTTTTTGTATAAAAGAAAAAATATCCCCTCCTTCATTGCAGCCAAAGCAATGCCAAATCTGTTTTTCGCGGCTTACCATAAATGAAGGCGTTTTTTCATTATGAAAAGGACAGAGGCCCTTCCAATTGGCCCCCGCTTGTTTTAACTGTATATATTCGCGAATGACATCAACGACATCAAGGCGATTTTTTATTTCGTCTATTTCGGACATAAAAACATGAAAACATTAAAACAAAATCAGGCGGGTCCGTAAAATCCACATTCCATTATTTATTTTAAACCCAACTTAACTTTTATTTCCGACAAAGTTTTTGCTGAAATCTCTCTGGCTTGTTTTGCGCCATCTGCTAAAATTTTATCCAAAGTTTTCTCATCTTTTCTTATTTCAGTATATTTCTTTTGAATGGGAGAAAGAAATGCTACGAGCGCCTCGGTCAAATCTTCTTTGAATTCTTTATAACCCTTGCCCGCGTAATCTTTTTCGATTTGCTCCGGCGTCTTCTCGGAAAAGGCAGCATAGATATTTATTAAATTATAAACTCCTGCTCGCTTTGGATTATACTCAATTTCTTTTTTGGAATCAGTTACGGCGCGGGAAATTTTCTTTCTCACAACCTCGGGCTCGTCAAGTAGAAATATGGCACCGTTTTGATTTTCATCGCTTTTACTCATTTTACTCTCCGGATCCTGCAAACTCATAATACGCGCCCCGGTTTTTAAAATTTTTACTTTGGGAATTTTGAAAACTTTACCATAAATTTTATTAAATTTCTCCGCCAAATCGCGGGTTAATTCCACATGTTGAATCTGGTCCTCCCCCACCGGCACTTCATCTGTATTATACAAAAGAATATCAGCTGCCATGAGCGCCGGATAGGTAAAAAGTCCGGCCGAAACTATTTCTTTTTGTTTTTCGCTTTTTTCCTTGAACTGCGTCATTTTCTTGAGCCAGCCCATGGGAGTAAGACAATTAAAAATCCAGGCCATCTCCGCGTGATCCTGATTATCCGACTGAATAAAAACAATTGATTTCTTGGGATCAATCCCACAAGCAAGATAAATAGCTGCCACTTGCCTGACTTTTTCTTTTAGCTCTTTTGGATCCTGCGGTACGGTAATGGCATGCAAATCCACCACGCAAAAAATGCTCTTGGAATTTTCCTGATTCTCGACCCACTGGCTTATTGCTCCGATATAATTTCCAATATGCAGTGTTCCCGAAGGAGCAACGCCTGAAAATACTGTTGGTTTTGCCATATTTTTATAGTTGAATATTTAGTGTATTTTATACTATTTTACCACAATCTGGCAATACTTGCCAGAAAAGAAAAATCAGCCGAATTTAGTAGGTTTTTAATCATACAATTGACAAAATTAATTATTTATTATATAATAAAATGTCAGTTTTAAAAGACAAAACAAATTGAAAGGAGACTGTCGTGCTCTTTAACAAATTAGTCGAAGAAGTAGGATTTGGTCCGGCCGTAGTGCTTTGTGAAAATGACCTCCCCGACAATTTCTGGGACGGGTTGGATTTTGAACAATGGAAAGAAATTGAACACGCCTCTTTCGGTAATTGGGGCCTAAATAAACAAGCTATTGAGGGCATGCTCAGAACAGCAACCTCTTGCAAAGAACTTGACACTTTATCCAAAATAACACAATGTGATCCCCCTTTTAATCAACTTGTTAAAAAAATGTTCCGATTGGCAAAAACCCCGGAAGACCGAAAAATAACTATAAAAAATTTCATGGATTTGCTGATGTATGACCACACCAGGACTATAAGCAAATCCGAACAACAGACACTACTTGCGGCATGTGATTTTGATGAACTGTATAACATATTGTTAAACGTTATCAACAACCTTGCAAAAAATGGATATGAAAATATGCATGAATGTAAAAATTATATTTCATTTGTAAAAAATATATCCTCAGCGATTGCAAATATAACTACTGACTTTTCTCAATATGAACGTATTAAAAAACAAGACACATCTCTGGGGAGAAACGCTATTTATCATTTTGTGTTGCCGGCCGTATTGAAAAAACTACAAAAGGAAGGTTGCGGAAATTTCACAGAATGGTGGACAATATATGACGGTAATGCAGACCTTCTGTGGTCTACGGATGGTCTCGGGTCAAAAGTCGCCACAATAGCTTATAGACAAACCTGTAAACTAGCCAAAACATTGCGCGATTGGTGGCAAATCTATCTAACGGCAAAATATTTGGCGACCAAAAGGTTGCTAAACATGCCAGGCAAAAAATCCAGTCCTTTATGGATGCCATGAAATAATCCCAAATCCACAAACAAATCAAACGCCCCGCTATGGCTAGCGAGGCGTTTTTCTTTGGAAACATTCAATATAATATCAAGTTTTTAACTTTATATATGGTCTAATGGGAAGCAAAAGCAAAGCGCCCAAGAAAGACACCACAACCACCACAACGATTAGTATGGGAAATCCCACGGAAGTAGCCATATACCCGCCAATAATAGCCAAGGCGGCGCTCACCACATCGGTAAGCGTGAAATAAATTCCCCATTCGGTCCCCCTCTTTGCCGCCGTCTATGTGCCGCGTGAAAATCGCCATAAAGGCCGGGTAAGTAAAGGCCGTAAAAAAACCGAGCACAAACTGCACGATGTAGAGCTGCAATGGAGTATGAATAACAAGATAAAAAAGCGGCACCAGAGCAAATAGTATAGAAAAACAAACCATGAGCCAGAAATCATCTTTTTCTCCTCGGATTTTATCAAGAAAATGCGCAATGGGGATTTGGAGTATGCTTCTGGAAAAAAGATACACACCGGCGGCGATACCGGCTACCGCGGCATTTCCACCCGTGATAAAATCCTCAACAAAAAGCGCGAAAATGGGCCCAAGAAGCCCGGCCGCGCCAATAATAACAGTATCAGAAAGTATTAAAAATCTAATGACAGGATTAATGTCTTTTAAAAAATAACGCTGGAGTTTTTGCGAACGTTCCTGCATAAATTTATTTTGGAATATTTAGTGTATTTTATACTATTTTACCACAATCTGGCAATACTTGCCAGAAAAGAAAAATCAGCCCAAAAAGCTGATTTTTAAATTGGCGGAGAGGGAGGGATTCGAACCCTCGGTCCGCGTTAACGGACACATGCACTCCAAGCATGCGCCTTCGACCGCTCAGCCACCTCTCCATAATATTTATATTTTACAGTCCGCGTTAACGGACACATGCACTCCAAGCATGCGCCTTCGACCACCCCGCTCAGTAAATGAGCGGGTAAGTCAGCCACCTAAATTATGATTATGAACTAATCCACTCGCTTTGCCGAGCGGGCTTATTTTTTTACTGACTTTAACCTGTTTTTCAAAACTCTTCTACCTTGACCAGTTTTATAAAATAATTCTTGATCTCTGGCATCATTTTCATATTTAAACGCTTCATAATAAACAAGTTCTAAGGGTCTTCTGTTTTTAGTACTTTTAACTTTGCCCAAGGTATGATTTAAAAAACGTTGTTTTAAATCTCCTGTATATCCTACATAAAAATTTTTATCTTTACAACTTTGTAAAATATAAACGTAAAACATGCTCTTTTGCCCGCTCGCTTTGCCGAGCGGGACGATAAAATAAAATAGGGATACGTATCCCTATTTTATTATAATAATTTAATTTAGTCAACTATAACTTACTGTCTGTCAAGATTTTATAGAAATGTCCTACTTTGGGTTTTATAGAAATGTCCTACCT